>DASWNZ010000226.1:0-9725 GCA_036398975.1 Longimicrobium sp.
GGATGCGCCCGCGCCCCATCACCTTCTGCGGGATCTGCACCGGGATCTTGCGCTGCGCCATGGTGAGCGCCACCGTCGCCGCGATGGTCGCCAGCATCAGCGCCACCAGCACGATGATCGCCACCGGGCGCACCTGGCCCAGCTTCACCAGGCTGCCCGTCTCGTAGATCGCCGACGGGATCCCCTCGACGATCGAGAAGAAGATCATCAGGCTCATCCCGTTGCCGATCCCGCGCTCGGTGATCTGCTCGCCCAGCCACATGATGAACACGGCGCCCGTTACGAGCGTCAGGATCATCGACAGGCGGAAGCCCCACCCCGGGTACACCACGCCGCCCGGCACCGACTCCACGAACACGGCGTAGCCGTAGGCCTGGAACGTCGCCAGCACCACGGTGGCGTAGCGGGTGTACTGCGTCAGCTTCTTGCGCCCCTCCTCGCCCTCCTTCTGCATCTTCTCCACGGAGGGCACTACGGTGGCCAGCAGCTGGAACATGATGCTGGCCGAGATATACGGCATGATGCCGAGGGCGAACACCGTGGCGCGCGAGAGCCCGCCCCCGACGAACATGTCGTAGATCCCGAACGCGGTCCCCTGGAGCTGCCCGACGTACGCCTTGAGGGCGTTGACGTCGATCCCCGGAGCCGTGACGTGCGCGCCCGTGCGGTACACCGCCAGGCAGAGGAGCGTGAAGAGGATTTTCTCCTTCAGCTCCGGAATCCGGAAAAGGTTCGCGACGGGATTCGACATGATCAGGCGATCTCCTGGACGGTGCCGCCGAGCCCTTCGATCTTCTGGCGGGCGCTCTGGCTGAAGCGGTGCGCCGAGATGTTGAGCTTGCGGGTGAGGTCACCCGTGCCCAGCACCTTCACCGGGCGCCGCGGGTGGCCCACCAGCCCGGCCGCGTGCAGCGTCTCGGGCGTCACGTCGGAGCCCTCTTCCAGCTTCTCCAGCTGGTACAGGTTCACCACCTGGTACTCCACCCGGTTGAGCGGGGTGAAGCCGCGCTTGGGAAGCCGGCGGTGGAGCGGCATCTGGCCGCCCTCGAAGCCCGGCTTGCCGCCGCCGGGGCCGCTGTGGCCGGCACGGGCCATGGAGCCCTTGTGCCCCTTGCCGGCCGTCTTGCCCTGGCCGCTGCCGGGGCCGCGCCCCAGGCGCTTGGTGTCGCGGTGCGAGCCTTCCGGCGCCCGCAGGTTGCTGAGGTCAGCCATTGGTCACCTGCCCTTCGGCGGCCTCGCTCACCTCTACGAGGTGGCGGACCTGGAAGATCATGCCGCGGATCGCGGAGTTGTCGTCCTGGACGACGCTGCGCTGGTGCTTGAGCCCCAGCGCCTGCAGCGTCGCGCGGTGCTTGCTCGGCGCGCCTACGCCGCTCTTGACCTGCTTGATGAGGATCTTAGCCACGGGCGCCTCCCAGCGACTCCACCGTCACGCCGCGCTCCAGCGCGATCTGCTCGCGCGTGGTGAGGTGCGTGAGGGCGTCCATGGTGGCGTGCACCATGTTGAAGGGGTTGTTGCTCCCCAGCGACTTGGTGAGGATGTCGTGCACCCCCACGCACTCCAGCACCGCGCGCACCGCGCCGCCGGCGATCACGCCGGTGCCCGGGGCCGCGGGGCGAAGGAGGACGCGACCCGCGCCGTGCTCGCCGATGATGTCGTGCGGCAGGGTCCCGGCCAGCACCGGCACGCGCACCATGGCGCGGCGGGCCGAGTCGATCGCCTTGCGCACCGCCTCGGAAACCTCGTTCGCCTTGCCGGTGCCGATCCCCACCTTGCCCGCCTGGTCGCCCACGGCCACCAGCGCGGTGAAGGAGAAGCGCCGGCCGCCCTTCACCACCTTGGCGACGCGGTTGATGTGGATCACGTTCTCCTTGAACTCGCTCTCGCGAGCCTGGTCGCGCCCGCCACGGCCGCCGTCGCGCCCGCCGCCGCGGCGGTCGCCGCCCTGGCCGCGCGGGCCGCGGTCGTCGCCGCCCTGCCCGCCACGCCCGCCGCCGCCGCCGAAGCCGCCGCCCGGAGCGCCGCCGCCACGGCCACGGCCGCCGCCGGCACCGCCGCCGAAGCCGCCGCCCGGGGCACCGCCGCCACGCCCGCGTCCGCCGCCACCGCCGCCGCCACCCGGGGCGCCGCCGGTCCTGTTCTGCTGCTCAGCCATTGAGATCTCCCTCAGAACTCGAGGCCGCCCTCGCGGGCGCCCTCGGCAAAGGCCTTGACGCGGCCGTGGTACAGGTAGCCGCCGCGATCGAAGACCACCTGGGTGATCCCCATCTCCTTGGCGCGCTCGGCGAGCGCGCGGCCCGCGGCCCGGCTCTGCTCGGTCTTGGTCTGCTCGGCGCGCTGGGCGCGGAGGTCGGAGCTCAGTGTGGAAAGGCCCACCAGGGTCCTCCCCGCCACGTCGTCCACCACCTGCCCCTCGACGTTGTTGAGCGACCGGTACACCACCAGCCGCGGCCGCTGCTGCGTGCCGTTGACCTTGGCGCGTACGCGGCGGTGACGCCGCTCGCGGCGGTCCCGGCGCGACTTGATGCGCAGTCTCTTCGCCATCGTTCCGTTCCTGTTGGTTGACTATGCGATGATTCGCCTAACGTTGGGACGGGGGCGGCTTACTTGCCGCCCGCCTTCCCGGCCTTACGGCGGATCACCTCGCCCTGGTACTTCACGCCCTTCCCCTTGTATGGCTCGGGGGGACGAAGGGAGCGGATCTCGGCCGCCACCTGGCCGACGACTTCCTTGTTGCTCCCGGAGATCTCGACGGTGGTGGGGTTCACGGCGCGCAGGGTGATCCCCTCCGGCGCCTTGTAGTCGATCGGGTGCGAAAAGCCCAGCGCGAGCGTCAGCCCGAAGGGCTTCGTCTCCGCGCGGTAGCCCACGCCCACGATCTCCAGCGTCTTGGTGAAGCCGGTGGTGACGCCCTCCACCATGTTGGCCACCAGCGTGCGGCTGAGGCCGTGCAGGGCGCGGTGGGTGGGCGCGTCCGAGGGGCGCTCCACCAGGATGTTCTCCTCCTCGCGGCGCACGATCACCTCGCGGTGCAGCGTGCGGGCGAGCTCGCCCTTGGGGCCCTTCACGCGCACGTGCTGGCCGTCGATCGTAACGTCCACCCCGCTGGGGATGGCGATCGGCCTTCTTCCGATTCGCGACATCTTGGCTCCTCTCGCGGTTAGTAGACGATGGCGAGGAGCTCGCCGCCGATCTTGGCGGCGCGGGCCTCGCGGTCGGTCATCACCCCGCGCGAGGTGGAGAGCACGGCCATCCCCAGCCCGTTGCGCACCCGCGGAATCTCTTCCGCGCCCACGTAGCGGCGCAGCCCCGGCTTGGAGACGCGCTTGAGCTCCCGGATGATCGGCTGCTCCTGGTAGTACTTCAGGTAAAGCCGAAGCACACCATGCTTGCCGTCGTCCAGCAGCTTGTAGTCGTGGATGTACGCGTTGTCCTTGAGGAGCCGCGCGATCTCCGTCTTCAGCTTCGACACCGGCATGTCCACCCGGCGCTGGCGCGCCATACCCGCATTGCGGATACGAGTGAGCATGTCGGCGATGGGGTCGGTCATCATCGCCCGATTCTCCTATAGTATCCGGCGCGTTGGTGGCCGGACTCGTAGGAAGTTGAGAAGGGACAGTGCCTAGTCCCTAGTGCCTGGTGCCTGGTAACGCCGAAGCAGTTTACTGGGCACCTGGCACTGAGCACTTGGCACTGCGGGTTACCAGCTCGCCTTGCGCACCCCGGGGATCTCCCCGGCCAGCGCCATCTGCCGGAAGCAGATGCGGCAGAGCCCGAACTTCCGCAGCACAGCGCGCGGGCGCCCGCACCGGTTGCACCGGTTGCGGTGGCGCACCGCGAACTTCTGCTTGCCGTTGTTCCGTTCGATCAGGGCCTTGCGTGCCATGGACCGTGCCTAGAGTTGTTGCGATCGCGCCGGGCGTCGGTGCCCGGAACACAAGTGCCAAGTGCCCAGTGCTCAGTGCCCAGTGGACCCGTGCGCGCCCGGAATCCGCAAACATAACGGAAACAGGCACTTGGCACTAGGCACTAGGCACTGAGCACTTGTCACTGTGGTATTACCCCGCGTTCACCTGCACCGGGGTCTCGCCCCGGAACGGCACGCCCAGCTCGCGCAGCAGCGCCAGCGCCAGGTCGTCGCGGTTGGTGGACGTCACGATGGTGATGTCCATCCCGTGGATCTTGTCCACCTTGTCGTAGTTGATCTCCGGAAAGATCAGCTGCTCCTTCACGCCCAGCGTGTAGTTGCCGCGCCCGTCGAACGAGCGGGTAGACACGCCGCGGAAGTCGCGGATGCGCGGCATCGCCACGTTCACCAGCCGGTCCAGGAACTCCCACATCCGCTCGCGCCGCAGCGTGACCGCCGCGCCGATGGGCGAGCCCTCGCGCAGGGCGAAGTTGGAGATCGCCTTCTTGGCCTTGGTCACCACCGCCTTCTGGCCGGTGATCTGGCCCAGCTCGGCCACCACCGCGTCGAGAAGCTTGGGGTTCTTGGGCGCCTCGCCCAGCCCGACGTTGATGACGATCTTCTCGAGCGTCGGAAGCTGCATCACGTTGGTGAGCCCCAGGTCCTGGCGGAGCTTGGGGCGCGCCGTCTCTTCGTAGTAGCGCTGCAGGCGCGGCTTCTGGCGCGCGGCGGCGCCGTTCTCGGTCGTCGACATTTCAGTTCGCTCCGTATCCCCACGCGGCCCGCTGGGGGCCCGGGGGGGCGGTCACGCGCGGGGACCGGCGCGCCATGTGCGCGCGGCCCCCGGGCAAAATCAGTCCAGCACCCGCGGAATCGCGTTCCCCGAGCGCACCGAGATGCGCTGGCGCTTTCCGTCTTCGCCCACCCCGGCGCGCACCCGCGTGGGCTCGCCCGTGGAGGGGTCCAGCAGCATCACGTTCGACACGTGCACCGGCGCCTCGAACTGCACGATCCCGCCTTCCGGCGAGGCCTGCGAGGGCTTCATGTGCCGCTTGCGCATGTTCACGCCCTGGATGACCACGCGGTTCTTCTCGGGCTCAACGCGGAGCACCACGCCTTCCTGCCCCTTGTGGTTCCCCGAGATCACCTTGACGCGGTCGCCGCGGCGGATCTTCATCTTGGGCATCAGATCACCTCCGGAGCCAGCGAGACGATCTTCATGTAGCGCTTGTCGCGCAGCTCGCGGGCGACCGGCCCGAAGATGCGGGTGGCGCGGGGCTCGCCCGCGTCGTTGATGATGACGGCCGCGTTCTCGTCGAAGCGGATGTACGAGCCGTCCTTGCGCCGCACATTGCTGGTGGTGCGCACGATGACCGCCGTGGCCACGTCGCCCTTCTTCACCGTGCCGTCCGGGAGCGCGTCCTTGACGGCCACGATCACGCGGTCGCCGATGGAGGCGTAGCGGCGCTTGCTTCCACCCAGCACGCGGATCACCAGGGCGCGCTTGGCGCCCGAGTTGTCGGCGATGCGGATGATCGATTCCTGCTGCAGCATGGGTTCGTTTCCTGTGATCCGTGGGCCATCCCGCCGGCGCCTAAGGCCGGCGGGGAAGAGCCGCCGAGGTTAGCGGGCCCGCTCGATCAGCTCCGACACGCGCCACCGCTTCAGCTTGCTGAGCGGGCGCGTCTCGGTGATCCGGACCGTGTCGCCGACGTGGTACTCGTTCCCCTCGTCGTGCGCGTGGTACTTC
Organism: Longimicrobium sp.; assembly: GCA_036398975.1. Taxonomy (GTDB): domain Bacteria; phylum Gemmatimonadota; class Gemmatimonadetes; order Longimicrobiales; family Longimicrobiaceae; genus Longimicrobium. The sequence goes on from DASWNZ010000226.1 coordinate 5,659, forward strand.
TTGGTGCGCGTCACCTGCTTGCCGTACAGCGGGTGGGCGAAGCGGCGCTCCACCTTCACCACCACGGTCTTGTCGCTCTTGTCGGAGACGACGACGCCCACGCGCGTCTTGCGCCGGCCGCGCTCTTCCTGCCCCTGCGCGGCGGCGTTCTGGTTCTCGGCGTTCATCAGCTGGCCTTCGCGGTCTGCAGTTCACGCTCGCGCTGCACGGTCTTGAGCTGCGCGATGTCGTTGCGGATGGTGCGGAGCACCATCGGGTTCTCCAGCTGCTGCGTCGCGGCGCGGAAGCGAAGGCGGAAACGCTCCTCCTGCAGCTGCTTGATCCGGTCGGCGATCTCCTGGTCCGTCAGCTCGCGGATGTCGGACGTCTTCACGCGGCACCTCCTTCGGCGGTGGCGGCCACGGCGGCTTCCTGGCCGGAGCGCTCGCGGACGATGAACTTGCTCTTCACCGGCAGCTTGGCCGCCGCCAGCTGCATGGCGCGCTTCGCCACCTCGGGCGCGACCCCTTCCAGCTCGAACATGATGCGGCCCGGCTTCACCACGGCCACCCACGCCTCGGGGTTGCCCTTGCCCTTGCCCATGCGGACTTCGAGGGGCTTCTTGGTGATGGACTTGTCCGGGAAGATCCGGATCCACACCTTGCCGCCGCGCTTGATGTGGCGCGTCATGGCGATACGGGCGGCCTCGATGGTCCGGTTGGTGATCCAACCCGGCTCCAGGGCCTGCAGCCCGTACTCGCCGAACGCCACGTAGTTGCCGCGCGTGGCCTTGCCACGCATGCGGCCCTTCATCTGCTTTCTGAACTTAACTCTCTTGGGAGCAAGCATCGTTCAATCCCCTTCGGCTCAGGCGTCCGTGGAATAGGTGCGCCCGGTGCGGCGGCTCTCCACCACCTCGCCCTTGAACACCCACACCTTCACCCCGATGGTGCCGTAGGTGGTGCGGGCGGTCGACTGTGCGTAGTCGATGTCGGCGCGCAGCGTCTGGAGCGGAATGCGCCCCTCCTTGTACATCTCGGTACGGGCGATCTCGGCGCCGTTGAGGCGGCCGGCCACCTGCACCTTGATCCCCTCGGCGCCGGAGCGCATGGCGTTCTGCACGGCGCGCTTCATGGCGCGGCGGAACGACACGCGCTGCACGATCTGGTGGGCGATCGAGTCGGCGATGAGCTGCGCGTCCACCTCGGGGCGCTTCACCTCCTCCACGTTGATCGCCACTTCGCTGCCGCCCGAAAGGCGGCCCAGCTCGTCGCGCAGCTTGTCGACCTCGGAGCCGCCCTTGCCGATCACCACGCCCGGACGGGCGGTGTGCACGGTCACGACGACCTTCCCCGGCTTGCGCTCGATCTCGATCTCGCTGATCGAGGCGTGCCCAAGGCGCTGGTTCAGGTACTTCCGGATCGTCTCGTCTTCCACGAGCAGCGCGGGGAAGTTGCGCTCGGCGTACCAGCGGGACTTCCACGGGGCGACGATGCCCAGGCGGAACCCCCTCGGATGCGTCTTCTGTCCCACGGCTACTCCTTGCGGTCGACGATGATGGTGACGTGGCTGGTCCGCTTGATGATCGGCGTCGCCCGGCCCATGGCGCGGGGCGAGAACCGCTTCAGCCGCGGACCCTCGTTTACGTACGCCTCGCGGACCACCAGCTCGTCGGCGTCGAGGTAGACCTGCGCCTCGTCGGCCTTCTGCGTGGCGTTGGCCACGGCGGAGCGGAGGGTCTTCTCGATGGGGCGCGTGGCGCCCTTCTTCGAGAACTTGAGGATGGCGTACGCTTCGTTCACGCCGCGGCCGCGGATCAGGTCCAGGACCAGCCGCATCTTGCGCGGCGACATCCCGACGCCGCGGGCGATGGCACGAGCCTGCATCGTGTCAGTCTCCTTTCGCATCGGTTAACGCGCCTTCGCGCGCTTGTCGACCAGCTTGCCGCCGTGGCCGCGGAAAGTGCGCGTGGGCGCGAACTCGCCGAGCTTGTGCCCGACCATCTGCTCGGTCAGGTACACGGGGATGAACTTGTTCCCGTTGTGCACGGCCAGCGTGTGGCCGACGAACTCGGGGGTGATGGTGCTGGCACGGGACCACGTCTTGACCACCCGCCGCTCGTTCCGCTCGTTCATCTGGCGGATCTTGGCAAGCAGGGAGTCCTGGACGAACGGCCCCTTCTTGAGGCTTCTCGGCATTCGGTCTCTCGCTCTTCGTCTCTCCCGGGGTCGGATTCGCCCGGGGTTGGAGTCCACTTCGCTCCGGCACACGTGAGGAGCCAGTGGTGGACGCGAACGGAACAGTACTGAGTCCTGAGTCCTGCGTCCCGGCTGCGCCGTCTACTCTGCAACCAGGACTTAGACTCAGGACTGCGTCGTTACTTCGTCGCCCGGCCCCGCTTGCGGCCGCGGACGATCAGCTTGCTGCTGGCCTTCTTCGCCTTCCGGGTCTTCACCCCTTCCTTCTTGCCCCACGGGGTGACGGGCGGGCGCCCGCCGGAGGTCTTCCCTTCACCGCCGCCCATCGGGTGGTCGACCGGGTTCATGGCCACGCCGCGCACGTGCGGGCGCTTGCCCCGCCAGCGGTTGGCGCCGGCCTTGCCGATCGACTGCTTCTCGTGGTCCACGTTCCCCACCTGCCCGATGGTCGCCATGCACTCCTTGCGGACCATGCGCATCTCGGTGGAGGGCATGCGGAGGGTGACGTAGTCGCCCTCCTTGGCCGCGATCTGCACCCCGGCGCCCGCCGAGCGGGCCATCTGGCCGCCCTTCCCGGCGCGGAGCTCCACGTTGTGCACCATGGTGCCCAGCGGGATCTCGGAGAGCGGCAGCGCGTTCCCGGTGCGGATGTCGCTGCCGGAGCCGCTCACCACCGTGTCGCCCACCTTGAGGCCGCGCGGGGCCAGGATGTAGCGCCGCTCGCCGTCCTGGAACTCGATCAGGGCGATGTTGGCGGTACGGTTGGGGTCGTACTCGATGCGCTTGACCGTGGCCGGAGCCCCCGGCTTGTTGCGCTTGAAGTCGATCACCCGGTACACCTTCTTGTGGCCGCCGCCCTTGAAGCGGCTGGTCACGCGCCCGTGGTGGTTGCGGCCACCCGTGCTGTGGATCTTCTCGGTCAGCTTCTTCTCCGGGCGGCCCGTGTGGGTCACCTCGTTGAAGTCGCTGATGGAGCGGAACCGCGTGCCGGCGGTCACCGGCTTGAACTGCTTGGTCGGCATCGCCTTACACTCCTTCGAAGAGCTCGATGCTGTCGCCGGCCTGAAGCGTGACGACCGCCTTCTTCCAGTTGACCTTCTTGCCGATGAACCGCCCCATGCGCTTCTGCTTGCCGGCGTAGTTCATGGTGCGGACGTTCGCCACCTTGACGTTGAACAGCGTCTCCACCGCCTTGGCGATCTCGATCTTGTTCGCGGCCTTGTCTACCACAAAGGAATACGCGCCCAGCCGGTCCAGGAGGTCGTGCGACTTCTCCGTGATGATCGGGCGGACGATGACTTCGTTGATGTTACGCATGGGCCACCTCTTCGGTGCTGCTGCGGACCGCGTCCAGCGCGGACGCCTCGATCACCAGCTGGCGCGCGCGCAGCACGTCGTAGGCCGAGGCCTGCGCAAAGGGCATCACTTCCACGTTCGGGATGTTGCGGACCGAGCGGTACACCGTCTCCTGGCTCCCGTTGGTCAGCACCAGCACGCGCTTGGCGCCGGCCACTCCCATCTTCCCCAGCAGCTCCGCGACCCGCTTGGTCTTCGGGGCCTCCATCGCCAGCGAGGCGATGACGGTGATCTCCTCGTTGAGCGCCCGCTGGTTGAACGCGGAGCGGCGCGCGAGGGCCTTCACCTTCTTGGGGATGTCCTGTCGGTACGAGCGCGGGTGGGGCCCGAACACCACACCGCCGCCCCGCCAGTGCGGAGCGCGGATGGAGCCCTGGCGCGCGCGGCCGGTGCCCTTCTGGCGCCACGGCTTGCGGCCGCCACCGCGGACCTCGCCGCGAGTCAACGTGTTATGCGTGCCGGCACGGCGATTCGCCAGTTGCCGCTGCAACGCCTGGTGCATGACCGGGATGTTCGGCTCGATCCCGAAGATTG
>DASWNZ010000227.1:0-12268 GCA_036398975.1 Longimicrobium sp.
CGCTGGCGGTTGAGCTCCACGGCACCGTGCGCGCGGACCAGCGCGCCGTGGCCAACGCCCGCGCCGCCGCCCGTGCACGCTGGGCGGCACGCGGCGGCCTGGCCGTGCTCGCCGAGCGCCTTCGCGAGCAGCTCGCGAAGCCCTCCGCCGCGGGCGCCTTCGCGGCGACGGAGCCCCTCCTGATCCCCGCCGTGGAGTACCGCCTGGAAGGGGTCGCCGTCCACGCGACCGCGCACGACGCGCGCGCCCGCGTGCAGCTCAACCTCGCCCCGGAGGCGGACCTGCTCACGCTCTTCGCGGCCGCGGGGGTGGAGCCCGGGCGCGCCGGTGCGCTGACGGCGCAGGTCGCGCGGTGGCGCGCCGCGCACGCCCCGCCCGCCCTGGCGCCGGACTCGTCGGGCAGGCGCCTGCGCCCCATGCCCGGGGCCTTTGCGACAGTGGCGGATCTGCGCCGGGTGCCGGGCATCACCCACGGCGAGTACGCGCGGGTGGCGCCGCTGCTGAGCGTTGCGGGCGACGGGATGATCAACGTCAACACCGCCCCCGCCGCCGTCCTGCGTACCCTCCCCGGCATCGATGAACGGGCCGCGCTCGCGCTGGTCGCCCGGCGGAAGGCGGGGCCGATGCTCTCGCCCTTCGAGCTGCTGGGCGCCCTCCCGCCCGCGTCGCGGTTCACGGCGCAGGGGCGGCTCACCGAGCTGCGCGAGCGCGCGGCCTTCCTCCCCCGCGCCGCCGAGGTGGAGGTGGTCGCCGCCCCGGACGGATCTCCCCTGCGCGCCCGCCTCCGCGCCGTCGCCGTGCTGGCGGGGCGGAAGCGGGCTGCGATCGTCGCGGTGACGGAGCGCTAGAGGGCCCCCCTCCCCCCGCCCCCCTCCCGCGGGGGCGCAGGGCGGTGACGGGGAGAGCTACCGCGCCGGTGCTCACATGATGCACCGGGCGCGGTTTGTCGCGCCTGGGATCAGGCGCACTCGACGCAGGAACCGTTGTAGCCGTTGTAGAACGTCCAGTGGATCATCCGGCTCTTGCTGACGCCCGTGTTCACGTCGGTGACGACGACCCATATGTCGCGGTAGCTGGTCTCCCCGTTGGGGTAGGGGCAGACCTGGAAGGTGTTGGAAGTCCCGGTGGTCCCATCCTGCCACTGGTACGTGAAGGGCCCGGAACCGGTGGGGGTGGCGGTGTGCATCATGTTCACGCACGACGAGATCGTCTGCGAGTACCAGCACTCGGTCTGCGTGCAGCTGTCCAGCGACAGGGCGGTGAAGGGCGTGGACGGCGGCGGAAGGCTGTCGCAGCGCTCGGTCACCTCGTTGTACTCCGTGTAGGAACCACCGTACGCACCCACTCCGGGGTGCCAGAAGCGGTGCATCCGCACCATCTTCGCCTTGAGGTACCCTGAGCCCGTGGGTCTGGCGTGAGACCGGTACACGTCGAGCGAGTTGGCCGCCGGATTCTCGTAGAAGTTGTACGCGGGGCGGTTGTCGCCGTAGCCGGTGATCATCTTCGGCACGTCCTGCGAGCACGCGCTCACGATCCCCCAGTGCAGATCGGCCTGCACGGCCACCACCCCGCCGCTCCAGCAGTAGTTGCGCGAGAACCCGTGGAAATTCATCTGGCTCTGCGTGAAGTCGATCGCGCCGCCCCTGACGATCGACTCGTCCAGGCACGTGGTGCCGCTCGGCCCCGGCACCGACAGTCGCGGGCCGCCGCCGGGGCGCATCGCGGCGCTCGCGGTGGGGGCCACGACGTCACCGCATGCGCCCAGGATCAGCGCCGCGGCCGTGAGGAAAGCGATGGGAGCCAACTTTGTTCGTGACATTTTCGCCTGGGATACGGGGTCATAAGGGCGTCGCGGAAGGAAGGTGGGGCGACATAGGCACGCTACCCACCTGCACATTCCCAGTCAAGAATGATCGTGCTGGCGGCTTCGCTCCGGAACCCCGTTGCGAACCGCCGCTTTTCACCACGCTAGGACAATCGCTCTCCCGCGCGCACTATTACGCCGTTGCTCCACCCTCTGCCCAAAGGCCACAGATGCGCCATCGACTTTCCCCGTTGCTGCTGATCCTTGCCCTCGCCGCGTGCGGCGGAGCGTCCGCGGGCGGGGGTGGGGACGATCCCCCCGCCGCCGCGATGGTGGACGGCAAGCCGGTGGGGCTCTTCTTCATGACCCGCTTCTGGTCGTACACCAACTCGCTGGAGAAGGCGGTCTGGTACTTCGCGCCGGATGGACGCGTGTACCAGAACCTGGCATCCGGCTTCTCGGCGGAGGACCTGGCGGCGCACAAGGGGAACCAGGGGACGTACGAGGTCGCGGATGGCAAGCTGAAGGTGACCTGGGCCGACAGCAAGGTGACCGAGGGGAGCATCGGGGCCGACGCGGGCGGCTTCGGGTGGGACGGCGGCATCTTCACCGCGGTGAAGCCGTTCGAGGAGGGCAAGTCGCTCGCGGGCACCTACGAGGGCGGGGAGTCGTTCAGCACGGGCGGCGGCAACAGCGCGTCCGCGTCCAACACCATCGAGCTGCGCCCCGACGGGACCTTTCGGCGCGTGGGGGTCGCGTCGGTCCAGAGCACCTCGAGCGAGTCCGTGGTCGACGCTGGCGCCCAGGGCGGCGGCGACGGCAAGTGGGAGGTCGCCGGCTACTCGCTCGTGCTGACCGGAGCGGACGGCAAGGTGCAGCGCGGCATCGCCTTCCCCTACGACGACAAGGAAACTCCCGCCTACCCGGACCGCATGTACTTCGCCGGCACCATGTACAAGCGCCAGTAGCGGCGCGATTCACCGCGAAGCATCACGCAGAGGCCACAGAAAGAACTAAAAGGCCACGGAGAAAACCTTTTGCGGTTCTCTCTGTGGCCTCTGTGTCTCTGTGTGAGCCATGCAGTTGCGGTTCTCTCCCGCGTCTCTGCGCCTCTGCGTGAGACACACGGACAGGAGCGAGGGGCCGGAGATCCGCCTGGATCCCCGGCCCTTTCTTACGCCCGCGCGACGCCTAGAGGCCGAGCGCGCGCGCCACGTCGACGCGGCCGCGGCCGTAGTACGGGTCCGTACCGGTCGCACCGACGTCCACCGACGACTTCTCGATCATGTGCTTGATCTGCGACACGTTGCCGGTGCCGTGCTCGGCCATCAGCAGCGCGGCGAGCCCGGACACGTGCGGCGTCGCCTGGCTCGTGCCGACCATGCCCACCAGGCGGTTGCCGGCCTGGCACCCCGCCGGCCCAAGCACGCTGCCGTTGGGAGCCAGCGCGAGCGTGGTCTTGCTGCACAGCGAGAACACCAGCGACGCCGGGCTGTTGCCCCACGGCCAAGCCGAGGGCGCGAAGTCAGCGCGGAAGTTGCCGCCGGGTCCGGCCACGCTCACCGACGAGCGGCCGAAGCTGGTGTAGAGCGACGACTCGTCCGGGCTGGCGGTGGGGGTGGAGGGTCCGACCGCCGACACGCAGATCACGTGCGTGGTGGAGCAGTAGGTGGCCAGAGTGCTGCCGTCGTGGTCCATGTCCGTGGAAGTGTTGCCCGCGGCCACCACCACCAGCATCCCCTTCTGCTTGGCGTAGTTCATGGTGCGCTGCACCAGGGCGGTGACCGGCCCCGCACCGATCTTGGACTGCACGCCGCCCAGGCTCATGTTGGCCACGTCCGCGCCCTGGTCGGCCGCGTAGATGATCCCCGAGAGGACCCCGCCCAGGGAGCCGAAGCCGTTGGCGCCCAGCACCTTGACGCTGATCAGCGTGGTCCTGGAGGTCACGCCGGCCAGCGCGATCGCCTTGCTGCTCACCTGCGTGGCGACGTTGGTGCCGTGCCCGTTGTAGTCCGAGGTCTGGTGGCGCGTGGGGTACCACGCCGCGGTGATCGCGTTGTCCGACGGCACGAACGACCGCGAGCGCGACAGGTCCACCAGGCCGTTGAGGTCCAGCGCGTCGTAGTCGATCCCCGTGTCCAGGATCGCCACCGTGATGTTGGGCGAGCCCAGCTTGCCGGCCGCCCACGCCTTGTGGGCGCCGATGGACCGCATGTTCCACTGCCACACGTAGCGCGCGGCGGTGGCGGGGTTCGCCTGGCTCATGATCCCGTCCTGCGTCTCGGCGCCGAGCTCGGCGCCGGTGGCCTCCTGCGGCGCGCCGAGGCCGAGCTGCGCGTCCGGCTGCACGTCGGCCACGCCGCTCACCCCGCGGATCGCGGCGACGCCGGCCTCACCGAGCCCGTCCACCATCGCGAAGCCCACGCCGGCGTGCGAGAACACCACCGTACCGCCCAGCGCCTGCACCTGCTCCGCGAAGCCTTCCGGAATCGCGTTCCCGCGGAAGAGCACCAGCGACGAACCCACGGCGGCCGACTGCGAAAGGCTGGGCGCGGCTGCGGTGGGGTTGGCGGCGTCGTCCGAGCAGGCCCCGAGGGCGAGGCTGCCGGCAAGTACGCAACCGAGGGTGTAACCAGACGAGAAACGTTTCATACGCGGACCCCAGGAGAGAAAAGGGACGGGAGAGAATCTGCGAGGGTGCAGAATCTCGACTGCCTCGGTGGCCGGGCTGTCTGCGGGAGATCCCGTGGCTTTGCGGACCGGCCTCGCGGCCGGGGTGCCTTTTTCGAGGGTACTGCACTGCGGTGGGAACCCGGAGCGATCGCTCCTGCTTATTTTTTAGCATAGCAGCGCAATCGGACCGCGTCAACGGTTTTGTGGCCGGAGACCTGATTGCGCCTAAACCGGTTCGAGGGCGGCGAACTTACGGGGTGCGTGCGCCTGCTATGGGGCGCGGACGGCGTCGAACGCGCCCTCCAGGCGGATGCGGGTGGAGGGATCGCGCGGGTCCGCGCTCCCTTCCCACCAGAAGGTGCCCGCCACGCGCCGGTCGGTGGCTTCGGTCACGCGCAGCGTTCCGCGAAGAGGGAAGTACGGCCGCGCCTGGCTGTCGGGGTCATCCGAGAACATCGTGAACACGGCCGTGAGCAGCCCCAGCGCATGCTCCCCCCTCCGGAAGCGGAACGGCTGGAAGCTCGTCACCGTCTGGAAGCCGCCGCCGGCGAACACGATCGTCCGCTGCGTGCCCGCGTCCCGGAGCTCTACCTCCATGCTCTCGCCGAGCGGCAGGAGGAGCTCCGCGTCTCCTTCCAGCGTCGCCCTCACCGCGCCGGTTGCCTCCGCGCGGAAGCGGCCGCTGGCCACCTCCGCCACCGCGGCCGGGTTCCCGTCCCGGCACCCCAGCGCCAGCACACCGGCCAGCGCGGTCCCCACCACACGTCGCAGGGCCGTCCTTCCCATCGTGCCTCCTCCGCTGCGAGGATCAAACCGCCGGTTCCCGCGACGCTAAATGGGCGTAGGCCGGCGCGCAAGACAGGCGTATTCTGCGGGTGTGCTGGCGCGTCGCGCGCAGGTGTTGAAAGTAGCGCCGGGGTGCGGTAAATTTTCGGGATGAACGAAGAATACCTGATCGTACGCGGCGCACGCGAGCACAACCTCAAGAACATCGACGTCCGCATCCCGCGCGACAAGCTGACCGTGGTCACGGGCTTGAGCGGGAGCGGCAAGTCGTCGCTCGCCTTCGACACCATCTACGCCGAGGGGCAGCGGCGCTACGTGGAGTCGCTTTCGGCGTACGCCCGGCAGTTCTTGGGGATGATGGAGAAGCCGGACGTCGACTCCATCGAGGGGCTCTCGCCGGCCATCTCCATCGAGCAGAAGACGGCGGGGCGCAACCCGCGCTCCACCGTCGGCACCGTCACGGAGGTGTACGACTACCTCCGCCTGCTGTGGGCGCGCGCGGGCACGCCGCACTGCCCCAACTGCGGCCGGCCGGTGCAGCGGCAGAGCGCCACGCAGATCGTCGACCGCATCATGGAGTCGCCGGCGGGCACCTGGGTGGAAGTGCTGGCCCCGGTGGTGCGCGGCCGCAAGGGCGAGTTCCGCGAGCTGTACGAGGAGCTGCGCAAGAAGGGCTTCAGCCACGCCCGCACCGACGGCGCGGTCCACCGCATGGAGGAGCCCCCTAAGCTCGCGCGGCGCTCCAACCACGACATCTCCATCTACGTGGAGCGCAAGCTGGTGGTGCGCGAGGACAACCGGCAGCGCATCGCCGACTCGGTGGAGACGGCGCTCCGCGCGGCCGACGGCGTGGTGGAGGTGGTGGCGCACGCCGATGGCGCGGAGCCCGTCACCCACCTGCTTTCCGAGCACTACGCCTGCGCGGTGTGCGGCATCAACATCCCCGAGCTGGAGCCGCGGCAGTTCTCGTTCAACTCCCCGTACGGCGCCTGCACCGGGTGCGGTGGGCTGGGCACGCGCAGGGAGCCCAACCCCGAGCTGATCCTGGCGGACCACTCCCTCTCCATCCTGGAAGGCGTGGTGCTGCCTTGGGGCGTGCCGCGCGGCCACCTGCGCGGTACCATCCTGCAGGGGCTGGCGGACGCGCTGGAGTTCGACCTCAACACCCCCTGGGCTGACCTCCCCGAGAACGTGCGCGATCTGCTGCTCTTCGGCGCGTCGGTGAAGAACGGGGGGAAGAAGATGAAGTGGGCCGGCATCGTGGCCGACGTGGCGCAGCGCTACCAGGACTCGTCCAGCGACTCGCTTCGTGAGACGCTGGAGGAGTACATGAGCACCCTGCCGTGCAACACGTGCGGCGGCACCCGGCTCAAGCCGGAGTCGCTGGCGGTGACCGTCGGCGGGCGCTCCATCGGCTCCGTGGTGGCGCTGCCGGTGAGCGAGGCGCACGACTTCTTCCAGGCGCTCAAGGACGACCCGCGCCTCTCAGTCGAGATCGCGCTCCCCATCCTCAAGGAGGTCACCGAGCGGCTCGGCTTCCTGGTGAACGTGGGCCTCGAGTACCTCACGCTGGGCCGCTCCGCCGAGACCCTCTCCGGCGGCGAGGCGCAGCGCATCCGCCTCGCGACGCAGATCGGGTCGCGGTTGGTGGGCGTCCTGTACATCCTGGACGAGCCCTCCATCGGCCTTCACCAGCGCGACAACCTGCGCCTCCTCGAGACGCTCCAGCAGCTCCGCGACCTGGGGAACACGGTGCTGGTGGTGGAGCACGACGAGGACACCATCCGCGCCGCGGACTACGTGCTGGACCTGGGCCCGCGCGCCGGCCGCCACGGCGGCGAGGTGGTGGCCGAGGGGACGGTGGACGACATCCTCGCGGCCGAGCGCTCGCTGACCGGCGCGTACCTGCGCGACGAGAAGCGCATCGAGATCCCGCCCCAGCGCCGCGCGCCTCAGGCGGGGCGCGAGATCGTCATCCACAACGCGCGCGAGCACAACCTGCGCAACGTGGACGCGCGCATCCCGCTCGGGTGCTTCGTAGCGGTGACGGGTGTCTCGGGCTCCGGCAAGTCCACGCTGGTCAACGACATCCTGTGGAACGCGATGGGGCGCAAGTTCTACCGCGCCAAGAGCGTCCCCGGGGTGCACGACCGCATCACCGGGCTGGACCTGCTGGACAAGGTGGTGGACATCGACCAGTCCCCCATCGGCCGAACGCCGCGCTCCAATCCCGCCACCTACACCGGCCTCTTCACCGTCATCCGCGACCTCTTCGCCGAGCTGCCGGAGAGCAAGATGCGCGGCTACACGCCGGGCCGCTTCTCTTTCAACGTCAAGGGTGGGCGCTGCGAGGCGTGCCAGGGCGACGGGCTGGTGAAGATCGAGATGCACTTCCTGCCGGACGTGTACGTGCCGTGCGAGGTGTGCCGCGGCAAGCGCTACAACCGCGAGACGCTGGAAGTCTTCTACAAGGGCCACTCCATCGCCGACGTGCTGGAGGCCACGGTGGACGACGCGCTGGAACTCTTCGAAGCCGTCCCGCGCCTCCGCCGCCACCTGCAGACGCTCTCCGACGTGGGGCTCGGCTACATCCACCTGGGCCAGTCCGCGACGACGCTTTCGGGCGGTGAGGCGCAGCGCGTGAAGCTGGCGACGGAGCTCTCCAAGATCGCCACCGGCCAGACGTTCTACATCCTGGACGAGCCCACCACCGGCCTGCACTTCGAGGACGTGCGCATGCTGCTGGAGGTGCTGCACCGCCTGGTGGAGCGCGGCAACACGGTGCTCGTGATCGAGCACAACCTGGACGTCATCAAGACCGCCGACTGGATCATCGACCTGGGTCCGGAGGGCGGGCCGCGCGGCGGTGAGATCGTCGCGGCGGGGACGCCGGAGGCCGTGGCGAAGGTGGCGCGGTCGTACACGGGGCAGTTTTTGGCGGGGATGCTGGCGGGGCGCGGGGCGGCGGGGCCTGCGCTGGAGGCGGGGCCTGCGCTGGAGCCGATGTCGGACGCAACGGCGCTGGAGGAGGCGCCGGTGTCGAAGAAGCGGGGGAGGAAGGCGAAGGTGGTGCAGGGGTGAGGGTGGGTTGGTTGGGGCGGAACCCGGTTGGGGCCGGCGGTTGAAACCGCTGCAACGACCGCGGGAAGCCTGCCTTCGCAGGCTCGGGGCGGGCGCCGGCCACGCCGGGGGCTGAAGCCCCCGGCTGGAACCACGGGAAGACCGCTGAAGCGGTCTGGGATCCGGGCGATGCGCAGCACACCCGCTCCATATTGTGAGAGGAGCGGCACTCCGCTATCGATCCACACCATCTCTCGGCGCAGAGCAAAGAAGGCGGCTCTGCGATGGAGCGCGGACTAATCCCGCGCTGGGTACCCTGCGCATGGTCCGCGATGTAACTCTCTGCTGTGCGCTCTTCTCCTTTTCTTGAATGACTAAGTGCCGGAATTTCTGAGAGCAAAAAGCGTCGCCGCTGAAATCGACACGATCATTGATCGGGCACGCGAACATCTGGTCCTGATCTCGCCGTATCTCGATCTCACTGAATATTTCTGGGGTCGCTTGCAGGAGGCGTCGGAACGAGGTATCCCGATCACCGTCGTCGCGCGGCAAGATGCGGAGAACCGCGGAGAGGATTACCGCCTCCTCGAGCTTCCTGGCGTTTCGGTGTTCCTGGTGGAACGGCTTCACGCGAAATGTTACTACAATGAAAAGACTCTTGTAATCACATCGCTCAACCTGCTCAAGGGGTCGGAGCAGAACTACGAAATGGGGGTCCGTTTCTCGGTGGACGAACCCATCTACGCCGATGCTGTCGAGGAGGTGGAGTCGATCAAGCGGCGAGGTGTCGAGCTCCGCCGTCACGTAACAGCCCGGCTCGCGCAACCTGCGGGCGTCCGGGTGCAACGGGGCCGGCCCGAACCGAGCAGGGATACGGGGAAACAGGGGAGTTGCATCCGGTGCGGCACCGATGTGCGCCGGAACGCCGACGCCCCATTCTGTCGCGAATGCTGGAATGTGTGGTCGGCGTTCGGAAATCCGGATTACCCGGAACGCTTCTGCCACGACTGCGGGCGCGAAGCGGATACGACGATGAACCGCCCGAGATGCAGACGATGCTTCACCGCCGCTGTCCGGGCATGACGGACAGCATGCCGATCCGGCTATCCCCGTATGCACGCCCGGCGGCGCGCTGAGGGGGTGGCGGTGGCGGGGTGGGGGGCGATGGTGATGTACGTGGCCGGCGTCCTGGTGGGGGTGTATCTCCTGCTGGGGGCGCTGGTGTGGTGGTACGCGGAGCGGGTGATCTTTCAGCCGCAGACGCCGCGGTACACGGCGTCGGCCGGTGCCACGATGGTGCCGGTGGGGGACGGGGATTCCATCGCGGTGGTGTGGCTGCCGAACCCGCGGGCGCGATACACGATCCTGTTCAGCCACGGCAACGCCGAGGATCTGGGCGACCTGCGCTATTTCCTCCCCGATCTGCGCGACGCGGGGTTCTCGGTGCTGGCGTACGACTACCGCGGCTACGGGCTGAGCTCCAGGCGCGTGCCGGGCGAGCGCAGTGCGTACCAGGATCTCGCGGCGGCGTACGAGCACCTCACTGGCACTTTGGGCGTGCCGCCGGAGCGCGTGATCCTGCACGGGAGATCGCTGGGTGGCGGGATCGCGTCGGAGCTGGCGAGCAGGCAGCCGGTGGCGGGGCTCGTGCTGGAGAGCACCTTCGTGAGCGCCTTCCAGGTGGCGGTTTCGCGCCGCATCTTTCCGTTCGACCGCTTCGGAACGGAGCGCAGGCTGCGACAAATACGCGCGCCCGTGCTGGTGATCCACGGGACGCGCGACGAGGTCATTCCCTTCTGGCACGGCGCGCGGCTGCTGGAGCGGGCGAATCCGCCCAAACGGCACTTCTGGGTGGAGGGCGCCGGCCACAACGACCTGCAGACCGTGGCGGGTGAGCGATATTGGCGCGCCCTTCACGAGTTCGCGGCGTCGCTCGACGAATCCAACCCTTCCGGGAGTGCTCCGTGATCCGTGCCGCGGCCGTCGCTGCCCTGCTCGCCCTGCTCGCCATCCCGGGCCACGCGCAGTCCAGGGAGGTGCATGCCCTCTCCACCTACGTGGACTCGGCGGCGCTGCACGCGGCCGTGGCCGCCGCGCCCGAGGGGCCGCGGTCGTTGTACCTGGTTCTGTTCGACAGTGCGGGGGTGCGGGAGGAGGTGCGGTCGCTGGACTGCTCCGGCGGCGCCAGCGAACACCGCGAGGCGCTCGCGGCGCTGCTGCGCACCCACGCCCGCCCGGTGCACGAGACCCGCAAGGCAACGGGTGTCTACGTATGGCTGACCGCCGGCCCTTCCGCGCGCGTCCAGGTCGCGCGGCGCGTTCGCGAAGACCGTCCCGAGCTCGCGAACGTGGGCGAAGTGGCGGACACCATGGAGCGCGTGACGAAGCGACTCGTGCGGCAGCTCCCCGCGCTGAAGGGGCGGATGGCCGACGTGACGGCGACGTTCCAGATCGATGAAAAAGGGGTGCCGGCGCAGAGCCGGATCCTGACTCAGCTCGGCATCCCCGAGATCGACGACGGAATCCACGACATCGTGGATGCCATGCGGTTCAGGCCCGGGATGATCAACCGTTGCCCGGTGCCGGTGCTCGTGGAGCTTCCAATCCACCTGGAATTTCGGTGAGATGATGATCCGGACCTTCTCGTTTCTCGCGCTTCTCGCGGTGCTGGACGCGTGCGCCGCGTCGCTGGCTTTCGCGCAGAAAGAGCCGCTTCCGCTCTCGTCGTTCGTGGATTCCACGGGGCTGCACCGCGCGCTGCTCGACGCCCCCCCGACGCCGCCAGGGACCCCGCGGCGGATGCTGTTTTGGGTGCGCTACGATTCGACGGGGACGCTGAAAGATGTGAGAGCGCTCTTGCGGCGGCCTCTTCGGGGTGGCTACGACAGCGCGATCGTGTCTCTGCTTCGGACCCACCTCGTCCGACGCCTCCCGAGCCGACGGGCGCATGGCGAGACCTTCTGGTTGAGGAGCGGGAGGAATCCTCGGATCGCCGTGGTGGAGGCGCTCATGGTGATGCCGTCGCTCACCGACACCGGAGCGCTGCAGCGGGCGATGGAAGCGGCGGTGCAGCGCCTCCTCGCCGCGAATCCGCAGCTGGCGGGGTACGAAGCCACCCGCCACGTCAGCTTCAACATCGGAGCCGACGGAGTACCCACCGGCGAGGTCACCGTGCGCGGCAGCCCCGACGACGTCGACCCGGAGATCGTCGGGATCGTGCGGGGGATGCGGTTCCGGCCCGCGACGATCGAGGGCATCCCGGTGGACGTGGACGTGGAGCTTCCGATCACGCTGAGGTTCCGGCGCTGACCGGGTACCGCGGCGCCCGCCGCGGTGCTATCTTTCCGGCCGCAAGTGCAGCAACCTCAGAGGCTTGCGGCCGTTCTTCCCTCCAGAAACACCTCCCTCATGCGCAAGAGCAGCTACTTCCGTCCCTTCGCCCTGCTGGCGCTGTGCGCCGCGGCGGTTTGGCTTTACTTCACTCCGCACCTGGCGGTCAGGCGGCTGCAGCAGGCGGCCGAGGCCGGCGACCGCGAGGCGCTGGCGAAGCTGGTGGACTTTCCCTCCGTGCGCGCGAGCGTCAAGGAAGAGGTGCGCCAGGCCATGGCCGAGCGGATCGACAAGGAGGCGGACGACAACCCGTTCGCGCGCTTCGGAGCGGCCCTCGCCGGGATGATGGTGGATCCGCTGGTGGACTCGTTCGTGACGCCGGGCGGCATCGCGGCGGCCGTGCGCGGCGAGCGGCCGTCGGTGGGCCAGGAGGGCCGCGGCCGCGCGGAGAAGGCCGCGCGCGACGTGGAGGTGACGCGCGGGTACGAGGGCGTCGACACCTTTGTCCTGCACTTCCGCGACAAGGACGACGGCAAGGAGCGGATGGCGCTGGTGATGCACCGCGAGGGGCTGGCCGAGTGGAAGCTCTCCGCCATCCGCCTGCCAGACGGGGAG
>DASWNZ010000228.1:0-24478 GCA_036398975.1 Longimicrobium sp.
ACTGGGAGCGCCTGTCGAGGGCGGTCAACCTGGTGCTCGCCACAGACACCCGCTGATCGCGAGGGCACCATGAGGCTTATCCGTGAGGTCTGGCACCGGCTGCGCAACTCACTGCGGCGCGACGAGCTGGACGGCGGCGTGGACGAGGAGATGCGCTTCCACATCGACCAGCAGACGCAAAAGAACGTGCGCGCGGGGATGGAGCCCGCGCAGGCGCGTCGCGCGGCGCTGGTGGAGTTCGGCGGGGTGGAGCGGCACAAGGAGGCCGTCCGCGACGAGGCGCGCCCCCGCCTGCTGGAAGACCTGGGGCAGGACGCGCGCTACGCCGTGCGCGTGCTGCGCGGCGCGCCCGGCTTCACGCTGGTGGCCATCGGCACCATCGCGCTGGGCGTCGGCGCGATGACGGCGATCTTCTCGGCCGTGAACCACGTGCTCCTGCGCCCGCTCCCCTTCCCCGCCTCCGAGCGGCTGGTGGTGCCGCAGGCGCGGAGCATGGAGGACGGCAGCCAGTGGAACGTCACCTACGCGGACTACGAGGACTGGCAGGCGAACGGAGTTTTCGCCCGCGCCGCCGTGTACCAGCCGGTGGACTGGAACGTCGCCGACGAGCGGGAGGCGGAGCGGCTCACCGGCGCGGCGGTGTCCTCCGATTTCTTTGCCACGCTGGGGATGGCGCCCACGCTGGGGCGCTTCTTCGTGTCCGAGGAGTTCGATCCCGAATCGCCCCGCGTGGTCGTCCTCTCGTACGAGCTGTGGCAGCGCATGTTCGCGGGCGACCGGGCGATCGTGGGGAAGATGCTGCGGATCGGCGGACGGCCGCGCCAGGTGGTGGGCGTGGCGCCGCGCGGGATGGCTTTCCCCCGCGAGGCGGCCCTGTGGGCGCCGCTCCGCCTGTCGCCCGCCGACCGGCCGGACCTGGAGCGGCGGGACAACTTCGTCTTCAGCGCCGTCGCGCGGCTCAAGCCGGACGAGCCGCTCCGCCGCGCCCGCGCCGAGCTGGAGTCGATCGCAGGTCGCGTGGCGCGGGAGCACCCGGTCACCCGCAAAGGGGTGACGATCACGGCGGTCCCCCTCATCGACTACGTGGTGGGCGAGGACCTGCCGCTCACCCTCTGGCTGCTGATGGGCGCAGTGAGCCTGGTGCTCGCCATCGGATGCCTGAACGTCGCCAACCTGCTGCTGAGCCGCGCGGCCGGGCGGGGGCGGGAGCTCGCCGTGCGCATCGCCCTGGGCGCGGGGGGCGGGCGGCTCGTGCGCCAGCTCCTCACCGAGAGCCTGATCCTGGCCGTGGCCGGCGGGGTGCTGGGGTCGGCGCTCGCCTACGCCGGCGTGCGCGCGCTGGCGCTGACCGCGCCCGAGGGCACGCCGCGCATGGAGGAGCTTTCCATGGACCCGCGGGCGCTGCTCTTCGCCCTGGCGGTCTCCATCCTTTCGGCGGTGCTCTTCGGGCTGGCGCCCGCCATCGGCATGGCCCGCCGCGCCGTGCTCTCCCCCACGCTGGGCGAAGAGGACCGGCGCAGCACCGCGGGCGTACGCGGACGTCGGGTGCGCAAGGCGCTCGCGTCGGGTGAGATCGCGCTCTCGCTGGTGCTCCTGGTGGGCTCGGCGCTGCTGCTCAAGAGCCTGGCGCAGCTCTACTCGGTCGACCCCGGCTTCCAGACCGCGGGGGTGGCCACCGCGTCCGTGGTGCTTCAGGGGGAGCGGTACGACAGCGCATCGGCGAGCGTGGCGGCCATCCGCGAGATCCTGGATCGCGTGGCGGCGCTCCCCGGCGTCCGCGGCTCGGCCGCCGCGTCGGCGCTCCCGCTGGGTGGCGGAGGGTTCTACCTGGGCCGCTCCTTCCTGGCGGACGGGCGGCCCGAGCCGCCGGCTGGCGCCGAGGTGAGCGGGATGTGGACGGTGGTCACGCCGGGGTACTTCTCCACCCTGCGCCTGCCGGTGGTGCGCGGGCGCGAGTTCACGAGCGCGGACCGGAAGGGCGCCACCCCGGTCGCCGTGGTAAACCGCGAGTTCGCGCGGCGCATGTTCCCCAACGAGGATCCCATCGGCAAGCGCATCCGCTCGTGGCGCGACGAGAACCTCCTGCGCGAGATCGTGGGCGTGACCGAGGACGTGCGCTACATGGGTGCGGGCGACGAGATCGGCCCGCTGGTGTACGTGCCGCATGCGCAGGACACCTGGAACTCCATGATCCTGGTGATCGGCACGGACGGCCCCACCGCCCCCGTGATTCGCGCCCTGCGCTCCGCCATCGCGGAGATCGACCCCGGACTAGGGGTGAGCGAGGTGCAGACGATGGACGAGGTGTTCGAGCGGTCGGTGGCTCCGCAGCGCTTCACGGCCTCGCTGCTGGGCGGCTTCGCGGGCGTTGCGCTGCTGCTGGCCTGCATCGGCATCTACGGCGTGCTGGCGTACGGCGTGGCGCAGCGGCGGCGCGAGTTCGGCATCCGCATGGCCCTCGGCGCCGGCACGGGCGAGATCCGCCGCATGGTAGCGCGCGAGGCCGCGCGAATCACCGCCTGGGGCCTCGCCTTTGGCCTGGCGCTCGCCTTCGCCGCGACGCAGGGGATGTCCGCGCTCCTGTACGGCGTACGCCCCACGGACGGCGCCACCTACCTGGGCGTCTGCACCGTGCTCACGGTGGTGGCACTCGGGGCGAGCTGGCTCCCCGCCCGCCGCGCCAGCCGCGCCGACCCCATGGAGGCCCTCCGCGGCGAGTAAGAATTCGAGACCTCAACAAAGAACAGAGGCACCGAGAGAATCGTTCTCTCTGTGCCTCTGTGTCTCTGTGTGAGCCCCGCCGTTCCTCTGCGTCTCCGCGTCTCCGCGTGAGCCCTGCAGTTCCTCAGGTCAGGAACGTCTCCAGGAACCGCGCCCTGGACTGGTGCCGGAGGCGGAGCAGCGCCTTCTCCTTGATCTGCCGCACGCGCTCGCGCGTGATGCCGAACTTCTCCCCGATCTGCTCCAGCGTCATCGGCTCCGCGTCGCCCAGGCCGAAGTAGAGGCGCAGCACGCGCGACTCGCGCTCGGTGAGGGTCCCCAGCGCCTCGTCGATGGAGCGCTTGAGGGCGTCCTCGTAGACCTCCTCGTCCGGACCGGGGGAGAACTGGTCGGAAAGGTAGTCGAGGAGCTGCCCGTCCTCGCCCGGAACGAGCGGGGCGTCGAGCGACAGGTAGACCTGCGACATCGCCAGCGCGTGGCTGACCTCGTCCTCCGGCACCTCCAGCTCGCTCGCGATCTCCTGCAGAGTCGGCTCGCGCCCCAGCTCCTGCGTCATGGCCGAGGAGCGGCGGCCGATGCGGTGGACGGCGCCGGCGCGGCTGAGCGGCACACGCACGATGCGCGACTGCTCCGCCAGCGCCTGCAGGATCGCCTGCCGGATCCACCAGACGGCGTACGAGATGAACTTGATCCCCTTGGTCTCGTCGAACTTCCGCGCGGCGCGGATCAGCCCGATGTTCCCTTCGTTGATCAGGTCCGAGAGCGACACGCCCTGGTTCTGGTACTTCTTCGCGACCGCCACCACGAAGCGCAGGTTGGAGCGCACGAGGTGCTCCAGCGCGTCGGGCGCGCCGTCACGGATCAGGCGCGCGAGCCGCGCCTCTTCGTTCCGGTCGATCAGCGGGTACACGCTGATCTCGCGAAGGTACTGGTCCAGCGATTCGGATTCGGAGGAGACGCGTTTGGCGGGGCTGAACGTCATGGGGGTGCTCCGGGGCGAAGCAGACAACGCAGAGTGTGGGGTTCTGCGGAGGACACCGGCCGGGTACGCGGCGTCGCCAAAGGGGAAGGCGGTGAGAGGCCGCGAGGCCTGTTGGGAGGACACGAGCGTCCACCCACCGGGTCACGCGTTGAGTATGGACAAGCCTCCGGAAGGTGTCAACCCCCGGCCGAAACAAAAGACTTGACAACGGTGGTTTTCAACGCGCTGGCCGATTCTGCACGCACTTTTTTCCGGATCGTGTAACACGGAGGCTGCTCCGGGTGACGCGAAAGTGAGAAGCGGGCGCGAGGATGATCCTCGCGCCCGCTTCCCCTTTCCCCTGCACCGCGTCCTAGCGGATCACTTCCCCGATGCGCGTCCAGCGGACGGCGGTGAGCCACGAGAACTGCTGGGTGATGTCTTTTTCGAACGAATAGTAGACGAACATGGGCCGCCCCTTGACCGCGTTCTCGTCGAAGAAGCCCCAGTAGCGCGAGTCTTCGGAGTTGTCCCGGTTGTCGCCGAGCGCGAACAGCTTGCCAGGCGGCACCACGATGGGGCCCCAGTTGTCGCGAGTGGGGCGGTAGCGGCGGCGCTCGCGGAGGGTGCCGGCCAGGAAGTCCTTTTGCCAGATCATCCGCGGCTCGCGCGGATCGCTGAGCGGGTCCACGTGGCGGGCGTACGGCTCGTCGAGCGGCTTTCCGTTCCTGAAGAGCACCTTGTCGCGCATCTCCAGCGTGTCGCCGCCCACCCCGACCAGCCGCTTCACGTAGTTGCGGTGCGGGTCGTGGGGCGGAAGGAAGACCAGCACGTCGCCGCGCTTGGGATGCGAGAAGGCGGGGAGCCGCGTGCCGGCGACGGGAATCTCCGCGCCGTACACGGCCTTGTTGACGAGGAGGAAGTCGCCGATCAGGAGCGTCCCCTCCATCGACCCGGTGGGGATCTTGTACGCCTCCACC
This sequence comes from Longimicrobium sp., assembly GCA_036398975.1. Classification (GTDB taxonomy): domain Bacteria; phylum Gemmatimonadota; class Gemmatimonadetes; order Longimicrobiales; family Longimicrobiaceae; genus Longimicrobium. Next base: position 4,663 of record DASWNZ010000228.1, read on the forward strand.
AGAAAGGTGCGTATCCCCAGGAAGAGGAGGATGGCGGTGCAGATGGCCTTGGTCCACTCCCACATCCACCGCCCGGTGGAGACGGAGCCGCGCGGATCGGCGACCGTCACGCGGCGCCCGGCGGGGGGCTGGCCGTCGAAGGGGTGTGGGGAATGCAGTTCTTCCATCGTGAGCTCGCCGCCGCGGTACCGCAGGGTGGGGCTGGATGCCCGGTCTGGTACGTACACGCGAGGTTTGGGCCCGTTCCGGGGAAGGAAGTGCGTGAGTGCGTTAGCGCGTGAGTGCGGAGGAACTGCAACTGCAGGGCTCACGCAGAGGCGCAGAGACGCAGGAGAGAACTGCAACTGCATGGCTCACACAGAGACACGGAGCCACAGAGAGAACAACTGAAGAGGTTTTCTCTGTGGCTTTCAGTTCCTTCTGTTCTCTTTGTGAGGCTTTTCTCTGTTGTTCTCTTCTGCGTCTCTGCGCCTCTGCGTGAGATTGCAGTTGGTTTTTCCATTACAGCACGGGGCGGCATCTCGCGACGCCGCCCCGCACTAACGCACTCCGCACTCACGCACTTCCGTTCAGTACGGAGATCCGCCGTAGTTGTCGATCTGGGCGCGCTGGAGTTTGCCCGAGTAGTCCACGTAGCAGACCTTGGTCTCCGAGTAGAACTCGTACACTTCCCAGCCGCCCTCGCGGTGGCCGTTGCCCGTCTGCTTCACGCCGCCGAAGGGGAGGTGCGCCTCGGCGCCGATGGTGGGAGCGTTCACGTAGGTGATGCCGTTGTCCAGGTACTGCAGCGCGCGGAACGAGATGTTCACGTCGCGCGTGTAGACGGAGCTGGAGAGGCCGTACTTCACCTCGTTGTTGATGCGGAACGCCTCGTCCACGTCGCTGAAGCGGATCACCGAGAGCACCGGGCCGAAGATCTCCTCCGTCGCCAGGCGCGAGCCGGGCTTCACGTCGGCGAAGATGGTGGGCTGGAAGAACCAGCCGTCGTCCACGCTCTCGCCCGTGGCGCGCTCGCCGCCGATGACCAGGCGCGCCTCCGAGCGGCCGATCTCGATATAGCTCTTCACCTTCTCGAGCGCCCGCTCGTTGATCAGCGGGCCGATCTCGGCGCCGTCCTCCAGGCCGTAGCCCAGAGTAAGGCCCTTCGTCTTCTCCACCAGGCGCTCCAGGAACTCGTCATGGATCGAGTCGTGGAGGAGGAGGCGGCTGGTGGCGGTGCAGCGCTGCCCGGTGGTGCCGAATGCGCCCCACAGCACGCCCTCGAGCGCCAGGTCGAGGTCGCCGTCGGCCATCACGATCTGCGCGTTCTTGCCGCCCATCTCCAGCGACAGCCGCTTGTGCGACTCGCCGCACGCGCGCCCGATGATGCTTCCCGTCGCCGTGGAGCCGGTGAAGGAGATCGCCGCGACGTCGGGGTGGTTGACGATGGCCGCGCCCGTCGCGCCCTCACCGTGGACGAGGTTGACGACGCCCTTGGGGATGCCGGCCTCCTCCAGGATCTCCACCAGGAGCTGCACGGTGTGCGGCACGTCCTCGCCCGGCTTGATGACGACCGTGTTCCCGCACACCAGCGCGGGAAACATCTTCCAGGTGGGGATGGCGAGCGGGAAGTTGAACGGCGTGATGAGCCCGCACACGCCGATGGGGCGGCGGTACGTCATCGCCCACTTGTTGGAAAGCTCGCTCGGCACCGTCTTGCCGAAGAGGCGGCGCCCCTCGACGCCCGCGTAGTAGGCGGTGTCGATCCCTTCCTGCACGTCGCCGCGCGTCTCGGTGAGCACCTTCCCCATCTCGCGCGTGGCGGCCTTTGCGATCTCGTCCTTGCGCTCGCTGAGCAGGTCGCCCACGCGCCGCAGGATGTTGCCGCGGTCCGGCGCCGGGGTGCGCGCCCAGGCCGGGAACGCCTCCTTCGCGGCGGCGACGGCGCGGTCCACGTCGTCCTGGCCGGAGCGGGGCCACAGCCCGATGACCTCCGACCAGCGGGCCGGGTTGCGGTTCTCGAAGTACTCGCCCGAAGACGGCTCCACCCACTCGCCGCCGATGAAGTTCTTGAACTTGTCCGCCATGTTCCGCCCTGTTCTGGGGTGTGCCGTACCGCGTTTTGGTGCGGGCGCGGGAATCTAACCTTCGCGGGAAGGGGTGCAACCGCTTGACGCCCTCCATCCGTGGGAGCATCTTACCCCACACACTGTGAGGGGAGAAACGATGGACCAGACGCTGGACCTGCTCAAGGGGACGCTCGACGTACTCATCCTGCGCACGCTGGCCGGCGATCCGATGCACGGCTACGGCATCTCGCAGTGTATTCGCGATCGCACCGGCGGCGTGCTCCAGGTGCAGGATGCCGCGCTCTACCAGGCGCTGCGCCGGCTGGAGGCGAAGGGGTGGCTGGCCGCGGAGTGGGGGGTGTCCGAGAACAACCGCCGCGCCCGCTACTACTCGCTCACCGCCGAGGGACGCGCCCAGCTGCGCGCGGAAGCATCGGCGTGGCGGCGCTACGCGGCGGCGGTGTTCCAGGTGCTCGAACCCGCACCGGAGGGGTGATGGGAACGCCCAGGTTCCCGCGCCGCTTCGCCCTCCCGTGGCGCGGCGCCCGGGAGATCCGCGATGAGGTGGACGAGGAACTCGCCTTCCACCTGGACATGCGGACGGACGCGCTTGTGCGGGAGGGGATGGACCGCGACGCGGCGCGCACACGGGCGCGCCGCGAGTTCGGAGACCTGGACGAGGCGAGGCGCTCGATGCGTGAAGCGGATGCGCGTACGGAGGACCGGCGGCGGCGCGCGGAGTGGCTGGACGAGCTTCGGCAGGACGTGCGCTTTGCCGTGCGCGCGCTTCGCAGGAGTCCAGGATTCGCCGCGGCCGCCGTGCTGACGCTGGGCCTGGGTATCGGCGCGAGCACGGCCATGTTCAGCGTGCTGAACGGCGTGCTCTTTCGCGATCTGCCGGTGCGGGAGCAGGAGGGCGTCATCGTGGCGTGGACGGAGTCGCCCGAGCGCGCCGCGGAGCACCTTCCGCTCTCGTACGCGGATCTCGCGGGCTTTCGCGAATCGACGCGCAGGCTCGAGGGGGTCGCGGGTGTCGCGTACCAGGGCGCACTCGACCAGGTCCTGCTCGACGCGGGACAGCCGCTCACCGTCAAGGCGTCGTGGGTGACGGGGAATCTCCTCCCCCTCCTGGGCGTGGCTCCCATCCACGGGCGCACGCTGCTCCCCGCCGACGACGCGCCCGGCGCCGCACCGGTGATGGTGATCGGCTACGAGCTCTGGCAGCGCCACTTCGGCGGAGACCCGGCGGTCGTGGGACGCGCATTCGACTGGAACGGAAAGCGCTTCTCGGTCGTGGGGGTCCTCCCGCGCGGCTTCGAGTACCCGCGCGCCGCAGAGGTGTGGGTTCCGGTGCTCCCCGACTTCCCGGCCACGCTGGAGGCGCGGGGCAACCCGGCGGAGGTCATCGTCTTCGACCTGGTGGGCCGCCTCGCGCGGGGCGCCACGCCAGGCGAGGCGCGCGAGGAGCTGGGCGCATTCCTGCGCGCGACCGATCCGGCGCGCCCACCCCTGCTCCGCGGCACGCGGCCCGTGGCGACGGCGCTCCCGGAGCTGGTGACCGGAGGCGCCCGCGGGGCGCTCTGGACGGCGGCGGCGGCGGTCACGCTGCTCCTGGTGATCGCGTGCGCGAACGTCGCGAACCTGCTCCTCGTCCGCGCCTCGGCGCGCGGGCAGGAGCTCGCCGTTCGCAGCGCGCTCGGCGCCGGCAAGGGACGCCTGGTGCGCCAGCTGCTCACCGAGAGCGCGGTGCTGGCGCTCGCCGGCGGCGCGCTGGGGGTGGCGCTCGCGGCGGCCGGCGTGCGGGCGCTCGCGCGGGCGGCGCCGCCGGAGCTTCCGCAGCGGGAGATGATCGGGGTGGATTCCGCCGTCCTCCTCTTCGCGCTGGCCGCTACGGCCGCCGCGGCGCTACTCGCGGCGCTGCTCCCCGCCCTACTCGCGACCGCGGGAGAGCTGAGCGCGCGGCTCCGCGCCGGAAACGGGCGCTCCGCGGGGGACAGGCGCGGGCGGGCCCTTCGCCACGGCATCGTCATCGGCCAGATCACGCTCGCCATCCTGGTCGTCTCGGCCGCCGGGCTCCTCGTGCGGAGCGTGCTCGCGCTGCAGTCGGCGGAGCCCGGCTTCAACCGCGAGCGCCTCCTCGTGCTGCAGACCGGAGCGCCGCCCGCGGCGCTCGCCGACCGCACCCGCCAGCTGGCCGTGCAGGAGGAGATGGTGGCCCGTGTGGCGGCACTCCCGGGGGTGGCAGGCGCGGCATCGCTCCCGCGGCCGCCGTACGCGGAGGGCGGGTGGAGCGCGATGTTCACGGGCAAGGGGCAGACGCCCGAGGCGCAGGCGTCGAACCCGATGGTGAGTCTGGAGGTGGTGGGGCCGGGATACTTCCGCACGCTGCAGATCCCCATCCGGCGCGGGCGCGCCTTCGGCGACGGGGATCGAGAGGGCGCTCCGCCGGTCGCCATCCTCACGGAGGCCGCGGCGCTGCGGGCGTGGCCCGGCGCGGACCCCATCGGCAGGCGCGTCAAGCTGGGTCCGGCGGACGGCTCGGGTGAGTGGGCCACCGTGGTCGGCGTGGTGGCGGAGACCCGCTTCCGTGAGCTGGCGAGCACGCAGCCGGCCCTCTATCTGCCGATCCGCCAGTTCCCGGGTCCGGTGCCGATGACGCTGGCCGTGCGCACCCACTCAGACGCGGCGGCGGTGGTCCCCCAGATCCGTGACGTGCTGCGGCGGATCCACCCGGAGCTGCGGGTGGTGGGCGGCGGTCCGGTGGAGGAGCTGATGGCCGCGCCCCTCGCGCGGCCGCGCTTCAACACGATGCTGCTGGGCGCCTTCGCCGCCGCCACGCTCCTGCTCGCCGCGGTCGGTTTGTACGCGGCGATCGCGGCCACCGTGCGCCTTCGCACGCGCGAGTTCGGCATCCGGCTCGCGCTCGGCGCCCGCGCGGAGGAGCTGCGCACGCTCGTGGTGCGCCAGGGGATGCGCCTGGCGCTCTGGGGATCCATCCTCGGGATCGCGGGCGCTCTCGCGGGGACGCGCGTGCTGCGGAGCCTGCTCTTCGAAGTGAGCCCCACCGACCCGGCTACCTTCGTCGTGGTCGTAAGCGTCATCCTCGCCACCGCCGCCCTCGCCTCCTACCTCCCCGCCCGCCGCGCCAGCCGGGTCGATCCGGTGCACGCGTTGAGAGCGGAGTAGGAACCAGACCTCACCCCGAGGCAAGACGCCCTGCAACGGAGGCCTCGCCACGCGCAGTAGATCCTTCGCTGCGCGCCAGAGGTTCGAGCCCGGGGGAGGACGGAGCAGCGCGTCGCTCAGGATGACAAAATTAGGGGAGGAGGACCGGCGCCTGCGTGGAGTCCGCGAAGGCGGACTTTGCGCTTTTGTAGCCGCGACCTCGGTCGCCACGGCGGTGTCGGAGGGGTTACGCAAACCCAAACGCAAACGCCAGCACCGCCGCGCCCGAGAGCACGGCGGACCAGAGCGCCCAGAGCTTGTAGAAGGCGAGATCCGGGTGGAGGCGCTTGTAGAGCCAGGCGAGCGCCGCGCCCCCTCCGAACGTCCCGATCATCCACGCCGTCGCGAAGAGCAGCCAACCGAGCACACCCAGGCCGCGCATCAGCCTTCGCGCACCAGCTCGTAGCGCTCGATCTTCTTGTACAGGTTCGAGCGGGGCATGTCCAGGATGCGCGCGGTTTCCGAGACGTTCCAGTCGTTCTCGCGCAGCTTCTGGATGATGAAGGCGCGCTCGGCCGCTTCCTTGAACTCCGCGAACGTGTTGCAGGAGAGGAGGTCGCTGGAGAGGCCGCCCCCCTTCATGTGGCCCGACACGAGCAGATCCACGTCGTCCGCGCCGACGGCGGGGCCGGAGCTGAGGATCATGAGGCGCTCGACAGTGTTGCGCAGCTCGCGCACGTTGCCGGGCCAGTCCATCCGCTGCATGCGATCCAGCGCGTCGTCGGTGAAGCGGCGCGGCTTGACGGCGCCCTCCTGCGCGTAGCTCTCCGCGAAGTGCTGCACCAGCATGGGGATGTCTTCGCGGCGCTCCCGCAGCGGCGGCACGTGCAGCGGGATCACGTTCAAGCGGTAGAAGAGGTCCTCCCGGAAACGCCCGCCGCGGATCTCCTCCTCCAGGTCCTTGTTGGTGGCGGCCAGCACGCGCACGTCCACGCGGATCGGCTTGGCGCCGCCCACGCGCGTGACGATCCCCTCCTGCAACGCGCGCAGCACCTTGGCCTGCGCGTTCAGGCTCATGTCGCCGATCTCGTCCAGGAACAGGGTTCCGCCGTCGGCCACCTCGAACTTGCCGGCGCGGTCCTCGTGGGCGCCGGTGAACGAGCCCTTCATGTGCCCAAAGAGCTCGCTCTCGATCAGCTCGGAGGGGATCGCGGCGCAGTTCAGCTCCACGAACGTCTTCTCCGCGCGCGGCGAGAGGCGGTGGACGGCGCGCGCGACCAGCTCCTTGCCCGTGCCGTTCTCGCCGGTGATGAGGACGCGGGCGTCGGTGGGGGCCACCTTTTCGACGCGGTCAAGCACCTGCCGCAGGGCGAAGGAGCGGCCCACGATGGCGTGGCGGCTCTCCACTTCGCCGCGCAGGCGGGCGTTCTCGGCCATCAGCCCGTTCTGCTGCAGCGCGTTGCGCAGCACCAGCAGGGTGCGGTCCGTGTCCAGCGGCTTTTCCAGGAAATCGAAGGCGCCGCGGCGGGTGGCCTCCACCGCGGTGTCGATGGTGCCGTGGCCGCTGATCATCACCACCACGGCCGTCGGATCCATCTCGCGCAGGTGGGTGAGCGCCTCCAGCCCGTCCGTGCGCGCCATCTTCACGTCCATGAAGGTGACGTCCGGGCGGAACTCGCCGTAGATGCCGTACGCCTCCTGCGCGCCGGCGGCGGTGCGGACCTCGTGGTCCTCGTACTCGAAGAGCTGCGCGAGGACGCGGCGGATCCCGTCCTCGTCGTCTACCACCATGATGCGGGCCATGGATCTACTGGTTGGTCGGCGAAAGGATCAGCACTCCGCCCTCCACCCGGGCGGATGCGACTCCGGGCGGAAGCGTGAAGGGGTACTCGTTGGGCTCGGTGCCGGGCTCGTTCCTCCGCCCCAGCCGCTCCAGCGCCATCGGATAGTAGCTCGAGGGGACGGGGAAGCCCGCGACCGCCACCTCCTGCACGTTGAGTGCTCCGTGGCCGGCCCGCAGCTCACGCAGCGACCCGCCCACCCTCACCTCCACCGTGTCGGGAAGGAAGCCGCCCACCCGCGCCAGCTCGGGCGAGTCGGGGAGGAGGTCCTTGGGGACCTTGCCGGTGAGCTTGAGGGTGTTGTCCACGAAGTCCACCGCGGGCTGCTGGAGCGGTCCGGTGAGCCCCGCAAGGTCGTAGCGCAGCAGCGAGGTGAACTCGACGTCGGTCAGGTGCACGGTGTCCTGGTCCTTGCGCATGCGCGCGAGCTTGGCCTGCGCCTGCGCCGCCGCCTCGGGCGACACCTTGGTGGCCGCCACGCTGCCGCCGCCGCCCAGCCCCGGAATGCGGTCGCGAAAGAACCAGATCCCCAGCCCCAGGAGCGCCACGACCAACAGCAGCCCCAGCGCCCCGCCCCGTCGTCTCGCCATCGTCGCCCCTGTCGTGAATTCGTGCGGCGCTGTGCCGTTCAGCCTCGCTAACCTACCCCGCGCGAGCGGGCATTGTTTCCCCCGCCAGCGCCGCCACGGCCTCCGCCGCGCGGTCCACCTCCGCCTCCGTCGTCGCCCAGCCGACGGAGAAGCGGACGGCGCCCGTCGCCTCGGTGCCCAGGATGCGGTGCGCCTCCGGAGCGCAGTGCAGCCCGGCGCGCGTCATCACCCCGAAATCGCGGTCCAGCCGCGCCGCCATCTGCGACGGATCGATCCCGTCCACCGTCACCGTTACGATCCCTGCCCCCTCCGGCGCGGCGGGCGAGAGGAGGTGCGACCCGGGGATGCCGCCCAACCGCTCGCGCAGCCGCGCCTTAAGCGCGCTCTGCCGTTCGTGGATCGACTCCACACCACGCTCCAGCACCCACTCCACGCCGGCCAGAAGCCCCGCGATGCCGGGCCCGTTCTGCGTCCCCGCCTCCAGCCGGTCGGGCATCGCCTCGGGCATCGCGGATGGACCCGATTCGCCGCCGGTGCCGCCCGCGAAGATGGGCTCGATCTCCACTCCCTCGCGCACGTATAGGCCGCCGGTGCCCTGCGGCCCCAGCAGCCCCTTGTGCCCGGTGAAGGCCAGGAGGTCAATCCCCATCGCCTCCAAGTCCACGGCGATGTGGCCGGCGCTCTGGGATGCGTCCATCAGCACCAGCGCCCCGTGCGCATGGGCCCGCGCCGCGAGCTCGGCCACGGGCGCCACGGTTCCCAACACGTTGGACGCGTGCGACAGGACGAGAAGGCGGGCGCCGGCCAGCGCGCGCTCCGCCTCGTCCAGGTCGAAGCTCCCATCCGCCCAACCGCCAAGCACCGTCTCCGACACACCGATGCGCGCCAGGGCGGCCACGGGACGGCGGACGGCGTTGTGGTCGTACGACGTGCGCACCACCCGGTCGCCGGGGCGAAGGACGCCCTGGAGCGCGACGTTGAGCGCGTGGGTGGCGTTGAGCTGGAAGGCGATGCGCCCCGGATCGCCGCGCACGCCGAAGAGGCGCGCCACGGCACGGCGGCAGCGGAAGGCGACCCGCCCCGCCTCCACCGCCCGGCTGTGCCCCGCGCGTCCCGGCGTGGCGCCGACGTCGCGCAGGTACGCCATCATCGCCTCCGCCACCTCGGGCGGGCGGATGGCCGCGGTGGCGGCGTAGTCCAGGTAGATGGGCGCGTCCGCCATCCGGCGGGGCTACGCCGGCGCCAGGTCGAGCGCTACGTAGCGGAAGCCGAGCGCCTTCACCTCCCCCGCCACCCGCGCGCCCTCGTCGCCCGCCAGCCGCTCCCACGCGGCGGCCGGCACACGCACCGCCGCGATCTCGTCCTCGTGCCCCTCCACCGAGACGCGAGCCCCCGCGAAGCCACGCGCGGACAGCAGGCGCTCGGCGCGCGCGACCCGCTCGTCCGCGCTCACGCCGCGCTCCCGATCTGAACCAGGCGCACCATCTCTCCCTCGCCGAGGCCTTCGTTGAGGGCGCCGCGCCGGTACCCCTGCAGGTCGAGCAAAGCCCGCCGGAAACCCGCGCCCCGCACCGCCTCGTCAATCCTCGCGCGCTCCGCCGCCACGCGTCCGGCCTCGGCGGGGTGCACTTCCAGCCGCGCGACCTCGCCGTGGTGCCGCACGCGGAAGTCGCGGAAGCCGAGCGCGCGCAGAGCCACCTCCGCCGCCTCCACCTGGCGGAGGCGGCGTGGCGTGACGGCCAGGCCGTACGGAAGGCGCGACGCCAGGCAGGGCGCGGCGGGCTGGTCCCAGGTCGGGAGCCCGAGCTCGCGCGACCAGGCGCGGATCTCGTCCTTGGTGAGCCCCGCCTCCAGCAGCGGCGAGCGCACGGCGTTCTCGCCCGCGGCGACGGCGCCGGGACGGTGGTCGCCCACGTCGTCGGCGTTGGAGCCGTCCAGCACCGTTGCGAAGCCGCGCTCCCGGGCGACCTCACCCAGGCGGCCCCACAGCTCGCTCTTGCAGAAGTAGCAGCGGTTGCTGGGATTGGCAGCGTAGCGGGGATCGTCCATCTCCCGCGTCTCCACCTCCAGCCACGGGATGCCGAAGCGCCCGGCGACCTCGCGCGCGGTGTCCTCCATCCACGACGCGATGCTGTCGCTCTTCCCCGTGACCGCCAGCACGCGATGGGGGCCGAGCAGCTCCACCGCCACCGTGGCGAGGAAGACCGAATCGACCCCTCCGCTGTACCCGATCACCACCGAGCCGCACTCGCGGAGGATCTCCGCCAGCCGCTCGCGCTTCGCATCCGCGATCATCGCCCTTCCCGTGAACCCTGTGGATGGCACCAAGATAGGGCCCACGCGGCACCCGCCGCCAGCTACTGACGGGAGAGCACGGCCTCGCGGCGAGCCGGGTGGGCGGACGCGGCACCGCGCCGCGCCCGCCCTTGCAGTTCGAACACGATTACCGGCACCGCCATCGGGATCGCGAGAAAGAGCGCCACGTCCGCCACGTTGCCGGGCGGAAGCCAGTACGGCGCCCAGTGGAACGACAGGTAGTCCGTGACGCCCCAGTGCACCACCCTCTCCCCCAGGTTCCCCAGCATCCCGCCCAGCACCGTCCCCACGAACACCGACGCGTACGTCCGCTGCCCCTTCGGAAGCCGGTGCCCGCGCCCGATGATCTGGAGGATGACCAGCGACGCCACCAGCGACGCCACCAGCGCGATCGACTTGCGCGTGCCGAGCGCGAGGTTGTCGTACAGCCCCAGGATCATCGCCTCGTTGCGCACGTGCCAGAAAGCAACGCGTCCCGGAATGACCTCGCGGAACGCCCCCACCGGCACCGACCACACGATGGCCGCCTTGGTGCCCCAGTCCAGCAGCGCGATCGCCGCGGCCACGGCAAGCGCGGGGCGCCACCCGCGCACCGGCTCGTGGTCCGACGCGCGCCGCCCTGGCGCCGCATCAGGACGCCGGCTGACGCGGCGGAAGCCCATCATGCGGAGCAGCCAGGGTGCGAGACGTTCTTTCATTCTGCGCGCGGAGACGGTGCGGGTTGCTGGGAAGGCGCTGCGAAGGCGGCGGCGTCCGCTGCCCCAATCTATCGCCCCTTCTTCAAAATGCAGGCCCGCCGGATCAGGGGCAAAAACGGAACATTCTGTTCCAGCACCCGGCCCGGACGGGCGTATTCGGGGCTGGCGTTGCGCTGTGTCATCGCCGGACCGAAGCGTCGCGATACACCACTCGCATCGCGCGGATCGGCCCTGTCGTGTGTTGGAAATATTTGAGTCACGCGCCGGAGCTCACGCGGCGCGGCGGCTGTATTAACAAGATTGATCCGCATTGCATCCTGAAGAACGACGGCGGCTGACTGGTGCGTTGCCAGCGCCGCAAGCGAGCCCGGCGGTCCCCTCGCCCGCCGAACCGCCCGTCGCTCACCTTCGATCTCAGGATCGCAATGACCTCCCTCCACTGCACCCCACCGGCGTATCCTCGCCGCTTGATACATCACATCCTTGTGTCCGCTTGTCTGGGGCTCGCCGCGACATCCTGCGCGTCGGGCGGGGGCATCGCGTCCCGCCCGGGCTCCAGGCCGGCCGATCTGGCGCTGACCAACGTGCGCATCGTGGATGGAACCGGCACGGCCGCGAGCGGCGAGCCGATGACGGTGGAGATCCGCGACCGGCGCATCGCCGCGATCTATCCGACCGCGAGCAGGAGCGCGCGGGCCGCGGAGACGCTCGACCTCACCGGGCGCTACCTGCTGCCGGGGCTGTTCGACTCGCACGTGCACCTGACGATGGGCGGGCGGGCCGCGCCGCCGATGCAGCTCCGGTTCGTGCTGGCCGGCGGGGTCACCTCGGTGCGCGACATGGCGGGGCTGGTGCCCGTCCTGCGCACCCTGGCGGAACGCGCGCGCGAAGACAGCGTGCTCTCGCCGCGCATCCATTACGCGGCGCTGGTGGCGGGGCCGAGCTGGTTCGACGACGCGCGAGCGAAAACGTGGACGGCGGAGTATCCGCTAGGAGCCGCGCCCTGGCAGCACGCCGTCACCGACACGAGCGACGTGGCGCGGATCGTGGCCGCCGCGCGGGCGACCGGGGCGGGCGCCATCAAGATCTACGCGAACCTCAGCCCACAGCTGGTCGGGCGCATCGCCGCCGAGGCGCGGCGTCAGGGGATGCGCGTGTGGGCGCACAGCGCGATCTTCCCCGCCTCGCCCGGCGAGGTGGTGGCGGCCGGCGTCCACTCGGTCTCGCACGCGACCTACGCCGTTTGGGAAGATGCCGCCGCCATGCCTGAGGTGTCTCGCGGGACGCTGAACGCATCGGACTTCAGCGGCGATCCCGCCCGGTCGGCACGCATCGGCGCGTACATCCGGGCGCTCCGCGAGAGCGAGACGTTCATGGACGCGACGCTCTCCGTGCTCAACGTCCGCCAGGACAACCGCGGCGCCCTCGGCCGCGATCCGGACCGGACGATCGCCTGGACACGCGAGTTCGCCCGGCGCGCGCACGAGGGCGGCGTCCGCTTCCTTGCCGGCACCGACGCCATGGGTCCGGGGCGCGACTCCATCCCCATCGTGCACTTCGAGCTGGAAGAGCTCGTCACGCACGCCGGCCTCACCCCCGCCGAGGCGATCCGCGCGGCGACGCTGAACCCCGCCGAAGTCCTCGGCATCGAGGCAGACTACGGGTCGGTGCGGGTGGGCAGGATCGCGGACCTGATCGTGGTGGAGAGGGATCCGACGGCCGACATCCGCAACACGAGGCGCCCGGTGCTGGTGCTGAAGGGCGGGCGCGTGGTGCACCGCCGGGCGGCCGCGACCCCCGCCGCCCCATGACCCCCTCGCCTCGCCGTCGAGTGCGGGCCGCGGCGGCGTTCCTCGCCCTCGCATGCTGCGGAGTGCGCCCCGCCGCCGCGCACGAGGGTTGGGGAGTCGTGGTCGACCGACTGGGCCGCGTGTACGTCGCCGACATCCCCGCCAACATCATCTGGCGGTACACGCCGGGCTGGGGGGCCGAGCCGGTGGCGCGCGACATCCACTCCCACGCGCTCGTGCTGGGCCCCGATGGCGCCGTCTACGGCACCCACGCGGAGCCGGACGGTCCGCGCCGCGCCGTGTGGCGGCTGGACATGAGCGGCCGCCTCAGCTTCATCGTGCAGCCGGGCGACGGCGGAGGGATGGGGCTGCAGTCCTTTCTGATGGGGAGCGATGGAGCAATCTACTCCGCCAGCGCCTTTCAGCCCGACCGCGCGCCGGAGCAGCGCACCGTGCACCTGCTGCGGCGGCTCGCGACGGGACGCATCGACACCATCGCGGGAGGTCCGGCCGGCTTTCGCGACGGAACGGCCGGCGCGGCCCGCTTCCAGGCGATCGACGGGATGGCGTGGCTCCCCGACGGGCGGATGCTGATCGTGGATGGCGCGCGGCTGCGGACGGTGGATCTGTCCGGGCGCGTCGAGACCCGCGGCGGCGCGCCATCGGTGCGCCGCTGGGACGAAGACCTGCTGGGGGTCGCCGTCGCGGACGACTCCACCGTCTTCGCCGCCGACTTCGCGGCCGGGGTGCTGCGCCGCTGGAGGGGCGCGGAGTCCACGACGGTGTACCGCAGGCACCCGTACTGGTCGCCCGCGGGAGTGGCCGCCGCCGGTGGGTCGCTGTACGTGCTGGAGCATCCCCGCGCCCCGCTCGGCATCCTGGGCGACCTCGGCGTGGGACCGTACCTGCGCCTCCGCCGCATCGGTCCGGACGGAGAGTCCACCGTCCTGTTTCACCAGCAGGGGCGCAACACGGGGGTTGCGGCGGCGATCGCGGCGGCGCTGGCCGGGGCGGTGGCGTTTCGACGACTCCGCGGGCGGCGGGCGGCGGCTTCCCGATCACGGTGATGGATGATGCCCTCTTCCGCACGACGCGCCGCGCACCCGCCACGCTCTTCAGCGCCGCGATGACGACTCCTCACGCTGCCGGCGAGGCCCCCCACCCCGCGGAGCTGGTGCGCGCCGCGCAGTCCGGCGACCGGGCGGCGTTCGGCGGCCTGTACGAGCGCTATTCGCGGATGGTTCACGGCGTGGTCCTGGCGCACGCCCGCGACGAGGACGTGCAGGACCTGGTACACGATGTCTTCATCACGGCGATGCGAACGATCCACACGCTGCGGGAGCCCGAGGCCGTGGGCGCGTGGCTCGCCACCATCGCGCGGAACCGCGCACGGATGCACCACCGGTCGAGCCGGCCCACGGAGGAGCTGTCGGACCAGATCGCCTCCGGAGGCGCCGCACCCGACGGGGCGCTGGGCGCATCGGAGGTGATGTCCGCAATCCGCCGCCTGCCGGAGCGCCTGCGGGAGCCGCTGATCCTGCGCCTCCTGCAGGAGATGAACGGAGAAGAGATCGCGGAGCAGACGGGGCTGTCGCACGGCACCGTCCGCGTCTACCTGCACCACGGGTTCGCGCAGCTGCGGGCCCTGCTGGGAGAGAGCCATGGCTGAAGACGATTACCTCTGGGACCGCGCGGCGCGCCCCGACCCCGAGGTCGTGCGCATCGAGAAGGCCCTCGCGCCTTTTCGCCGCGTCCCGCCGCCGCCGGACTGGGAGGCGGAGCTGGCGACGGAGCAGCCGCCGTCCCCGCGCCGCCGTTCCTACTTCCGCACCGGGCTCGCCGCGGCCGCCGTGGTCGGCATCCTGGTGGGCGGCACCCTCGCCCGCTCGCTCGACGCGCCGTGGACCGTGAGCAGGCTCCGCGGCGACGTCATCGCGGGAGGCGCACCGGTCTCCGCGAAGCGCGGCGGCGACGTTCTCCGGCCGCGGCAGTGGGTGGAGACCGGGCAGGGGGCGTCCGCGCGCATCAAAGTCGGGCGGATCGGGCGCGCGGACCTGGGCCCCGGCTCGCGCGCGCGCCTCGTTCGCGCCGAGGGCTCCGAGCACCGCATGGCGATGGAGCGCGGAACGCTGCACGCGCGCATCTGGGCGCCGCCCCGCTTCTTCCTCGTCGAAACGCCGAGCGCGCTGGCCATCGACCTCGGGTGCATCTACACCCTCACCCTCGACGACCGAGGCGCGGGCCTGCTGCGCGTGGAGTCCGGCGAGGTGGAGCTCGTGGAGGGCGCCCGGCGCTCGATCGTCCTGGCCGGCAACGAAGCGACGCTCACCCCAGGCACCGGCCCCGGGCTTCCCTACCCCGTCCGCGCCCGGCCCGCCTTTCGGCGCGCACTCCAGCGCTACGATGCGCACCAAGACACCCGGACGCTCGACGAGCTGCTCGCCGCCTCCGACTCGGGTACGACGATCACGCTGTGGCACCTCCTCCAGCGCGTGTCCCCCCGCGACCGCCACCGCGTCTACACGCGACTAACCCAGCTCGCCCCCGCGCCCAACGGCGTCACCAGCGAGGCCGCACTCGCCCTGGAACAGGACGCGATGCACCGCTGGCGGCGCGGCCTCGAAAGGTCCTGGACCACTGAAACGGTTCCGTTCTGGAAGCGCGCCTGGCGAAGGACGTGGTCCTACCTGATGCACCGCTGAACGGGGTCTCGACCAATGCCGATCGACCCCACTCGCGAGGCCGCAACACCGGTGCAACACGTACTCCCCAGGGACGAACCCCTCGTGGAGCAAGTGAGCACGGCTCGCCGCAACGCGAAGCTGCTGGCGTTCGCGATCCTTGCGACGTTCGCGACCATCCGCATTTCCCTCCACGCATTCCCGGGCACGGACCTGAACGTGTTCGGCTACAACATCCACCACCTGTTCACCGGCATCCTCCTCACCACCGCCTCGTCGATCCCTCTGGCCGTAGGCGTCCCCGCCGGCCGCCTGCGCGACGCACTGCTCCTGGCACTCGGCGCCGGCCTCGCGCTCGTCCTGGATGAGTGGGTGTACCTGATCGTCACCGACGGAAGCAATTCCGCCTACCTGCTGCCGGTTTCGTACCTGGGCGCCGCCGCGATGATTGCACTCGCGCTCGCGCTCATCACCGTCACGGCGCGGGTTGGTGCTTCACATCCTTCTATAAACCGCTCACGGAGCGGCCTAGCTTCGCGTCAGTGACGCCGCGCAAATGCTTGAGCACGGGCTCACGATCCGAGCCCGAGTCCGTAGCGGTCGAGCCATGCGCCCAGACGTACGGCGTTCTGCGGGCTGAGGAGCGGCACGCTCGGGCCAGGATCGAACGCGTCCGCAACGCGGTCGAAGAAGGCGTAAGAGATTCCAGAGTTGTCGTGCCGCGCACGGTACCGTATGCCGTCCACTCCCTGCGGGTGGCTGTGGATGGCAGCCGACCACGCCCACGTGACCTGGTAATCGGCGTCGGCGGCCGACGAATCGGCGCCGAGCTTGAACAGGCCCGCGTCCGCGAAGTTCGCCACGGTGAGGTCACGGCGGACGCGGACCTCGGCAATCGAACGGGAAATCAGCGCGTCGTGTGAGATGCTGGTCAGCGTGAGGTCCCGGAGGAGCGTCTCGGCGAAGGCGACGTAGTCCGGCTCACCGGCGTACCAGACACCATAGGACGCATCGGGCGAGTCCCACCGCTGGCGCTCGTCCGGGTCCAGCGTCCGGCCGAAGTGCATGGTCCCGAGACTCGTGCGGTGAATCCGGTACAGCATCGTCCCCGCGGGCAACGGCACCGTTGGGAGTCGCCGGTTGTGCAGGTCCGCCGGCGGGAGCGGCGGCGAAGCAGGAAGCGGTGGCGTCACCCCTGTTCGCCGTACGTAGCCGCGATGCTGCACGCGGCGGCGAGTTCGCCTTCGCGGAGAAGATCCAGCGCCGACCTTCCCTGGTAGCGCGCGGAAGACGCGAGGAGAACCGATAGCTTCGTCCACGGTCCTACGTCGCGGAAGGCGTGCAGAAACCGGTCGAGACCCGGCAACGGCCCCTCCTCCGTGAACTGGCACGCCGGGTACTTCCACTCGCCGCCGGAGACCTGGACCGCGAGGATCGTCCCGCGGGCACGGCGCGCCTGGACCGCCTGCGTGCTGACGCCGCCCAGCTCCCTCGCCGCCTCCGACACCCGGAGCAGCCCGCCCGCCTGCCGGATCAGCTCCTCGCGTGCACCGACCCCACGCGCGCGCGCCGCCGCCAGCGGATCGCGTGGCGCGGCCATCGTGGTTGCGCGCTCCAGCGCGATCGACAATCCGCTGAAGGGATCCACTTCGCTAAGTGCCCTGCTGAGTGTCGCCATGTCCGCATTGCTGGCAAGGTGTTCGATCACGCCGCGGTATCTCTCTGCGAAGGCGGTTCGAAGTGCCTCGGTCTCGGCAGTGCTCATGGGTACCTCGGCGGTTAGTTGATACCGTTTGCGGATGTGATCCGCGCGTACGGTACCAAAGCCGGGTGTCCGAAGTTCCACATGTGATCTTTGCATGATCTATCCGGCGCCGCGGTCCAGCGACCGATACTGGATCGCCTCCGACACGTGCGGGGTGCCGATCTCGGCGGCGCCCTCGAGGTCGGCGATGGTGCGGGCGATCTTGAGGACGCGGTGGTAGGCGCGGGCGGAGAGGCCCAGCTTGGCGATGGCCGTGCGCAGGAGCGCGTCGCCGGCTTCGCCGATGCGGCAGAACTGGCGCAGGTCGCGCGGGGTCATGTGCGCGTTGGCGTGCACGTCCGGGCGCTTCGCGAATCGCTCGAGCTGGATCTGGCGCGCGCGGCGCACCCGCTCGCGGATGGCTTCAGAGGGCTCGCCCGCGCGGCCGTCCACCATGTCCTTGTAGCGCACGGCGGGGACCTCCACGTGCAGGTCGATGCGGTCGAGCAACGGTCCGCTTACCCGCGCCATGTAGCGCTGTACCGCCTGGGGTGAGCACGTGCAGCGGTGCTGCATGTCGCCGTGGTGGCCGCATGGGCAGGGATTCATGGCGGCGGCCAGCATGAACGTGGCAGGATATGTAAGCGAAATGGCGGCACGGGCCAGCGTGATTTCTCGATCCTCAAGGGGTTGCCGGAGAACTTCCAGCACGTTGCGGCGGAACTCCGGGAGCTCGTCCATGAAGAGGACGCCGTGGTGGGCGAGCGACACCTCGCCGGGGCGCGGGTTGGAGCCGCCGCCGATCAGCCCCGCGTCGGAGATGGTGTGGTGCGGCGCGCGAAAGGGGCGCGTCGCCACGAGCGAGCGGCCGGAGCCGAGCAGGCCGGCGACCGAGTGGATCTTCGTGGTCTCCAGCGCCTCGTCCAGCGTCAGCGGGGGGAGGATGCCCGGGATGCGGCGGGCCAGCATCGTCTTCCCCGAGCCGGGCGGGCCGACCATCAGGATGTTGTGCGCCCCCGCCGCCGCCACTTCCAGCGCGCGCTTGACGTGCTCCTGGCCCCGCACGTCCGAGAAGTCCGTGTCGTAGGTGGAGGCGGTGCGGAAGAGCGCTTCGCGGTCGATGGTCGCGGGCGGGAGCTGGCCCTCGCCTTCCATGAAGCGGACCACCTGGAGGAGCGTGCGGGCGCCGCGCACTTCCACGCCCTCCACCACCGCAGCCTCGGCCACGTTCTCGTCGGGCAGGATCAGGCCCATCAACCCTGCTTCCCGCGCGGCGATGGCGATAGGGAGGGCGCCGCGCACCGGCCGCAGTCCGCCGTCCAATCCCAGCTCGCCCACGAGCATGAAGTGCTTCAGGCGGTGGCGAGAGCGCATCTGGCCGGTGCTCGCCAGGATGCCCATGGCGATGGGGAGATCGAAGGCGCTGCCGTCCTTTTTTATGTCGGCGGGCGCAAGGTTGATGGTGATACGCCTCGGTGGAACGACGTGGCCGCTGTTCTGGACGGCGGCGATGACGCGTTCGCGGCCCTCCTTGACCGCACCCTGTGGCAGACCGACGGTGTTGAACGAGGGGATACCGCTTGCCACGTCCGCCTCGACGGTGACGAGGTAGGCGTGGATGCCGAGGACGGCGCCGGACAGGGCACGAGCGAGCACGTTTTGGGCAGCAGGAGGAAGGTCGCCGCGGGATGCGGTGGAGCAACCTTTACGACGCCCGCGAACGGTGTCAAGCGGCTGCCCGAAAAGGGTTTGCGAGCTGGCGTGTTCCGCTCTCCGACCGACCTTTGGTGGACAGCCGCGGGACAGCCGACCCGCGGCTTTGGCGCGTTCCGGCTGGTCTGAAAACATCCCGAGGCGCCACTGCTCGTCGCCAGCTCGGCAAGGCAACGCCGTTCACGGCAGGAACAATCCCGCTCACGAGGCAGCGCACTTCCAGCCCCGGCGGAGGGACGGGTAGCTTCGTCGGCCGGCGGGATTCGCGCCGGGACCACGGCCCGCCACCTGATCCCACCATGCTCACGATTCGCGCACTCACCAAGACCTACCCCAACGGCGTACACGCGCTGCGGGGGATCGACCTCAATATCGGGCGGGGGCTGTTCGGGCTGCTCGGGCCGAACGGCGCCGGGAAGAGCTCGCTGATGCGGACCCTGGCGACGCTCCAGGAGCCGGACGCGGGGAGCATCGCCTTTGACGGGCTGGACGTGCTGGCGCAGCCGGAGGCGCACCGCAGGCACCTCGGCTACCTGCCCCAGCAGTTCGGAGTGTATCCGCGCGTGTCCGCGCTGGAGCTGCTGGACCACCTGGCGGTGCTGAAGGGCCTCGCGGAGCGGCGCGCGCGCAGGGAGCAGGTGGAGGCGCTGCTGCACCAGGTGAACCTGTGGGAGCACCGCAAGAAGCCGGTGAGCGGGTACAGCGGGGGGATGCGCCA
Source organism: Longimicrobium sp. (assembly GCA_036398975.1). Taxonomy (GTDB): domain Bacteria; phylum Gemmatimonadota; class Gemmatimonadetes; order Longimicrobiales; family Longimicrobiaceae; genus Longimicrobium. The sequence continues at coordinate 23,967 of DASWNZ010000228.1, forward strand.
GCGCTTCGGGATCGCGCAGGCGCTGCTGGGCGACCCGCGCCTCATCATCGTGGACGAGCCGACCGCCGGGCTCGATCCCGAGGAGCGCAACCGCTTCCACAACCTGCTGGCCGAGGTGGCGGAGCAGGTGGTGGTCATCCTCTCCACGCACATCGTGGAAGACGTGCGCCAGCTCTGCCCGCGGATGGCGATTCTGGCGGACGGGCGCATCCTGCGCGAAGGGGCGCCGCGCGAGCTGGTGGCGGAGTTGGACGGGCGCGTGTGGTCCACCGTCGCCACGCGGGCGGCGGTGGAGGATTTCCGCTCGTCGCTGCACGTGCTCTCCACCCAGCTGTTCGAGGGGAAGACGCGGGTGCACGTGCTCGCCGACGAGCTTCCGGGGGAGGAGTTCGCGGCGGTGGAGCCGGGGCTGGAGGACGTGTACTTCAGCGTGCTCCAGGCGCGCGCGGCCCAGGGGGTACGATGATGAACGCGCTCGTGCGCTTCGAGTGGCGGCTGCAGTCGCGGCAGCC
>DASWNZ010000229.1:0-6090 GCA_036398975.1 Longimicrobium sp.
AGGTGAGCGGCGAGCAGGTGAGCCCGCTGACGGCCCTCGAGCGCACGCTCACCATCCACTCCGAGCCGGCGCCCGCCGCGCTGGGCCACTACTGGGTGCACGACATGCTCTCGGCGGCCCGGCAGCGCGGGATCGGGACGCTGCTGGTGGGGCAGCGGGGGAACGGCACCGTGTCGTGGAACGGAGGCAGCCTGGCGCTCGCCCACCTCGCCGCCACGGGCGCCTGGCCGACGGTGCGGCGCCTGATGGCCGGCGAGAGCCGCGCGACGGGGGTGCCGATGGCGCGCGTTGCATGGCGGCGGCTGTTCTGGCCCGTGATCGACGCGGCGCGGATGCAGCTCCGCTGGCGCTTCAAGGAGCCGCGGACGGTTTGGGCGCGGCACATGCCCCTCGATCCGGGGTTCATGGAGCGCTCCGGCATCGTGCGCCACATGCGGCGCACCGAGCACCGCATCGGGTGGTACTCCGCGCGGACGCCGCGCGGCGAGCAGCTCGCCACCCTCATGCCGGGCGTGAGCGCGACCGGCGCCTTCCTGCACGAGATCGGCGCCGCGTACGGGATGGAGCTGCGGGACCCGACGGCCGATCTGCGCCTGCTGGAGTTCTGCCTCGGCATTCCGCGCGACCAGTTCATCCGCGACGGCCAGAGCCGCTGGCTCATCCGGCGGGCCATGGAAGGGCTGCTTCCCCCGGAGGTGCAGTGGAACACCCGGCGCGGGATGCAATCGGGCGACATGACCCGGCTGGCGCTGGGGGAGATGGGCCGGATCGGCGAGGCGGTCGCGCGGGTGGAGTCGTCGCCGCTCGTGGCGCGCTACCTGTCGATGCCGCTCCTCCGCCAGCTCTGGGGCGACCTCCAGCGGCCGGAAACCGCCGAAGCGGAGGTCCCCGCGTACTACCTCTTCGGGATGCTCTCCGTGGGGCTCTTCCTGATCCGCGAGGAGGACGCGGCGCGCGGCAGGTAGCGGCGGGGCGGGGTGCCCCTTGCCGGAGTGGCGAGAAATCAGCATCGTTATCACCGCAGCTACAACAACCTCCCCAGGAGACCGTCCATGCAATCCAGCTCCAACGACACGCCGCAGGCCACCGGAACTTCCGATACGGGGAATCCCTCCGCCGCCAAGCTGGCGTGGCATACCCCCGTGGTGGAGGAAGTCCCGTTCACCCGCACGGAAGCGGGCGGCTCGGGCGCGGTCTACGACTTCGTCGTGTACTCAGGGTCTGCTTGACGGACGGCATCGCGGTCCAGGCCGCGCCGGCGCCACTCCTCTTCCGCACCCACCGTCCCGTCGCCCACGTGCAGGGCGGCGGGATCGTTTTGGAGCATGGCCCCAGCGGCTCGGGGATGATGCTGAACGGCACCGCCCGGCGGCTCTGGGAGCTGACCGACGCGCCCATCGCCCTGGACGCGCTGTGCGCGCGGGTCGCATTCGAGTTCGAGATCGGCCCGGGTGAGTGCGACGAGGCGGTGCGGGCGTTTGTCGACGACCTGGCGCGCCGCGGGCTGGTGGAGGAAGTGGACGAGGCGCCCGGCGACGCGGGGGTGCGGAGCCGCTACCTCGACCTGCTGAAGCGCGCGCTCGTCAACCTCATCTACCCCGAGCACGAGCTCCGCATCGAGCTGCTGGAGGAGCACGGCCGGTCCCGCGGGCTGGCCGGCGAGCAGCTCATGCGCGACATCCGCTACCGGCAGCCCGCGGAGTACGAGGATCTCGTCGCCTCCAAGGTGGACGGCTCGGTGCGGCGCCGGCGGCCGAGCCGGTTCTCGCATACCATGATCGGGATGGAGCGCCTGGACAACCTGGAGTACTGCGCGCGCAGGGTGTTCGCGGACGGGGTTCCGGGGGACTTCCTGGAGGCGGGGGTGTGCCAGGGAGGCGCCGCCATCTTCATGCGCGGCTTGCAGGTGGCGCTCGGCCAGGAAGAAAGGCGCGTCTGGCTCGCCGACTCCTTCGAGGGGCTGCCGCCGCCGACGCACGAGGTGGATCGCGCCTGGGACCTGGACTGGAGCGAGGAGCGGCAGCCCTGGCTGGCGTGCGACATCGGCGCGGTGCGGGACAACTTCCGCACCTACGGGCTGCTGGACGACGGCGTGCGCTGGCTGCAGGGGTGGTTCTCCGACACGCTCCCCGAGGCGCCCGTCGAGCAGATCGCGATCCTGCGCGCGGACGCCGATCTCTACCAGTCCACGCGCGAGATCCTGGACTCGCTGTACCACCGCGTGTCTCCGGGCGGCTTCGTGGTGATCGACGACTACGGCGCCATCGACGCATGCCGCCACGCCGTGGACGAGTTCCGCGCGGAGCACGGGGTGACGGACCCGATTCGCCGGATCGACTGGACCGGCGTCTACTGGCGACGGGAGGCGTGACGGAGCGGTTCACGGCCCTGGTGCTGCACCCCCACGCCATGCGGGGAGAGAGCGAGGGGGTCTGGTACCAGAGCGTCGAATACCCCGTGCGCCTCTTCGCGGACGACGGGGAGTGGCGGGTGGATGCGCTCGGCGCCAACGACCCCGCCGCTCCCGCCGCGGCGCTCGCGTGCGACGTGCTCGTCATCCACATGCTGAGCACGCCGGAACTGGAGTCCGTGATCCGGCTGAGGCGCGAGCGCGGGCGGCCCACCGTCTACGAGATCAGCGACAACATCCTGGCGCTCGGGGGCTGGTTGTCCCCCACGCACGCCCTGCGCAGCCCCCTTGTGCGCCAGCAGATCTTCCGCTACGCCGCGCTCTCTGATGGTGTGCAGACGTACTCTCCCGGTGTGGCGGAGGCGTTCGCCAGCCTGGGCGAGCACGTGGCCGTCGTCGACTATTCGCTCCCCGTGGTGCCGGAGCGGATGCCTGATAAGCCGGACGGCTTCGTCTTCGGCTGGTCCGGCTCCACGTCGCACCGGGAGGACCTGCTGGCGCTCGCGCCGGTGGTGACGGACTTCTGCCGCCGCCACTCCGACGCGACGTTCGCGTTCATGGGGGACCGGCGGCTGCTGGCGGAGTGCTTCCCGGAGATCCCGGAGGCGCAGCTGCAGTACAGGCCCTTCAGCCCGCACCCCGAGTACCTGGAGTTCATCCGCGGCTGGCACGCGGGCATCGCGCCCGCCGAGGACACCCCGTTCAGCCGCGGGCGGTGCGACGCCAAGTTCGTGGAGTACGCCGCGGGCGGCGCGGTCCCCCTCCTCAGCGACATCCCCATCTACCGGCCGCACGGCGACTTCGTCCCCCTTTTCCGGCACCCGGGCCAGCTCGCCTCGGTGCTCGAGGAGCTGTACCTCGACCGCAACGCGCTGCGGAGCCTGGCCGGGCGCGCCCACGATTGGGTGCGGACGAATCGCACCTCGGGGCCCGGGCGTGCGTCGCGCAAGCGCTTCTACCGGTCGCTTCTGCCGCCCTCGGCCGCGCCCTCGCGCGATCCCGTCTCCGCGCCCTCACCCGCGCTCGCCGCGGCGCTGGAGGAGGCGCTGGACGCCGCTCGCCGCCAGGACCAGGAGGGGTCGCTGCGGCTCTGCCGGGAGCTCCTGCGCGACCGGCCGGAGTTCGCGCGGGCGGCGTGGCTGGCGGCGTCCAGCCTGGAAGCGCTGGGCAGGCACGATGAGCTGCTCGACTCCGAGGACGCGCGCGAGCGCTCGCCGGTGTACGCGGACCTGCACGCCGAGATGCGCTACCACGCCGCGCGCCGCGTTCGTCCCGCCGATGCCGGCCGGCACTTCGAAGCCATCGCGAGCCCCCTGCGGCGCCTCCGTCTGCGTGCCACGGAGGCCGGCGACAGGGTGGAGTACTTCCGGGAACTGCTCCGGCACCACCCGTACGACTTCTTTGCGCTCTTTGCCCTGATCCAGCTTCTGTCGCGCGAGCCGGCGGAGAACGGCGCCGAGCTGGCGGCGCTGTGGGAGCGTGCGAGCCTCGTGGCCCCGGAGCGCGTTCCCCACGCGCACCGGCCGCCCCGCCTCACGCCCTTCCTCCCCGCCTGATGACCGCGCCGTTCCGGTACAGGGTGTACGGCCTCGCGCTGGGCTGCAACCAGCCGCTGCCCGCGGCGCCGAGCGCGGACGACGGCCCGTTCGACCTGGAGATCGACATCCCGGAGACGCCCGTCGATTCGCTGAGCTGGGATGGACCGGATCCGATCTACAGGGGGATGGAGAGCTTCTGGCGGCTGGATGACCACACCTGGCGGCTCGGCTACATGGACGCGGCCAGCGGCGCCCGCTGGGATCTCACCTGCGAGGGCGGGACGCGCATTGCGGTGCGGTGGATGGAGGGGATCTCGATTCCTGACATCCGCACCTTTCTTCTCTACTCCGCCGTGGCCATGGCGCTCCACCTGCGCGGCACACCCTGCCTGCACGCCAGCGGCATCGTGGTGAACGGACGGGGCGCGCTGCTCCTCGGGCCTTCTGGGACGGGGAAGTCGACGACCGCCGCCGCGCTGGTAGCTGCCGGGAACGAGCTCCTCACGGACGACGTCGCGGCGCTCGGCCTCGGCGCGGACCAGGTGCTCGTCCACCCCGGCCTGCCGCGCCTTCGCCTGCTCGCCGAGAGCGCCGCGGCCGTGAACGAGCCCTTCGACCTCCTCGCGCCCGTCTGGAGCGACGCGTCGTTCAGCACCAAGCGCTACATGGACGCACCCGCCGGCGGGGGAGCGGCGCCGCTCGGCGTCGTCTACCTGCTCGCGCCGCGTGACGCCGAGCAGCGCGAGCCGGCCGTCACGCCGTTGGCGCCGCGCGAGGCGTTGCGGTGGCTGATGGAGCACACGTACGGCAAGGTGTGGCTGGATGCGCCCCGGCGTGCGCGCCTCTTCCAGTCTCTCGCGCGGGTGACGGAGCTGGTGCCGGTGCGGGCGGTGCACCGGGGCGACCGCCTGGCGGATCTGCCGAAGCTGGTCGAGGTGCTGACCGAAGACGCCGGCGTGGTGACCGCGCGGTGATGAGCCCCATGGAGACCTCCGCCGTGGATCTCACCGAAGCGGAGCGCCTCCTCGCCTCGCTCGTGTGCGGGCGCGCCGATCCGCGCGAGGTGAGCGCCCCGGATGCCGCGGCGCTGGCGCCGCTCGCCCTCGCTCACGGCCTGGGCCCCATGCTCTTCGCGGCCGTGCAGGACGCGGGGATCGCTCCCGCAGGCACTCCGTGGGTGCCGCTCGCGGGGTATGCGCGCGACGCCGCCACGCGGTACCTGCTGGCGCGCGTCGAGCAGGGGCGCATCGAGGCGGCGCTCGGGGCGGCGGGCATCGAGTGGGTCTGGCTGAAGGGGTACGCCCTCGCCCACACCGTCTACCCGCGGCCCGCGCTCAGGCCCATGAAGGACCTCGATCTGCTCGTTCCGCCCGAGCGGTGCGACGATGCGGAGCGCGCGGTGCTCGCGCTCGGCTACCGTCCCGCGGCGGATGCGCCCCTGATGTTCCGCGGCGGCGGGCGCGTGTCGCACCATCTCCCCACCCTGCGGTCGCCGAGCGGGCTCCTGGTCGAGATGCACACCAGCCTGCATCCCTCCCAGCTCCTACGCGTGTCGGAGCATCTCCACTGGTTCCGCGCGCAGGTCGTGGAGACGGAGGCCGCGGGCGTGCGGGTGCGGCACTTCACGCCCGAGGCGCAGCTGCTGCACCTCGCCGCCCACGCCATCCTGCAGCACGGTGAGGCGGAACGGTACCTCCAGCGCTTCCTCGACTGTCACCTGGTCGTCGCGGGCACTCCGCGGCTCGATTGGGACGTGGTGCTGCGCCAGGCCGCGGCGCTCGACTGGACGTATGCCCTTCACCGGGCGCTCACCCGGGCGCGCGAGCACTTCGACACGCCCGTCCCCGATCACGTCCTGCTCGCCCTCGCTGAGCGCGGCACGCGGGCGACGCGCGCGACCAATCTCGCCGTCGCGCTTGCCCGGCCGGGCGCGGACGAGCCGACCGAGCGCGCCCGCGTCATCGGAACCGCGCAGCCGCTCCACGTGCGGCTGTACGTGGGCCTGCGCACGGTCGTCCCCTCACCAGCCTACATGCGGTGGCGATACGCCGCGAAGGCGTGGGAGCTTCCGGGCGCCTACCTGCGGCGCTGGTGGGGGATCGCGCGGCGGATCCTCGGCGGGCGGTCGCGCGGCTGACCCGG
>DASWNZ010000230.1:0-28685 GCA_036398975.1 Longimicrobium sp.
ATCGTATACGAAAACGGTGATTGGATCCAGCCAGTGAAAGAGAGGTCAATGCCAAAATGCGAGAGATACCAGACCATTAGCTCAAGAATATTGAGCCAGTACATGGACGAAGCATCCGAGCTAAACTCGCCCTCTCCAGTCCGCTGTCGCTCATTAAGAACACCAACGGAGCGAGGCGTCTCAGCAGTTCTCTCTCGGCCTAATTGGCCTAGGTCCCACTTCTGCGGGTTTACGCGGTTCTCCGCTCCAACCGGTAGCGCATTATCTTGAGCAGAGCGATCATCTGAGACCTCCCCAACTGCTGAGGTGGCATCCCCCAGCGAGTTAGGCGACAACAAGGCTGAGGATGCGCTCCGGGTCTCGCTATGAAGTTCGTCGTTGGACGTAGATGGTATATTAACCGGATCATCAACGGCATCCGCATCTTCGAAGTAATCCCCTTCTGACACGAGGGGTGTCAGAAGGGCTTCGGAAAGGGTCTCCCCCTCACTCGCCAAGGGCGAACTTGAGGATGCGTCCGGAGTTTCATCATCTCTTTCAATGAGTGGCCTCTCTCCCCACTCAGACCTCGTCCGTTCATTTTCAACGATGGCAGTTGGCAACACTGCTTCCTGTAACAAGACATCTGACCTTTCCCGGATCCAAGCGTCTATCTCCAGAGAAAGATTACGCAATAAACGATTCACCTCTGTGGGTTCTTTCCCCGCGAGCGGGTCTTCGGGGTCATTAACTGTCTGAAACTCGGAGAGAAGCGGAGTTTCAGTAAAGCGGCAAAAGTCCACCACTACAACCCAGATTTGGCACTTTCGTGTTTCGATTGCTTCTAATAAGCTGGGCAGTTCAGTATTGTTGATAAAGGCGGAGTTCAGAAAATGTTGACTAACCAACAGAATCGCCGCTGAAGCGCGGTTAAGAGCCGCATTGATCTCCACCCGCCACCTTGCGCCAGCCGCAATCTTCGTGTCTTCCCAGACTTCAACTTTTACGTGTTGCAAAAACCGCTTAACGTGATCCAAGTATGCTTTGTCTTGCTTGGCATAGCTTATGAAAATGGACGGGCGGGAAGATGGCGGCATCGGTACCCCCAGCCGAAGAAAGAATGATAAGCACGTTGAGCGTGGCTCTACTGCGCGTCGTTCTTCTCGGGGCTCACAGGGGCCCCGGCGGGCTTGCCGGGCGACTGAATAGTGGCGCGGGAGACGGAGTTCTCGGCTGGCGCGGCGCAGTGCTCCCGGTAGCACTCGCTGATGATGCGCGTAGCTTCTTCGGGCGAGTCGGTGATCAGGAGCCGGTCGAGGTCCTCGGGCGAGATCTTTCCCTCGTCCAGCAGCGTCTGGTGGATCCAGTCGATCAGGCCGCGCCAGTACTCGGTCCCGAAGAGCACTACGGGGAAGTTGCGCACCTTGCCGGTCTGGATCAGCGTCAGCGCCTCGAACAGCTCGTCGAGCGTGCCGAAGCCGCCGGGGAAGATGATGAAGCCCTCCGCGTACTTTACGAACATCGTTTTCCGCACGAAGAAATAGCGGAAATTGATGGCGATGTCCACATACGGGTTCAGCGCCTGCTCGAAGGGGAGCTCGATGTTGGCCCCCACCGAGAGCGCCCCGGCCTCGCGCGCGCCCTGGTTGGCCGCCTGCATGATCCCGGGCCCGCCCCCGGTGATGATCCCGAACCCCGCTTTGCCCAGCAGCCGGGCCGTCTCGCGCGCGGCCTCGTACTGCGGGTGGCCGGGCTGCACGCGCGCCGAGCCGAAAAGGGTGACGGCGGGCCCCACCTTGGCGAGCGCATCGAAGCCCTCCACGAACTCGCCCATGATCCGGAACACCCGCCAGGGGTCGGACTGGGTGAAGTCGACGGAGGAGCGCGCCTGCTGCAGGGCGGGCGATTCCAGCAGCCGCTCGTCCTCGGTGGACTTGCCGGTGCGCTGCGCCACGTTGAGCGTGGGGTTGTCCTGGTTGACCTGGGCCATCGTACCCGTTCTCTCAGTGGTGAACGCGCCGCCCTCGCGCCGGAGCGGCGCGCACGACAAAATAGAGCCGGGCCGCCGCCACGCAAAACCGCGTCCGCGGCCGGCGCATCTTTCCCACACGCGCGAGACCGGATGAGGCGAGGTACGGGCAGGGCATCGGGGTGGTTAGTGGCGCTGGCCCTGGCGGCGTGCCGCGGCGACCGCACGGACGCGCCCGAGGTGCAGACCGTGGTGGACACGACGAGCGCGCCTGGGGCCGTGGTCACGCTCGCCGTGCCCGAGCCGATGGGGTGGAACCAGGAGGACACGATCGTCGTCGCCCTCGCCAACCGCACCGCCACGCCCATCGAGGGGGCGCGCATCCAGCTGGTGATGCAGGGCGCGGTGGGTGCCGTCGCGGCGCCGGCCGGCACGCCGGGCGCTCCCGCCATAGACTCTGCCGGCGGTGAGACGCGCGTCACCTGGGAGCTGGGGACGGTGGCGCAGGGGGCCGCGGTGGAGGTGCGCCAGGCAGTCCGCACCCCGCCCGCCCCGGCGGGTGCCGCCGCGACGACGTCGGTCTATCCGGTGCGCGTGGCGCTCCTTTCGCGCGCGGGGGCGCCGCTCGCGCCTCCGAGGCAGGACACCATCCGCATCCGTCCCGGCTCGGAGCGGGCGGTGGGCGGGTGCGCCACGGCCGGATCGTCGCCGGCGCAGCGCTACGGCATCGGTCCGGTGCGGCTGGGGATGACGGGTGCCGCCCTCCGCGCCGCCTGCCCCGAGGCGCGCGACACCGCCTGGCAGGCCGAGGGCTTGGCGGAGAAAGGGCTCCTGGTGTCGCTGGCCGGTCGGGCGGTGGTGGCGCAGCTCGCGGGCGACAGCGTGGTGCGCATCGTGGCGGTCTCGCCCGAGGTGCGCACGGCCGTCGGCGTGGGGATCGGCTCCACGCTGGGCGACCTGCGCAGCCGCTACGGCCGGCTCTGTGCACTGGAGGGCGAAGGGCGCCTTGCGCTCTGGTCCCCCAACGCGCCGGGGGTCAGCTTCGGCCTGGCGCCGGCGGACACCGCGGGCGCCGCCGCGCAGCCCGACTCGATCCGCGACGAGGTGAAGGTGGCGTCGCTCTGGATCCACGGAAAAGACACTCCATGCCCGGCGCGGCCGGAAGGGACCCGATGAACATCTCTCTCGCCTTCCTGGCCGACGAGGCCAACGTGTCGCAGGAAGGGAAGCTGAACGTGCTGGGCATCTTCGACCGCATCAACGCCGCGAACTTCCCCGTCATCCACCCGCGGATGGTCTTCGCCTTCCGCGTGCAGATGGAGTTCGGCGACGCGGGGCGCACCTTCCCCGTCGAGGTGCGCCTGCTGGACCAGGACGGCACCGCGATGTTCGAGGCGGTCGGCGAGATCATGGCGCCCGCCGTCCCGCCGGGCGAGTTCGCCACCGCGAACCAGGTCTTTTCGATGGTCGGCGTGCAGTTTCCCGCCGAGGGGATGTACCGCTTCTCTGTGAGCATCGGCGGCGCGGAGCCGTACGACACTCCCTTCCTGGTGCAGGCCACGGCCAGCGATCCCATGATGAACTGACCTGGCGGCGCGCCCGTCTGCCTCTTTCGGCGTCCCCGTGCCTCAGGAGCCTGCAAATGGATCCACACGACCGGCTGGAATCCATCGATGCCGATTGGAGCGCCATCGCGAGCGAGGCGCGGGCGCGGACCCGGGCGGCGCTCCCCAGCTATCGCCGCACCGGCATGGTGGTGGGGGGCGCCGCGCTGGTGACGCTTCCATTCGCGCCCCCCATCGGCGTGGCGCTGGGCCTTCTCGCGGGCCTGTTCTACGGCGTCGTCATCCGCCCGACCATGACGGGGGACCCGATGGTCTTCGTGGGCCGGATCGTGGGGCGGCGCATCTGGAGGAAGGTCTGGGACGCCAACGAAGGGCCCTCCGACGCGAAGAACCGCGTGCCGCTCGCCCACTTCGCCAAGTGGATGGTGGACGCCCGTATCGACACCCGCGTGGTGCTTCGGCCGGATGCTCAGCCCGTGCAGGCGGAGCCGGTGCGGGAGATGGACTTCGCTATCACGCGGGAGCTGTTCCTGACCCTCGCGGACGGCGAAGCGGTCGGGTTCATCGTGACCCCGGCCAACGACCTGCTGGGATACGTCACCTCCGCCGGGCAGCCCGTCTGGTTCGCCGAGCCCATCGACCAGGCCTGGAAGCGCGGCGGGTACCAGGTGCTCGACGACCCCGAGGCGTGGCCGGAGTAGGCCCCATACGCATCCTCGTGAAGCCAATGGAAGAGATCCGCGTACGCACCGGCGATCGCAACGCGCTGGTCGAGATCACCTCGCAGGTGGAAGCAGCCGTTCGCCGCACCGGCGTGCGCGAGGGGATCGTCGTCGTGCAGAGCCTCCACACGACCGCCGCCCTCACCGTCAACGAGAACGCCGACCCCGACGTGGTACACGATGTCCTTCGCAAGATCGACGAGATCGTCCCCGCCACCGAGCCGTACTACCGGCACGCGGAGGGGAACAGCGACAGCCACGTGAAGACCTCCCTCTTCGGCCCGTCGCTTACCCTGATCGTCCACGACGGCCGCCCCCTCCTCGGCCGCTGGCAGGGCATCTACCTGTGCGAGTGGGACGGCCCGCGCGAGAGGACGGTGGCGGTGCAGGTGATCGGGACCGCGGGCTGATCAGGCGCGAGACTGCTGGACGGCGCGGCCGAAATCAGATAGTCTGATATCGGTCTTTCACCGGAGGAGCCATGCGTTTCACCCTTGCGGTTACCGAAATCGCACGCAGTTTTGCCGAATACGTGAACCGGGTCACGTACCACGGCGCGCGGTTCGTGCTGATGCCGGGCCGGGAGCCGGTTGCGGAGCTCCGGCCTCTGCCCGAAAGACGTACCCTTGCGGAACTGCCCGATCTTTTCGCCTCGCTTCCGCGTCTGGCGGAAGATGATATCGACAGCTTCGAAAAGGACGTTGAAGAGGCTCGCTCGCAGAACCCTGGATTGCCGCGCGATCCGTGGGAATCCTGATCGACACCAACCTGTTCATCGCTCGTGAACGGGGCCGGCTGTTGATCCCTCTGCCGCTCGCGAGCCCGGGCGATGAGTTTTTCGTATCCGTCATCACCGCAAGCGAACTCCTGCACGGTGTCCATCGCGCGCGGGAACCGGGCATCAAGGCGCAGCGTTCGGCTTTCGTAGAAGCGATTCTGAACCGCTATCCCATCCTCCCCATCGATCTGCCGTCTGCTCGTGACCATGCGCAGCTTACGGCTCAGCTTGCGAGCCAGGGCACGCCGATCGGCGCTTCAGATGCGTGGCTGGCAGCCACTGCCATCGCGCGCGGGCTTTCCATCGCAACGGCGAACGTCCGCGAGTTCGAGCGCGTGCCCGGGCTAACGGTCGAGAAATGGGTACGATGAATCGCCTGGCGCTCACTTGGGGGTTTCGTCCAACAGGCGGATGATCCACGATGCCCAATCTGAGACCTCCTTCCGGCAGTATCGTAACGGCGCTGCGGCTGGCGGCGCGCGGGTTGATGGCGCGCAACGAGCCGGAGCCGCCGCTGGAGGCGCCGCGCCGCAAACCCGCCGTGGAGCGCACCGGAGTGTTAGCGGATGCGGCATCGGTGGAGCGCTACCTCCGCGCCACCGAGGGAGCTGACATTGCCGCGCTCCGGGGCGAGGGCGCCCCGCTTCCCCCGCTCTTTCCCACGACCTGGGAGACCGAGCGATGCCTGGAGCTGTTCGCCGGGCTGGACCGCCCGCTCCCCGTCGGCGGCGTGGTGCACCTGGAGAGCGAGATCCTCTGCCTGCGGCCCATCCGCCGTGACGACACGGTGCGCTGCCGCGTGGAGCTGGAGCGCACGGAGCGGGTGAGCCGCGGGTTGCGGCTGACGGTAACCGCGCGCAACTGGACGGCCACCGGCCAGCTATGCTCCCAGAGCACCGCCGTCTTCCTGGCCCGCACCCGGGCGCCGCAGGAGCCCCGCACCGACGACGCGGCGCGGCGCGACCCGGCGGCGGAGGGGCCGCAAACATGGGAGCCTCTCGCGAGCTGGATGCTGGGCGGCGGCGCCGGCCGGCGGTTCGCGCGCGCCGCGGGCGACTACAACCCGATCCACCTTTGGGGGTGGACGGCGCGTCCCTTCGGCTTCAAGCGTCCCATCCTGCACGGCTTCTGCACGGCGGCGATGGCGGCGCACGCACTCGTCGAAGGCCCGCTGGGCGGCGACCCCACCGCGCTCCGCCGCATGCGCATCACGTTCCGCTCCCCGCTCCCGCTCCCTGCCCACGCGCGCCTCTGGGTGGGCGAAGCCGATGGCCAGCGCTGGTTCCGCGTCACCGATGACCCCGGCGACACGCTCTTCGCGCAGGGCACCTGGGCGGGCACCGTCCGCTCAGATCCGTCCTGATCCTGGCACAACGGAGGTGAGGGGCCCGCCACGAGGACGACCGTGTTGCAGGCATCCACCGGCCCGTGCAGCTGCGCCACGACCGGTGAGCGGCGATCACCCGCCGCGCGACGGGTCCCCGATGCCACGGTGGACCAGCCGCTCCAGGATGGGCAGCAGCAAACCGAGCGTCTCTGCCTCAGCCTGTGGCAACGCGGCGAGGGCGGTGACCAGGGGGGCGACCTTGCGGCGCTGGCCGGCCGTGAGCAGGGCAGCGCCGGCGGCGGTCGCGCGGATCATTACGCTCCGCCCATCATCCGGGTGGCCGACGCGTTCGACGAGGCCGCGCTCACCGAGTTGCGCGAGCGTCCTTGCGATCGCGGGGCGCTGCACCCGCTCGAGCGCGGCCAACTCCGACGGCCGGACTCCCCCGGAATGCACGATCACGGCGAGCGCGGACGCCTGTGGCCCGCTGAGCTGCGGGTCGGTGTCGGCGGCGTTGAGCCAGCGGGTGAGCCGTACGGCGGCCATCACCAGCCGGTCGGCCACCGCGTCGTGGTCGTTCTTGCCCATGTAATTAACTTAGGTTAACTATATGTTGGTAGTTTCCTCAAGTTAATCATTTCAGAGGATGCACGCATGGGCCCACCCGATTCGCGCACAACCGGCGGCCGCCTCCCGATCGCCGCGACCGTCCCTGCGCGGCGCCGGGCCCTTGCCGGCCCCGTTGCGGCGATGCTGTTCGCCGGCAGCCTGTTCGGCTTTGCGGCAGTGCGGAGCGACGGCTACACGCACGCCACCAAGGCCGTCAGCGAGCTCGGAGCGGTGGGTGCGCCGAACGCCGCGGCGTTCAACCTGCTGGCGTTCGTGGTGCCAGGAGTGCTGGTGATCGTCCTCGCGGGGGTCATCCGGCGAGCCGCCGGTCCGCGGAGCGCGCGCACGGGTCCCGCACTCCTCGCGGCATCGGGGGCAGCCCTGATCGTGGCCGGCGTGTTTCCGGTGGACCTGGCCTACCGCGAGTCGCCGGGGTCCATCGCCCATTTCGCCGGCGCCATGCTCGTGGGCGTGTTCTGGGCAGCCGGTCTCTTCTGGCTGGGTCCGCTGCTCCGCCGGGATGTGGGCCTGCGGGGGCTGGGGCGCCTGACCCCCTGGTTCGTGCTGTTCCTGCTGGCCAACGTAGCGTGGCAGGCGGCGTGGCAATCCGGCGGGCTCGTGCTGCCCGGCTGGGGGCAGCGCATCGCCTTCGCGGGGTACTTCCTGTGGGTGGCGCTCACCGGGCTGGCCCTTGCGTCCGGCCGCCGCGAAGGGGCCGACGACTTACACTGACGGTCGCGTGGGCGTGATTCGGCCATTCCATCATTTCTTGTTCGCTCCGGCACTAGGCGAGGAAGAGCCCGCCATCGGGCGCTGATACGGCCCGGTCGGGCGCGCGGCCGGCTGGTTGGGCGAACGACGCTTGGGCCCAGCGCGGGGACACGCCACTGTTGGTGCACGTGGCTGTTCCGTTCCCCGCAACCGTTCGAGCGATGATGCACGCCCGCAGTCATCTCCTGATTCCCCTGCTCCTGCTCCCGGCGCTGGCGTCCGACACCCTCGCTCAGGGTCGGCCCGAGTTCGCGGGCAACTGGGTGGTGCGCGTAGCCGCGCCGCAGCCGCTCACGGTGGTGCTGTCGATGGACGAGCGCGGCGGCGTGCTCACGCCCGGCTCCTTCTCGTGGTCGCAGACCGTCGTGCCAGCCTCGGCCGCGCGCACGGATTCGGGGTTCGTGGCCCGCGGGACGGCGCGCGGCGGCGAGTTCGCGCTGGACGTGGCGGTTCGCGGCGATTCCCTGCGAGGCACCTGGAGCGGCGCCGGCCAAGCGCCCGTGGCGGCGACGGGGATGCGCCTGCCCCGCGAGGTGCTGGCGCCGTTGACCGGGACGGCGGTGTTCGACAGTGTTGTGGCGGTGCTCGGGCGCAGCTTCTACGATCCTGGGTACAACGGCGCCGACTGGAACCGGCTCGTGGCCGAGGCACGCCCGCGCGCCGCCGCTGCCCGCACCGACGCCGAGGCGTACGCGGTCATCGCCGGGCTGCTTCGCGCACTGGGCACCTCGCACCTGAACTTCGTCCCCGTCGTCCGCCTGCCCCGGCCATCGGGGGCAAGCACGGCGGCCGCACCCGCGCCGGCGAGGCCGTCCGTGAGCTGGAGGGTGCTTTCGCCGTCGCTGGGCTACCTGCGCATCGAGAGCTTCAACCCATCGGGGGCGGCGCTGGTGCCCGAGGTGGCGCGGATGGACAGCGCGTTCGCCGCGATGGCGGCGCTACCGGCCATCGTCATCGACCTGCGCGGAAACGAGGGCGGCTCGGTGGACCTGGCCTACCGCCTGGGGCAGCACCTCAGCGCGACGCCGTTGCCCGCCGGCTACTTCGTCGTCCGCAGCGGGTATGACAGCCGGGGGATGCGCACCGCGGGCGCGCTGGATGCCGTCAGGGTGCCCGGGCTCCCCACCGACGGCTCGGTGCCCGGGGAGAGGCTGGCGCAAGCGGTGGCGGCCGCCGGCGGCGCCGCGATGCTGTACATCGGCGGCGGGCTGGAGCGGCCGTACGCGGGGCGCGTCGCCGTGCTGACCGACAAGGGGACGGGGAGCGCCGCGGAGGCAGTGGCCGCCGTGCTCCAGGAGGCGCGCGGCGCCGTCGTCGTGGGCGAGCGCACGGCGGGCGCCATGCTCTCCTCCGCCGATGTGATGGTGGCGCCCGGATGGCGGCTTCGTTTTCCCGCGATGGACTACCGCACCGCCGCCGGCCGCCGCCTGGAAGTCAACGGCGTGGAGCCCAGCGTCACGGCTCCGCCGGTGGACGAGGCGGCGCTGTTCCGAGCCGCCGCCCAGGCCCTGCGCGTACCCGCTCCCTGATCCGCATGACCGATGCACTTTCCGCCGGCTCCGGCCGGCGCGGCTGGACCTTGTACGCGGCGGCATGGCTCCCCATGCTTGCCGCGTACGTCGGCGCCATCATGGCCGGCGGCGGCCAGGCGCTGGAAAGCTTCGCGCTGGCGCTGCAAAACACCGTTCCGGCCGCGCTGGCCGGCATCGGCGTGGTGTACGCGTGCGCGAGGATTCCCTGGGGCAGCCGCGGCTCGGGCGCGTTCCTGGGGATCCACGCCGTGCTCGCCATCGCCTACTCGCTGGCGTGGTGCGGCCTGATGCTGGCCATGCGCACGGTCGTGGACTCGCTGTGGGCGGGGCGCCCGCGGGTGGCCACGCTCACCTTCGAGGAGCTTCGCTGGCAGCTGGGCGCGGGCGTGCTGCTGTACGTGACCATCGCGGCGGTGCGCTACGTGAGCGAGGTGGGCGGCCGCCTACGCGAGCAGGAAGCGCGCGCCGCGCGGGCCGAGGCGCTGCATGCGCGCGCGGAGATGCAGGCGCTGCGCGCGCAGATCAACCCGCATTTCATGTTCAACACCCTGCACTCCCTCCTGGAGCTGGTGAGCGCGGGCGACGGGCGGGCCGAGGAGGCGATCGAACGGTTCGGCGCGCTGCTGCACCGCACCTGCGACGTTCGCCGCAGCGCCGCCGATGACGTGCCGCTGGACGAGGAGATCCAGCTCGTGCGCGACTACCTGTGGATCGAGCAGCTTCGCCTCGGCGCGCGCCTGCACGCGGAGATCGACGTGGACGACGACGCCCTGCGGTGCGCCGTTCCCTCCTTCGTGCTGCAGCCGCTGGTGGAGAACGCGGTGAAGCACGCCGCGTCGATGCGCGTGGCGCCCACCTCCATCCGCGTCCACGCGGCGCGGGAGGGCGGGCAACTTCTGCTGTCGGTGGAGGACGACGGGGCGGGCGCGATCCTGGAGCAGGTGGAGCGGGCGCCGGGCGCCGGGCTGCGGCTGGTGCGCGGGCGATTGGACGCGCGCTACGGCGATGCGGGGCGGATGCGGATCACCACCGCACCGGGGGCGGGGTTCCGCGTGGCGCTCGCGCTCCCGGCCGGCGCACCCGCGCTTGCCGCGGCGGGGCAGGGGTGAGCGCGATGACGTTGCGGACCGTCGTGGCGGAGGATGAGCCGCTGGCCCGGCAGCGGCTGCGGCGCTTCGTGGAGCGCGACCCGCGCCTGCTGCTGGTGGGCGAGGCGGAGAGCGGGATGGCCGCGGTGGAGCTGATCGACCGGCTCACGCCCGACGTCGTTTTCCTGGACGTGCAGATGCCGGAGTGCACCGGGCTGGAGGTGCTGGAGCGCGCCGCGCACCGCCCCGCACCGGTGTTCACCACGGCGTACCCGGAGTATGCCCTGCGCGCATTCGAGGTGGAGGCGTACGACTACCTGGTGAAGCCGTTCGGATGGACGCGCTTCCAGGCGGCGGTGGACCGCGTGGCGCGCCGCCTGTCCGCCCCGCCTGCTCCCGCCCCCGCGGCGGAGCCGTACCTGGAGCGGCTGTTCGTGCGGCGGAAGGGTGAGATGGTGCCGGTGAGCATGCGCGACGTGCACCGCATCGAGGGCGCGGGCGACTACGTGACGCTGTGCACCGACGCAGGTCAGGTGCTGGCCGACATCAGCCTGAACGAGCTGGAGCGGCGGCTGGACCCGGCGAGCTTCCGGCGCGTGCACCGCGCGCACATCGTGAACCTGGACCACGTATCCGCCATCCGCCCCTACGATGAGCGGCGCCTGTCCGTCCGCTTCGCCGACGGATCGGAGGTGGTGGCCAGCCGCGCCGGCTCGCAGTCGCTGCGCGAGATGGTGCGCTGATCGTCGGAGCGCGCTACGCACGGATTGAACTCGATCCGGCGGAGCCGCTCACGGCGAGGACATCCGCACGGCCTCCGCAAGGTGGGCACGATAGCTTTCGGCTTGCGGGTCGCGCCGCGCTTCGGCAAGCGAAACCGCGCGCGAGAAGCTGCTCACCGCTTCGCCGATCCGGCCCGCCTTGAGATACGCTTCGCCCAGGCTGTCGTGCGGGTTGGGCTCCCGCGGATGTTCGCCGGTGTTCAGGCGAAAGATGGCGATGGCGTCTTCCACCGCGTCGCGGCTGAGGAGCCAATATCCCACGGTGTTCAGCTGCGACGCATCCGCGCCGATCCCGTCGCGAGCCGCGCGGTAGCGTTGGACGGCGGCGTCGAGCCCGCGGGCCCGGTACGCCGCGATTACCAGGCGCGCGATGGATGCACGCGGCCGCGGCACCTGGGAGGGGTGGCTGAGGTGCGCGCCCAGCAGCGATGCCTCGCGGCCGGCAATGTTCGCCAGGACGACGACCGCACGGTGCTCGGACGGATTCACGTACAGGTAGGCACCGTAGCCGAAGGTGCCGCCCGAAAGCCCTGCGGCCCCCCGTTCGTCCGCCGCCCACCCGAGCGCGGCCAGGTCGCCGTCCTCGTTGAACGGCCCGAACCTCCCCCTCCGGCTCTCGCGCAGCGCTTCGCCGAGCCCTCCGGTGGGTGGGGCAAGGTTCGCGGCGGCGAAGCGGAGCATGTCGTCCGCGGTCGACCGGAGCCCCCCGGAGCCGTCGAACGCGGGGGCGACAAAGTACGGAGCCGCGTCGCCGGTTCCGGTACTCCCGCGCGTCATCCGGCCCCTCATCTCGGGGGTAATCAAGATCCCGGTGTGCCGCATTCCGAGCGGAGCCAGCACCCGTTCCCGCAACAGTGCTTCGTACGGCTTTCCGCCGCGAAGCGCCAGCGCATGGGCCAGCAGCGCGACGAAGTTGGAATACTCGTACCGCGTGCCGGGCGAGCGAGGCAGTGTGTACCCCGACAGCGAGGCCAGCAGCTCGTCCGCCGTGTACGCCGAGTACGCCGCCGCGTTCTCAGGCTTCGGAAAGTTGGGCGGCATCGCCGGGAGACCGGACGTGTGTGTGGCGACATCCGCGAGCGTAATCTCTCGCCCGCTCCAGGAAGGGACCTGGACCCCTGGGAGCAGCCGCTGCAGCGGTTCGTCGAGGGCGACTTCCCCACGCCGCGCCATGTCGGCCAGCAGCACCCCGGTGAACGCCTTGGTGACGGAGCCGATCTCGAACACGCTTCCGCCATCCAGGGGCGGCCCGCCCGGCGTGGCGCTCCCGTACGCCACGATCCGCCGGCGCCCACCGAGCTCGATCATCGCCACCACCGCCCCACCCACGCGTGCGTCAGGAACGATGTCGGCCAGCATCGCGCGGATCGAATCGTCACTCGGAAAACGCCCCCCCTGCGCCGGCGCGGGAGCCGTACGGACGGAGCAAGCGGCGGTCAGGAGGATCGGCAGGAACAGGGTGGGATGAATGCGCATGCGTGAACTCCGGGGTGGCGCGCCGAGGGGATGGCGATTACGTTACCGATGAGATCACTGTATCATAACAGCGATACGGATGCAAGGGATGTCCCTGAGTTTCCACGTTCGGCCCGAAGGCGGCGAGCCGCTCTACGTGCAGCTCGTCCGGCAGATCAAGCACGCGGTGCTGACCGGCACGCTGGAGCGCGGCGCGCAGCTTCCGTCCGTGCGCCAGCTGGCGGGCGAGCTGGTGATCAATCCGAACACCGTCGTCCGGGCCTACCGCGAGCTTGAGCACGCGGGAATGCTGGAGGGGGTGGCGGGGCGCGGATGGTTCGTGTCGTACGGCGCTCTCCGCCTGCACGATGACGAGCGTCGGCGGCGCCTCCTCGAGTTCATCGAACAGTTGTGGGCGGAGGGCCGGGCACTCGGCTATTCGACCGGGGAGCTGGCGGAGATCGTGTACGCCTCACTCCGCGACCGCAGCGAAGCGGAGGCGGAGGGGTGACCCACGCCGTCATCGCGCAGGCGTTGGAGAAACGGTACCGGCGCCGTCCGTGGGAGAGGCCGCGGCCGGTGGTTTCCGGCTTCGATCTGCGCGTTCGGGCCGGCGGCATCACTGGCCTGCTGGGCCCCGGCAGCGCGGGGAAGTCGACCGTAATGAAGATGCTCCTCGGCCTCGTGCGGCCGGCGCGCGGGTGCGCCTCCGTGCTCGGGCACGATTGCGCGCGCGAGTCGCTCGCCGTCCGCAGGGCGGTCGCGTACGTGCCGCAGGACCGTGACATCTTCGGCCGGATGCGGTGCGTCGAATTCGCCGGGGCTGTCGCGGCCTGCTCGGTGGGGTGGGACGCCGCCCTGGCGTCGCGGCTCTTTTCGCGCTGGCGGATCGATCCGCACGCCCGGTTGCGCGATCTCTCGCCCGGCGCCCGCAGTCAGCTCCTGTTCCTGGTCGCGCTCGCGCGGCGGACGCCGCTCCTGTTCCTGGACGAGCCGACGAGCGGGATGGATCCCGGCGTGGCGGACGACACCCTTTCCCGGATCGCCTCCGCCGCCGCCGACGGAGTGACCGTCCTGCTCGCTACGCACCGGCTGGACGAGGTGGAGAGGATTTGCGACCGCGTGACGATCATGAACGGGGGCCGCGTTGAACTCGACGACGACCTGGACGACCTGAGGGCGGGGTGGCGCGCCATCGACATCGCTCGCTTTCCGGCGGTGGAGCGACTCCGCGGCTGGGAGGGGGTCCTGCGGGTCAGCGGCGACGCGCGAGCCGCCCGCCTGGTCGTGCGGGGAGACGTGGACGCGGTGGTCGCGCGCCTCCATACGTTCGGCGCCGAAGTGACCGGTGTGCGATCCATGGGGTTGCGCGAAGTCTACCTTCACGCGACGGGAGAGAATGCGGATGGTGCGAGGGACGATCTGGCGTAGGCTGCGGTGGCGTGTACTGGGCGTGCTCCCGCTGGTCTGCCTCCCGGCCGTGCTGGTCGTCTGGTCCTACGCCACCGAGCCGCCGAGCGCTTCGCTGCGGGAGCTTCAGTCGTATCTGGACGCCGCGTGGTTCAATGTCCCGGGGGCAAGCGCCGTCTTCCTGTACGCCGCGATCATCGTGGGCACCCCTGGAACGCTGATGCGCCCCCGGCCTGACGTGCACTACCTGTTTGCCCTGCCCGTTGCACGCACCCGCTGGGTGACTGCGCACCTGTGGCTCTCACTTGCGTCGCTTGCGGGTCTCGTGCTGCTCACCGGCGTGATCTTCGCCACCGCCGCGGCCGCACTCCAGTCCCCGCTTTCCCTCGGCGCGCTTCTGTCGCGATCACTCGGAACCCTGGCCGCCGCGAGCCCCTGGGTGTTCATCGCGCTTGGAGCGACCGCGCTCGTGCGGCACCCGGTCGCGGGTGCGTTCCTCGCGCTGGCGATCCTCGTATGGGTTCAGGAGATCCACTTCCTGCTGGATCTGCCTGCGCGTATCTCCCAGCCCCTGCGGCCGTCGTGGGATCCATGGCTGATGGCGGATCCGCGCACCTGGCAGGGTGGCGTGCCTTTTCGATTGCTGGGCGTCGCCGCCGCGGCCGCAGCCGCGGGCTTCTCCGTGGCGCTGTACCGGCTGGAGCGGTTCGAGCCCTGACGCTCGAAACTGTGCGCTGACCGGCCGCCCTGCCTGGAAGATGAACGAAAGCTCCCGGCCTGCATCTGCAAGCCGGGAGCTTCGTTACACGCGCTGGCCTTCTTACGGGAAGAGCAGTCCCACGTTCCACTGCGGCGGGTCGCCGGGCTGGAGGGTGTAGACGTCGCGCTCGTGGAGGCGGCTGGGCCTTCCCTGCCAGAACTCGATGGCGGACGGCACCACGCGGAAGCCGCTCCAGAAGGGCGGGCGCGGGATGTCGCCGGTGGGGCCGAAGCGGGCGTCGACCTCCTCCACGCGCCGCACCAGGGTGTCGTACGAGGGGAGCGGCGTGCTCTGGATGGAGGCCCACGCGCCCACCCGGCTCCCGCGCGGACGTGAGGCGTAGTACGCGTCTGCCTCCGCGTCGCTCACCGGCTCGGCGCGACCCTCGATGCGCACCTGGATCTCGAAGGGCTGCCAGTGGAAGCAGAGCGCCGCGTGGGGGTTGCCCTGGAGCTCGCGCGCCTTGCGGCTCCCCAGGTTGGTGTAGAAGACGAAGCCGCGCTCGTCGAAGTCCTTGAGCAGCACCATGCGCAACGAGGGCCGCCCATCCTGGCCGACGGTGGCGACGGACATGGCGGTGGGCTCGCGGATCTCCGTCTCCGCGCGGGCACGGGCGAGCAGCTCGCCGAAGCGGGCGAACGGCTCCGCAAAGGTTGCCGCGCGGACCTCTGGTGCGTTGCTGCTCACCGACGGCGCGGTGCGGCCGCCGTCTGCACGCGGACCGGCACGGTCAGCCGCGTGTTCTCCCACGCCATCGCCAGGGTGCCGGTGCCGCGGGCGGTCCCGCGCTCCAGCGCGATCGTGAACTTCTCCACCGGCTGCGCCAGCCTCGTGGTCCGCATGGGGATGCGCACCAGGTCGCGGGAGGCTTCGTACTGCGTGCCCCACTGGCCCGTCTGGCGGTTGACGATCAGCGTCCATCCCTGCGCCGTCGGGAGGGTGTAGAGCGTGTACGTGCCGCGCGGGACGAGCGCATCGCCGATGCGCAGGTCCGCCTCGGTGACGAGGGTGGTGGCGGCGTTGGCGCCGGTGCGCCAGACGCGGCCGTACGGCACCAGCTCGCCCACGATCCGCCGCCCGCGCATCGACGGCCGGCCGTAGTCCACGTACACGCGCTTCCCCGCCGCGATCTCCAGCCGCGCCGTATCGCGCGGGGAGAGCGGCTGCCCTCCCTGCTGCGCCGCGGCCGGCGCGGTGAGTGCCGTCAGGGCCAGCAACGCGGCGAGCGCGCGGGTGCGCATCTGCTTCGGGTGCAACGACATCAGGTCACCTCGGGGTGGTTAGGGTACCGGATTTTATGTGGGTGGGGCGGGCGGGGCAAGCCGGAGGGGAAGTGCGTGAGTGCGTGAGTGCGTGTGGTGCTTCCCCCTGTTTTGTCATCCTGAGGAAGCCGCCCCACCGGCCTCGCCGCATCCTCCACGCTTTCGCGGCGACCGAAGGATCTAGCCGGCGGGGCGAGAGATCCGCGACTCGGGACGAATCCCTCGGCACGCGCAGTAGATCCTTCGCTCCGCGCTAGAGTGTGGAGCACGGTCGAGCGACGGTGAGGCGCGTCGCTCAGGATGACAAAAAGGTGGGAACGCGCTCCGCCGTATGCGTGAGTCCGCGCAGGCGGACTTCGCGTGGTTCCAGCGGCGAATTCCATTCGCTCCTGGGCCATTCGCGCCTGGTCATCCGCCCGTGGCTATTCGCTCTTGGAAGCGCCCCAACGCACTAACGCACTAACGCACTCACGCACCCTTCTCCCCCAACAGCGCGCACGCCGCCGCCAGATCCACGTTGCCGCCGCTGAGAATCACGCCGACGCGCAGGCCGGCGAGCTCGCCGGGGGTGGCGAGGAGGGCGGCGAGGGGGACGGCGCCGGAGGGCTCCACCACCAGCTTCGCGCGGGTCCAGAGGAAGCGCATCGCCTCGACGATCGCTTCCTCGCTCACGGTGCGCATCTCGGTGACGTGGGCGCGGACGAGGGGGAAGGTGATGCGGCCGAGGGAGGGGGTGCGCAGGCCGTCCGCGACGGTCGGCGGGTTGCGGATGGTGGCGAGCTCGCCCGTGCGAAAGGAGCGCGTGGCGTCGTCCGCCAGCTCCGGCTCCACGCCGACGACGCGGCAGCCGGGGGCGAAGTCGCGCGCCGCGAGGGCCGAGCCGCTCAGCAGCCCGCCGCCGCCGCAGGGGGCGAAGAGGGCATCGAGCGGCCCCGTCTCCTCCATCAGCTCCAGCGCGGCCGTTCCCTGGCCGGCGACGACATCGGCGTGGTCGTAGGGGGGGATGAGCGCCATGCCGCGCTCCTGCTGCAGCTCGGCGGCGATCTCCTGGCGGTCGCGCACGGCGGGGTCGTAGAGGACCACCTCGGCGCCGTAGCCGCGGGTGCCGGCGATCTTGGCGGCGGGGGCGTTGTCCGGCATCACCACGACGACGCGGACACCGAGCAGGCGCCCCGTGAGCGCCACCGCCTGCGCATGGTTGCCGGAGGAGAAGGTGAGGACGCCGCGCGCCCGCTCCTCGTCCGACAACAGCGAGACGGCGTTGTAGGCGCCGCGGAACTTGAAGGCGCCGCCGCGCTGGAAGTTCTCGCACTTGAGGAAGACGCGCGCGCCCGTCATCTCGTCCAGCGTGCGCGAGGTGTGCACGTGGGTCCGGTGCGCCACCCCGCGCAGCCGCTCCGCCGCGGCCCGTACGTCGTCCGCCGTAGGAAGGCTTTCGGTCATCGGCATGTAAGTCATACGAGCGCAGGTCCCTACAGGATGGTGCACGCGGAGCCGCGGAGCCGCGGAGCCGCAGAGGAGCGCGCGAAGTTCTCTCTGCGTCTCCGCGCCTCCGCGTGAGGCCGTGGTTTTCAGTACTTTGGAATGGACGGATCCACTTCGTCGGACCAGCGCAGGATGCCGCCGGCCAGGTTGTGCACGCGCCCGAAGCCCTGCTCGCGGAGAAAGCCGGCGGCGTGCGCGCTGCGGCCGCCGGAGCGGCACTGCATCACCAGCTCGTCCTCCGGGTTCAGCTCGTCCATCCGGCTGGGGAGGTCGTTCAGGGGGATGAGGCGCGCGCCCTGCGGGCCCAGGTTGCCGATCTCCCACTCCCACGGCTCGCGCACGTCCACGATGGTGACGCGATCGCCGCGGTCCAGGCGCGCCTTCAGCTCCGTGGGGGTCATCTCGGGTACGTCGTCGTGCATGCCATCCTCCCGTTGGGCCTCGGCGGTGCCGACGCCGCAGAAGCGCTCGTAGTCGATCAGGTCGTGGATCGTGGGGTGCTCGCCGCACGCGGGACACGCCGGGTCGCGGCGGAGGCGCATCTCGCGGAACCTCATCCGCAGCGCATCGAAAAGCAAGAGCCGCCCCACCAGCGTTTCCCCCTCATCCAGCACGATCTTGAGCGTCTCCGTGGCCTGGATGGAGCCGATGATCCCCGGCAGCACTCCCATCACGCCGCCCTCCGCGCAGTTGGGCACCAGGTGCGGCGGCGGCGGCTCGGCGAAGAGGCAGCGGTAGCACGGGCCGCGCTTCGCCCAGAAGACGGAGGCCTGCCCATCCCAGCGCAGGATGGAGCCGTAGACGTTGGGCTTCCCCTCCAGCACGCAGGCATCGTTCAGCAGGTAGCGCGTGGGGAAGTTGTCGGTGCCGTCGATCACCACGTCGAAGCCACGCACGATCTCCCGCGCGTCGGCCGAGGTGAGGCGCAGCGCGAAGCCCTCCACGTGGACGTGCGGGTTGATCTCGGCGATGCGGTCGCGCGCGGAGTCCAGCTTGGGGCGGCCGACGTCGCGCGTGCCGTGGATGACCTGCCGCTGCAGGTTGGTGGCGTCCACCACGTCGAAGTCCACGATCCCCAGCGTCCCCACGCCGGCCGCGGCCAG
Source organism: Longimicrobium sp. (assembly GCA_036398975.1). Lineage (GTDB taxonomy): Bacteria > Gemmatimonadota > Gemmatimonadetes > Longimicrobiales > Longimicrobiaceae > Longimicrobium. Next base: position 18,598 of record DASWNZ010000230.1, read on the forward strand.
GTACATCGCCACCGGCGAGCCGAGCCCGCCCGCGCCCACCACCAGGATGCGCGACGCCTTGAGCCGCGCCTGCCCGGCGGGGCCCACGTGGGGAAGGATCAGGTGCCGCGCGTAGCGCAGCGACTCGTCGGCGGTGAGCGCCGGGGGGGTCTGCTCCAACATCGTCCGCCTGTCTGGGTTCGGGGGCCGCGAAGCTGCTCTCCAAGGGTAACGGGTGCGTCAACCGCCTGGCCGCAGTCTTGTATCGGGCCGAGCTTTACGATAGCATTCGCCTCCCGCGGTCCCCTTGCCGGGACGCCGCACTCGCACCCCCAGTCAGGTCCGGGATGAGCTTTTTCGCAACGGCGCTGGACTACTTCCGCCACCTCGACGTCCACCTGGGCGCGCTGATCACCCAGTACGGGACGTGGGCGTACGCCATCCTGTTCGGCATCATCTTCTGCGAGACCGGGCTGGTGGTGACGCCGTTCCTGCCGGGCGACTCGCTCCTCTTCGCCGCCGGGGCGCTGGCGGCGAACCCGCAGATGGGGCTCTCCATCTTCCCCCTGTTCGCCGTCCTGCTGGCCGCTGCCATCCTGGGCGACACGGTCAACTACTGGATCGGGCAGGCGGTGGGGACGCGGGTGTTCAAGGACGACGCGCGCATCCTGAAGACGGCGTACCTGGTGAAGACGCAGGATTTCTTTGCGAAGTACGGCGGAAAGACGATCATCCTCGCGCGCTTCATGCCCATCGTGCGCACGTATGCGCCGTTCGTGGCGGGCGCGTCGAAGATGGACTACCCCAAGTTCCTCCTGTACAACGTGGTGGGCGGGATCCTGTGGGTCTCGTCGATGCTCTTTGCGGGGTACTTCTTCGGCGCGGTGCCGTTCGTCAAGAACAACTTCGAGACCGTGGTGATCGCCATCATCGTCCTGTCGATTCTGCCGGGCGTCTTTGAGTACGTGAAGCACCGCCGCGCACGCGTCCCGACGGCCCGATGACGCTGCGCGCCGCGCTGCTCGCCGCGCTCCTGCTGGCCCCGGGCGCCGCGCTCGCCCAGACCACCGAGCCCGCCGACACGGTCCCCGCCGATTCCGCTCCGGCCGCCCCGGTTCGCCCATCGCGCTGGGCTGCGCCGTTCTCGGTGGAGTCCACCGGCCGCCCGACCCCGCACCGCGTGGAGGGCGAGGTCGTGTGGATCACTCCGTCGCGCACCACCCGCCGCGCCGCTCCCGCCGCCGAGCAGCCCGCCGAGCCGCGCGACTCCGCCGCGAGCGAAACGGCCGATTCGGCCAGCACCACGACGCCGCGCCGCACCACGCGCGCGGACACAGCCACCCGCCGCAGCCCTGCGCGCCGCGACACGACCGCACGCACTCCGGCTCGCCGCGACACCGCGAGCGCGCCCGCGACACGCCCCCGGCCGCGCACGCACCGGGTGGCTGCGGGGGAAACGCTCTCCGCCATCGCGCGGCGCTACGGCGTGACGACGGCGCAACTCCGGGTGCTGAACCCCAATGACACTGCGGGCGCGCTGGAAGCCGGCATGGTGCTGCGTCTTCCGCCCGCGCCGCGCCCGTCCGGCACGACGCCGGCACGCCCCACGACGCCCGAGCGTCCGGCCGCGGCTCCCGCCCGTCCGGCGCCGGCATCCGGCCGACCCGCGGCGGCGCGGCGGCGCACGCACACCGTCGCCGCGGGCGAGACGCTGTTCGGGCTGGCGCGCCGGTATGGCGTGAGCACGGATGCCATCCGCCGCGCCAACGATCTGGGCAGTGACCAGCTGCGCGCGGGGCAGACGATCGTGATTCCGGCGCCGTAGGGGGCCCTCACCCCCCGGCCCCCTCTCCCGATAACAGGAGAGGGTGCCCCTCTCGTCTCGGGAGAGGGGGAGAACAACGTGCGCGTGGCGGGCGGCGGTGCCTGGGCGGGCACGGGCAGCCACGTGGGGCGGCCCCTACGGGTGCCGGCGCATGATGCGCGCATCGCGGCGTGGGCAGGGGCGGGCAGACACGCAGGTCTGCCCCTACCGGCATCGGTGGACGGGGCGCAGCGGCGTCGGGCACGGGCGCGATAAATCACGCCCCTACGGAGGCATCGGCGGAGCGCGCGGAGTTCTCCCCCTCACCCGCCCTGCGCCCCCGCAGGCGGGGGAGGGGGCCGGGGGGAGGGGGCTTTCAACTCGAGGAACACCATGACCGAATCAACCGCGCCGCGGGCCGAAGTGCTCCGCACCCGCGACCTGGTGGGGTGGGACGTGACCGACCGTGAGGGGGCCAAGATCGGCGACCTGGCGGACCTGCTGTTCGGGCGCGACGGCAAGATCCGCTTCGTGTCGGTGAACCTGGGGCTCTTTCGCAAGCACGTGCTGGTGCCCGCCGAGGTGCTGGAGTGGTCGTCGGGGGCGCTGGTGGTTTCGCCGTGGACGGCGGCGGAGGTCAAGGCGCTCCCCGCGTTCGAGGGCGAGCCGCTGAGCGCCGCCGTTCTGGAGGAGATGGAGCGCGCCCACCCGCGCTTCTACGGCGACGCGCCCAACGTCGCGGACAGCGGCGAGCACCGCATCGTGCCGCTCAGCGAGGCGCGCGACTTCCGCCTGGCCAAAGGCGCGCCCAACCCGCGCGGCTGGACGGTCTTCGCGGGCGACAACGAGCGCGTCGGCGTGGTGAAGGAGATGCTGGTGGACCCCGTCGCCATGAAGATCCGCTTCATCTCCGTGGACCTGGCGGACGACCTATTCAACCTGCGCGAGGACCGGCACGTCCTGGTGCCGATGGAGACGGTGGAGCTCCGCGACCGTGGCGAGGATGCGTGGATCATGGGCGCCACCGCCCGCCAGGTCGCCGCCCTCCCCGCCTACACCGGCGGCGCGGTGGACCGCTGGATGGAGCGCGCCGTGCTCCACGCCTTCGGCCTCGCCGCCCCCGACTACGACGGCCTGGCCGCCGAGTCTCCGCCCCCGATCCCCAGGCCCGACACCCCGCCGGAGCCGACGACGGGCCCCTGAGCGGGCGGCGCGATCCCCCGTTCGGCAGCCATTTCCGCGAGCGCGGCGCCCATCCGGCGCTGCGCTTCGTGCATCAGGGCGGCGACGTCGCCCTCGCCGAGGCCGGCGGTGGGGATCGGCTCCAGGATGCGGATCTCGATGTTGTTGGGGTCCAGCCGCCGCCGCACGAGATCGGACTTCGGCTTCAGCGGCGACGCGACGACCGGCACCAGCGGCGCGCCCGTCGCCACCGCCATGCGGAAGCCTCCCTTCTTGAACGGAAGGAGCTTGCCCGGCACTTCGCCGCGCGTGCCCTCGGGAAAGATCCACACCGCGACCCGACGCTCGCGGATGGCGTCCTCGGCCGCGCGCAGCATCCCCACCGACTGCGCGGTGTTGCCGCGGTCGATCAGCAGGTTGCCCGTCACCATGTAGAGCCACCCGAAAAAGGGGACGCTGCGGATCTCCTTCTTGGCGATCACCACGGAGCCCGGCGCGAAGCACACGGCCAGCACCGGAACGTCCAGCAGGCTCTGGTGGTTGGCGATGAAGATGCACGGCCGGTGCGCCGTCAGGTGCTCGGCGCCGCGCAGCGTCACCCGCTGCCGGAAGATGGGGAGCATCCACCGGTGCAGCAGGTGCGCGTAGTCGTGCGCCACGCGCGACCTGTCGCGGCGCGTGAGGGCGATGACGACGCCGTACGTGGATGCGGCCACGAAGGCGAGCAGGGCGGCGAACATGCGCAGATAGAACATCCCCCCAACCTTTCCGCCGCGGGGCTCCGTGGCAAGGCCCTTGACTGCAATCTCACGCGGAGACGCGGAGCCGCGGAGGAGCACGCGGAGTTCTCTCTGCGTCTCCGCGCCTCCGCGTGAGGCCAATCCGTAGAAGCCGGCGTGACGCTCAGCCGCGGCGGTGCACCTGCGTGGCGCTGGCCTGGTCGGTGGGCTTCAGGATGATCTCGTCGATGTTCACGTGCGGCGGGCGCGTCGCGCACCAGAGGACGGCGTCGGCGATGTCGTCGGGCGTCAGCGGAGTCATGCCGGCGTACACGCGGCGGGCGCGCTCCTCGTCGCCGCGGAAGCGATTCACGCTGAACTCCGTCTCCACCATTCCCGGGTCGACGGTGCTCACGCGCACGCCGGTGCCCAGCAGGTCCATCCGCAGCCCGCGCGTGATGGCGTCCACCGCGTGCTTGGTGGCGCAGTAGACGGCGCCGCCGGGATACACCTCGTGCCCCGCCACCGAGCCGAGATTGACGACGTGCCCGCGGCCGCGCTCCACCATTCCCGGCACCAGCGCGCGGGTGGTGTAGAGGAGGCCCTTGACGTTGGTGTCGATCATCTCGTCCCAATCCGCCGGCGTCCCCTCCTGCAGCTTCTCCATCCCGCGCCCTAGCCCGGCGTTGTTCACCAGGACGTCCACCTCGGCCCACTCGGCCGGCAGTCCGCCCAGCGCTTCTGCCACCGCTTCGCCGTCACGCACGTCCAGCGCGATCAGGTGGCACTCGGTGCCGTGCGCCGCGCGAAGCTCCTCCGCCAGCGCCTGAAGCCGCTCCGTACGACGCGCGGCGAGCACGAGCCGCACTCCCTCACGCGCAAACGCGCGCGCGCACGCCGCGCCGATGCCGGCCGACGCGCCGGTGATGAGGACGGTTTTGGGCCTCATGAACCTCCTGATTCAGGTCGCGTGGAGATCACCGGGATCACTAGGTCGTCCTCGGCGAAGCTCCACACCGGTGATCGCCGGTGCCCAGCGTTCAGGGTGTCCGCACTCATGACAAGGGCCCCCCGGACCGTAACACCAAACAGTTCTCGCTTGGTTCTTGCGCTCACGCCACCGCCAGCTGCGAGAAAGCCCGCGAGCATCGTTCGTGACGAGCTCACCGATTTTGCCCTTCGCAGGACTTCTTCGGCAAGGTTCTCCCAGGTAACGGGCGGAAGAAACGCTGCGGTCCTGAGAGCAGTGTCTTCGATGGCAATTTCATGAGTGGCCGCCTGCGCAACAAGTGCAGGTGTCCGATTGCGCATGAACACCAGGATCTCCACCAGAACGATCCCGCCCGGGTCGCGGTACCAGGCCTCTGGAATCTCCGGCAGGACCGCAGAGCTACGCTCCATCAGCGCCTCCGCAGTGGTGATCGGCACGCGGTACGGTCGGTCATCCGCGCCTAAGGCGTAGTACCAGTTCGTTGCGGAGATCCCCGCCTGCACGACCAACGTTCTGAAGATCTGGGCGTTCGGATCGACATCGTTGATGAGCCTGCGGATGCGAAACGCAGCCTGGTTCACGTCTGTTACGGGCAGGTCCACCTCGAGGGCCATCCGCCTGAACGGCTCCACCCAACTACCTGGAGCCTCCACAAACGGCGGCCACGGGTGCGTGTTCCGCATCGCGAACAGGTCCTCGCACGCGCGGCGCAGGGCATCGTGGTCCTGAATCAGTTCTTCGATCAGGAGCAGGTCGACAAGATCCTTGAACCGATCATTCCGCCAGCCCGGCCTGGAAGGGAGAGTAAGCCCGTGGATCTTCTGGGCAGCCTGTGCATACAGCGAGAGGCAGGGGACGCGCTCAGGGAATTCGAAGCCGAAGAAGGATAGGTCCAGTCCTTCGACCATCTCGACCGCCACACCGCCGCTCCTCTCCGTCCGCCCCAGATCGACCTGAATCCTGCCCCAGGTACTTCCTCCGTACTGGACGGCCACGTCCGCGCGCACGGCACCGCCCGGAAGCCAGCGGACCTCCCCGCGTCGGCGGAAAGTAAACCCTTCACACCGGTTCCGGAGTACGCTGTCCAGCGCGTCGATCAGGTTTGTGTGGGCGTCGTTGAGCACAAGGTCCAGATCCCTGGTAGCCCGCGCACGACCACGGAGTCTCAGCTCGAGGGCAACCCCGCCCTTGATGCTGAACTTTGGACCTTCGCCATCGAAGCCCGCTTGCTCCAGCGCGCCTCCCAGAGCCATGAACGAGATCCAGCGTCGTACGCGTGCTACATCCTGGCCGATCTGCCGAGCGTAAGCATCCGCCCAGCGCGAGAGCATCTCCGCCGAACGCGGGGGTGAAGGGGGTCGCATCGTCCTCAGAGAGGGAGGAGTCGAGATCGGAGCACCTCCGCGGTCCGGCGGGAGAGCAGTCCGTTCCGCTCACCGTCATCGATCGCTTGCCGAATCAGCTCCGGGCCCAGGTAAGCGGCACCGCAATCCAGGATCGTGCGCTCGGGGGTGGTGACGGGAACCGCGTCTACCGAGTCGATCTCGCCGTCCTTCAGATCGGCGTGATGGATGACGAGATGGTCCGGGACACGGCGCCGTACTCTAAATACCCCGGGTACCGTGACGTGGATCTTCGACGGGTTCACATCCGAGATCTCGTACAGCGCCAGCGCAGACTCGTGTGAAATCACGCCACGTACGCCCGCCGGCCAAAGACTCGCCTCCATGTACGATGCGCCCGCGGCCACCGGGAAGTGCCTCAGACGATAAAGGCCGCGGCTTACACGCTCGATCGTCCCCCTGCTGGCCATCATCGCGAGAGTGCCCGGACGAATACCTTCCGCCCGCGCCTGCGCCGTTGTTACGTAACCATGCTGGTCGGCGGCGAGATCGAAGAGTTGTCGGTATGCGTGTCCGGGCATAGGACTTCAGCGAGAAAGTGGGCTTCCTCGGACAATATACCACAAAGTGTGCACTTTCGTCCACGACGACGGACGCGAAAGACAATCTGCGTGCGGGTGCAGTCTCCCTCCAGTCGTAGGTTACAACTCAGGATGAAGGTATTCCGCGGGCACCGTGTCCGTGAGCCACACGCCGTTGGCGGAGAGGAAGAAGCGGTGCCCGGCGGCGTGCATGCGCGCGGCGTCGATGCGCAGGACGGCGGGACGGCCGTGGCGCGCTCCCACCGTTGTGGCGGTGTCTTCGTCGGCGGAGAGGTGGACGTGGCGGCGGGATCCGGGGATCAGACCGTCGCGGCGGATGGAGTCCAGGAAGCGCGTCGCGGTGCCGTGGAAGAGGACGGGCGGCGGCTCCACCGGCTCCAGCCCGAGCTCCACCTCCACCGAGTGGCCCTGGCTGGCGCGGATCATGGCGCCGTCGTCGCTGAGGGCGAAGCGCTTCTTGTCGTTCTCGGCCACCACGCGGCAGAGGGTGGCGTCGTCGAGCGGCACGCCGGCGCGGACGGCGGCGGCCAGGAGGTCGTCCACGCGCGTCCACCCGGCATCGTCCAGCTCCACGCCGAACTTCGCCGGCTCGTGGCGGAGCACGAGGCTCATCCACTTGCTCAGATGCGTGAGAGAGCGATCCATCGTCATTGCGGGCGCACGCCGCCGGCCGCGGCGGTGAGCGTCTCTTCGGTCTGGCCGAGGAGGTGGCGACGGACGCGGTCGAGGGCGATCTGGGCGGTCATCCCCTTGACCCACTCGCGCCCGCGGTCTCCCACGTCGTAGCGGCGCGACCAGACGCCGCCATCCCACGCCACCGCGATGCACACCGTGCCCACCGGCTTTTCCGCGGAGCCGCCGCCGGGGCCCGCGATGCCCGTGGTGGAGACGCCGATGCTGGCCAGTGCCAGGCGGCGCACCCCGTCTGCCATCTCCTCTGCCGTCTGGGTGCTGACGGCGCCGTGCTCGCGCAACGTTTTCGCACGCACGCCTAGAATCCGCTCCTTGGCGTCGTTGGAGTACGTGGCGACGCCGAGAAGAAAGTACGCCGAGCTTCCAGGGACGTCGGTGATGCGATGCCCGATCAGCCCCCCGGTGCACGATTCGGCGACGGCCAGCGTCATCTCGCGCTCCTTGAGCAGGCGCCCGACGGTCTGCTCCAAACCCTCGTCGCCGATGGCGTAGACGTACGTGCCGAGCCGCTCGCGCACGCGGGCCTCCAGCGCGTCCAGGCGCTCCTCCAGGTCGTCGCCGGGCGCGCCGCTCACGGTGATGCGGGCCTGCACGCGCGGGAAGGCGGCGCGGAAGGCGAGGCGCGCCTCCGCGGGGTCGACCACGCCCACCAGCAACTCGTCGAGCTTGCTCTCCGCGAGCCCAAAGGTGCTGAAGACGCGCGACAAGAAGCGCCGCCCCGGGTTGCGCGCCGCGGCCCAGGGGATGAGCGTCTCCCGCGCCATGCGCCGCATCTCGCGCGGCACGCCGGGAAGGCAGGCGACGAAGCGAGCCACGCCGCCGCGCTCCACGGGGCAGATGATGCCGGGCGCTGTGCCGGTGGGGTTGGGGATGACGGTGGCGCCATCCGGGATCAGCGCCTGCTTCCGGTTGTTGGCGGGCATCTCGATGCCGCGGGCGCGAAAGATCCCCTCGATGTGCGCCAGCGACGCCTCGTGCATCACCATCGGCTTCCCCGCCAGCCGCGCCACGCACGCGGCCGTGAGGTCGTCGGCCGTGGGCCCGAGCCCGCCCGTGCACACGACGATCTCCGCCTCCTCCAGCGCGCGCTCCAGCGCCCGCACGATGGCGTCTTCATCGTCCGTCACCGCGAACCCGCCCACCGGCTCCACGCCCACCGCGCGCAGCTCGCCGGCCAGGAACCCGGAGTTCGTATCCGTCGTCAGCCCCGCGACGATCTCGTCACCGATGGCCAGCAGCGCCGCGTTCATGAGCAGTTTCGTGTTAGACCAAAAAAAAGCCTCACACAGAGAACACAGAGGGAACCGCAAGCCACAGAGAAACCCTTCTGCGGTTCTCTCTGTGGCTCTGTAACTCTGTGTGCGACGGCAGTTAATCCTTACCCTTCCGCATGCCGCGTAGCGCGCCCTTGACCGCCTCGCGGGGCATGCGCGTGAAGCCGTTGAACTCGCCGCCCGACGCCAGCCACTCGCCGCCGTCGATGGTCACGCACTCGCCGTTGATGTACGGCGACGCATCGGAGACCAGGAACGCGGCGAGGTTGGTGAGCTCCTCGTGCTCGCCGAAGCGCTTCATGGGAATGCGGTTGCGCGCCTCCGCCTCCAGCTCGGGGGTGGGCATCAGCGCCTTCCACGCGCCCTCAGTTGGAAAGGGGCCGGGGGCGATGGCGTTGGAGCGGATGCCGTAGGTGGCCCACTCCACGGCGAGCGAGCGCGTCATCGCCAGCACCCCCGCCTTGGCCGCCGCCGAGGGCACCACGAACGCCGAGCCCGTCCAGGCATACGTCGTGGCGATGTTGAGGATGCTCCCGCCCTTTCCGCGCTCGATCATCGCGCGTCCCACCGCCAGCGTGGCGTGGAAGGTCCCGTACAGCACCGTCCCCACCACCGCGTGGAAGCCGTTGGGGGAAAGGTCCTCGGTGGCGGAGAGGAAGTTGCCGGCGGCGTTGTTCACCAGGACGTCGATGCCGCCCCACTTCCCCACGACCGCGCCCACCATCGCCTCCACCTGCGCGAAGTCGCGGACGTCGCACGGCACGCCGAAGACGCGCTCACCCGAGGGGTCGATCTCCCCGGCGGCACCCTGGAGCCGCTCCTCGCTGCGTCCCGTGATCGCCACCCGCGCGCCCAGCGAGGCGAAGCGCTTCGCCATGGAGAGCCCCAGCCCGGAGCCGCCCCCCGTCACCAGCACCACCTTCTCCGCCAGCAGGTCGTCGCGGAACATCGCCCTCTCCCGTTGCCGTCCACCCCCCCGGAGCCGCGCCGTCCTCCGCGCGGCGGCATCGCCGGAAAGGCTACCGCCCCCCGGGCACGCGCGAAAGGGCCCGCTCCCCTGGACAGGAGAGCGGGCCCGGCGCGGAGCGGACGAGGGCGGGCTACGGCGTCAGCTCCACAGACCAGCGCACGGCCGAGCGGGTGAAGACGGTGACGAACGACGAATCTCCCCTAGAATCCGCGCGGAAGCCCCGGTTCACCACCACCTCCACCTGGAGGACGTTCGAGCTGTCCGCGGGCACCGAGGCGGCGGGGACCACGATGCGGGAGGGGAGCGGCCCGGAGCTGTTGACGTTCAGCGTCTGCCGCCCCCTCGTGAGATCCAGCCGCCAGAACTCGTAGAGCGCCGGGCCCAGCTCGGCGGGCGCGGTGCCCTGCGAAAACGGAAACACCAGGTCCGTGCCCCGCGCGACGTTGAGCTTCGCCGGGCCGCTGCGGATCCACACCGGCGCCAGGAAGGCAGCCGGAAAGAACTCCACCCCCTTCACCACGGGGAGCGTCA
>DASWNZ010000231.1:0-17347 GCA_036398975.1 Longimicrobium sp.
CGCCGGAATGCAGCGGATCTCGTCGTCGGCCACGCCCGGCGTCATGAAGTCGCCGATGTCGGCCGTGTAGCCACCGCCGCCCAGGAAGAAGTACACCGAGGGCATGATGCCTTCCGCCGCCGAGAAGAACGGGCGGAAGACCAGGTTCAGGTCGTACAGGTAGCTGTTCGTCACCAGCGCGTCGGACTCGAAGCCCTCCGCCTGCGGCAGCTTCTGCGGCATGTACGCGCCGTGGAGGCGCAGCCCCAGCGACGGCGTGAACCAGAAGTTCGCCAGGCCGCCGAAGATGCTGGAGAGCCCGGGGGTCCAGCCCTCTTCCTCGTCGCCCTGCTCCGGGGTGGTGAACCAGTCGGTGGTGTACGCGCCACCGCCGTAGATCCCCAGGTCGAACTGGCTGGCGCGGCGGCCCGCCATGTCCTGCGCCTGCACCTGGCCGGCCATCCCGGCCAGCAGGGTAGCTGCAACAGCGGACATTGCCAAACGTTTCATTGATTCTCTCCCTGACTGAGTGTCACATGGGCTCCCCCGTGATGGGAAGCCTGTACTTCGGCTGCGCCCTTATACAAGTTCGGTGCCACCTCTCCCACGGCTATTGCACCCCCACGCGCGCGTGGCGCAACACACTGCACGGGCGCTCCTTAGGGCGAGTGCAGCAAACATCTGCGTTGTACTCCACTGTCCCCTTGCAATGGCACCACCTGAAACGAAACGACACGCGTATGTGTTGCATGGGACACATGCGCGCCATTCGCAAGGTGCGCCGCCGATTCCCCGCCAAACACACGAATCTACACAGCGCGCCATCATTGCCGCCGGGACCCGCCATGTGTCCGCCCGCGGGCGGCGCGTTGCACAACGACACACCGCGCGTTCAGCGCGCACACCCCGGCCCCGACGCCCGCCCCTCGTCGCGCTCGACCCGAAAAAGAAAGGGGAGGGGCGCCCCTCGCGGGGCGCCCCTCCTTTGCTGCACCTGCACCCTCCGCGGTTACTCGCCGCGGACGCTGCCGGTCTTGACCTCGACCTGGTACGGCTGGAACTCGCAGCCAGGACGGACCGGGACGTACACCACGTCCGGACGGGTCTGGCCCGCCTCGGCGAAGAGCGACACGCCCTGGAACTCGCCCACACGAGTCACCTCGTTGACGCCGAGCACGCGCGGCAGGCCGTACTTGACGAAGCGGCGGTTCTGGAACGTCACCGGCTCGTTGTTGATGAACCAGGTGGCGTTCGCCGCGTACTGCGCACCCGTCGCGTGCACCGTGCCGAACGGCTGCCCGTTGACCGTGGTGTCACCCGCGGTCTGGTTGTACTGCGCCTGCAGCTCCGTCAGGTTGCCGTCCTGCACCACGCAGATGCGGATGTCCACCGGGCGCGGAGCCTCGGGAACGACGATCGGCGGGGCCGGCGGAGTCTCGACGATCGGCGGCGGCGGCGGCGGCTCGACCGCCGGCGGCGGCGGCATGATGTCGCCGAACAGCGCCTTGAGGCCGAGCACCGCGCGCGGCGTGAAGGTGAACTTGTCCTCACCGTTCGCGTTCTCGTTCACCACGTGCGCCGGCGAGTCGTAGCCGTGCACCGCCACTTCACCGAACAGCGTCACCGGCCCGAACGGGAAGAAGTCCGCGCCCACACCCACCGTGCCCTGCCCGACCGTCGCGTAGTCGCGGTGCGTGGAGACGCACACGCCGTTCGCCAGCCACACCGCCGCCGGAATGCAGCGGATCTCGTCGTCGGCCACGCCCGGCGTCATGAAGTCGCCGATGTCGGCCGTGTAGCCACCGCCGCCCAGGAAGAAGTACACCGAGGGCATGATGCCTTCCGCCGCCGAGAAGAACGGGCGGAACACCAGGTTCAGGTCGTACAGGTAGCTGTTCGTCACCAGCGCGTCGGACTCGAAGCCCTCCGCCTGCGGCAGCTTCTGCGGCATGTACGCGCCGTGGAGGCGCAGCCCCAGCGACGGGGTGAACCAGAAGTTCGCCAGGCCGCCGAAGATGCTGGAGAACCCGGGGGTCCAGCCCTCTTCCTCGTCGCCCTGCTCAGGGGTGGTGAACCAGTCCGTCGTGTACGCGCCGCCGCCGTAGATCCCCAGGTCGAACTGGCTGGCGCGCCGTCCCATCATGTCCTGCGCCTGTGCGTCTCCCACCGTACCCGCCGCCAGGGCCGCAGCCGCCAGCGCGCATGTCACCAAACGTTTCATCGCGTCCTCTCCGAGCCAGGTTACCGAACTCCTTCCGGGGCAGTCGCCCGCGGGGAGCCCTTCAAACACCCTCACACTTCCACACTCGCGCGCACCGTGCGCGCGCCCAACCGCCCTTCACCGACCGGTATCCGCGAGAGCTCCGGCACCTCCTTGGGCTAGGGGTTCACCGTCGCGAAGCCCGCCAGCACCGCTCCCAGGACGCCCCCGTACACCATGTGGCCCAAAACGACCACCGCCGGCGTAGAGGTCCCCCACTTCAGTCCCAGCGTGCCGGGGTGCGGAATGCGTCCTTTCCGCACGCACCGGCTGGCCCTGCCCAGCAGGGGGAGCGCGGCCACCGTGAGCGCGCCGTGCACCGCCCCCACAACCACACCCGCGTCCCACCCCGAGCCGCCCAGCATGCGGATGAGCGCGGCGTACGCCGCCGCCACCACCGTCATCCCGAGCGCCAGGTACAGCAGGAGCCCCACCGTTTCCGTGACCGGCACCTTCGGCTCCTCGCTGAAGAGGCAGCCGATCTGGGTGGTCGGGCTGAACAGGGTGAGGTTGAACGTCCGGAAAAGCCAGAAGACGCACGCCGCCAGGACGCTCGCCACGAATCCCGCCCAGATGGTTGCGCTCCAGCTCACCCCGTCCCCTCCCCTTTTGCGCCCCGCGTTTACTCGGCCCCGGCCCATGCAGGTTCGGTGCCCTCCGTTCCACACCGTCCACGTCGCGGGGGCGCCATGCCCCCGCCGTCCCGCCTACGCCGTCGCCAGCGGCGGCTCCACGGGCGGCTGATGCCCCACGGCGCGCGCGGGCGCCAGCGGGGGAAGCGTGTCGTCCGCCACCGTGCGCAGGGCGCGGTTGAACACCACGTCCGAGTAGCCCTCGGGAACGGCCATGATCTCCAGGTACAGGTCCACCGACTCGTGGAGCGGCACCTCGTCCGAGAGGGCGCGGGCGAAGATCAGCGCGTTCTCCACGTGCGTGTTGAAGAGCGAGTCTTCGGCACGGGCGGTGGCCAGGTTGATCCGGTCGCGCAGCTTGTCGTGCACGCGCCCGCGGATGCGGCGGCGCACGCGGCCGAAGATGGCGTCGAAGCGCCCCCCCGCCGCGCCCGCGGCCTCCGCCGCGCGCGCGTCCTCGCGGTCGGCCGCGTCGTCCTCCATCAGCTCCACGCTGGGGTCTTCCGCGTCGTGCAGGCCGCCGCGGTGCCCCAGCGAGGCGAGCGCGCGGCTCCCCACGTTGCGGGCCTGCTCGGGCGACAGGCGCAGGATGCGGGCGTAGATGTCGAGCGCGGAGTCGAACTGGACGTCCGGCGAGACGAGGTCAACGAGGGCGAGCACGTGGCGGACATGCGTCGCGAGCAGCCGCTCCTGGCAGACGGCCGTGGTCAGGTCGATCTGCCGCTGCAGGGCGCGCGTCGTATTGCGATTCAGGGCCACTTTGCGCTTCCTCCGGGCGTTCCATGTGTGCGGTGCATTGCCGGGTCTTCGGCGGCGAGCGAAAGCAAGTTCCATTCCCCGCTGTGCTCCAGGCGCGCGCCGATTGGCGGAAAAGCGGGGCTCACGCGGAGGCGCGGAGACGCGGAGGGAACCGCGGCCGCATGGCTCACGCAGACGAAAGAACGGAGAGAACCGCGCGGTGGGGTCCTCTCCGTTCTTCCTGTCGTCCCTCTTCCGCGGCTCTGTGTGAGGCGCGGTCTACCGGGTGTTCTGGATGAGCCGCAGGATCTGCTGCGCCTCGTCCTTGCTGTAGTCCACCCTGCCGCGGCGGTACGAGACGGCCACGCGCGTGCTGCTGGCGCCGTTCGACACGAGCTTGATGTGGGCCACGTTGTCGCCCTGGGTTGCCTCGTACTCGCGCTCCGTGGCGTTTTCTTCGTACGACGCGTCGGTCAGCGTCATGCCGCGGATCTGGAGGGCGGCGCGGGCGCGGCTGTCCACCGTGGCGATGGGGGCGTTGATGGTGGCTTCGACGTTCTGGTTGACCTGCGTGGCGGCGGCGGCGCCCGCGGCGGCACCGGCGCCAAGCGTGGTGGCGGTGCGGCAGCCGTACGCGGCCGGCGCGATCGCCAGCACGAGGGCGAGCCTCAGCATCTGCTTCTTCATGGTACCTTCCTCCTGTGCTGCGTGGATGTTGCCGTAGCCCGCCTCGCGAGCCGGCGCGCCCCCCGGTGGCAGGAAGCAAGCCAGCGCTTTTCCCCGCCCGGCCCCGGGCGTACATTGCCGCCCAGCACCCGCGCCCCTCGCGCGCGAACCGCACATCCCGACACCGGCCCGCCGTGGACAAGCCCGAAAAGACCCGCCCCCGCCTGTACCTGATCGACGGCTACGCGCTGATCTACCGCGCCTTCTTCGCCCTGATCTCGCGCCCGCTGATCTCGTCCAGGGGGGAGAACACGTCGGCGGCGTGGGGGGTCACCAAGTTCCTCATCAAGGTGATCGAGCAGCACGAGCCCGACTACCTGGGGATGGTGTTCGACGCCGGCACCTCGGACCGCCACGTCATCTACCCGGACTACAAGGCGACGCGCGAAAAGATGCCGACGGAGCTGGAGAGCTCGCTGGCGCGCATCCGGCAGATCGTGGAGGCGTTCCGCATCCCCATCCTGGAGCTCCCCGGCTACGAGGCGGACGACGTGATCGGCACGCTGGCCGAGCAGGCGTGCGCGGCGGAGCTGGAGACGGTCATCGTGTCGGGCGACAAGGACTTCTACCAGCTGATCCGCCCCGGCGTGTGCCTGCTGAACCCCGGGCGCGGCGGGCCCCAGGCGGTGGACGAGGAGTGGGTGGACACGCGCAACGCGCACGAGCGGCTGGGCGTCTCTCCCGAGCACGTGACGGACTACCTGGGGCTGATCGGCGACGCGTCGGACAACGTGCCGGGGGTGCAGGGGATCGGGCCGAAGACGGCGGTGCAGCTGATCGAACAGTACGGCGGGATGGACCGCATCCTGGAGCACGTGGACGAGATCAAGGCGAAGCGCGCGCGCGAGGCCCTCATCGCCAACCGCGACGCGGCGCTCCTCTCCAAGCAGCTCGTCACCATCCGCCGCGACCTGCCGGTGGAGCTGGACGTGGAGGCGCTGCGCCGCAAGGAGCCGGACCGTCCGGCGCTCAAGGAGCTGATGCTGGCGCTGGAGTTCCACACGCTGGTGCGCGACTGGGCCGGGCCGGCGCCGGAGGTGGCCGAGGCGCCCCGCAGGGTGGCCGACTACCGGCTCGTCCAGGACGTCGGCGAGCTACACGCGCTCGTGGACGACATACGCGCCGCGGGCCGCGTGTCGGTGGATACGGAGACGAGCAGCACCGACCCCATGCGCGCCGAGCTGGCGGGGATCTCGTTCTCCCTGGCGGCGGGCGAGGGGTTCTACCTCCCCTTCGGCCACCGCACCCGCTCGCAGGGGGAGCTGGAGGTGGGCGACGTGCCGCCCGAGACCGTCCGCAACCTGCCGCCGCTGCACTCGGACGAGGTGGAGCCGCTCGTTCGACTGCTGGAGGACCCGACGATCCGCAAGGTAGGGCAGAACCTGAAGTACGACTTCCTCGTCTTCCGCCGCGCGGGGATCGACCTCAAGGGGATCGACTTCGACACGATGATCGCGAGCTACCTGCTGGAGCCGGGGCGCCGCGAGCACGGGCTGGATTCGCTGGCGTTGCAGCACCTGGACTGCAAGACGTGCACGTACGAGGGGGTCACCGGCAAGGGGAAGGCGCAGATC
Organism: Longimicrobium sp.; assembly: GCA_036398975.1. Taxonomy (GTDB): domain Bacteria; phylum Gemmatimonadota; class Gemmatimonadetes; order Longimicrobiales; family Longimicrobiaceae; genus Longimicrobium. The sequence goes on from DASWNZ010000231.1 coordinate 5,910, forward strand.
CCCTTCGCCGAGGTGGAGCTGGAGGCGGCGCGGGACTACGCCTGCGAAGACACGGACATCGCCCTGCAGCTGGCGGAGCGCTTCGGGCCGGAGCTGGAGCGGCTGCACCTGGAGCCGCTCTTCCGCGACATCGAGATGCCGCTGATCGAGGTGCTGGCGGACATGGAGTGGGCCGGCATCCGCATCGACGAGCCGTTCTTCGCGCGGATGAACGAGGAGCTGGTCGGCAAGCTGCGCGAGGTGGAGCGCGAGATCTACGCGGAGGCCGGGACGGAGTTCAACATCGGCAGCAACCTGCAGCTCCGCGAGATCCTCTTCGTGCGGCTGGGGCTCCCCATCATCAAGCGCACCAAGACGGGGGCCTCCACCGACGTGGACGTGCTGCAGGCCCTTGCGGCGCAGGGGCACACCCTTCCCACGCTCCTCATGAAGTACCGCCAGCTGGAGAAGCTGCGCGGCACCTACGTGGAGGCGCTGCCGGTGATGGTGAACCCGGAGACGGGGCGCATCCACACCTCGTTCAACCAGACGGTGGCGGCCACGGGGCGCCTCTCCTCCACCGATCCCAACCTGCAGAACATCCCCATCCGCACGGAGATGGGGGCGGAGATCCGCCGCGGCTTCATCCCGGCCGAGGGGAACGTCTTCGTGTCGGCGGACTACTCGCAGATCGAGCTGCGCATCCTGGCGCACTACTCGGGCGACCCCGCGTTCGTGGAGGCCTTCCGCTCCGGCGCGGACATCCACCGCCAGACCGCGGCCCTCATCTTCGGCGTGCCGCCGGAAGAGGTGACGAAGGAGATGCGCGACCGGGCGAAGACCACCAACTTCGCCATCATCTACGGCATCGGCCCCTTCTCGCTGGCCGGCCGCCTCGGAATCACGCAGGCGGAGGCGAAGACGTTCATCGAGCAGTACTTCGAGCGCTTCCCCGGCGTGCGGCGCTACCTGGACGAGCAGATCGAGTTCGGGCGCACGCACGGCTACGTGGAGACGATCACGGGCCGCCGCCGCTACATCCCGGAGATCACCTCCCGCAACTTCAACGTGCGGGCCTTCGGCGAGCGCGCGGCGACCAACGCCCCCATCCAGGGCTCTTCCGCGGACCTGATCAAGATCGCCATGATTCGCATCCACGAGGAGCTGAAGCGGGACTCCGGCGGCGCCCGCATGCTGCTGCAGGTGCACGACGAGCTCCTCTTCGAGGTCCCCCAGTCCGGCGCCGACGCGCTCCTGGCCCGCGTGCGCGACCACATGGAGAACGCCATGCAGCTGGACGTGCCGCTGCGGGTGGAGAGCGGAACGGGAACGAATTGGCTGGAGACCAAGTAGGGATCAGGGACTAGGTATCAGGAACGGCAACCGCGCGCCCGGTGCCGTCCACCTATTCCCTATTCCCTGTTCCCTTCCGCCACGCTATCCTGTACGCCCACCCAAGCACGAGGTCCACGCCATGGCCGGCATTCGCGCACTGAGCGCCCCGGGCGCCCGTCCATGACGGACGGCACACCGACGGACATCGCGCCGCGCCCCTTCATCGTGGGGATCAGCGGCGACTCCGGGAGCGGCAAGAACACGGTGGCGCAGGGGGTCCGCGAGCTGCTGGGGCCGGAGCGCGTCGCCACCCTGGAGCTGGACGACTACCACCGCTTCACCCGCGCCGAGCGCGAGGAGATGGGGCTCACCGCGCTCCACCCCTCCGTGCACAACCTGGGGCTGGTGAGGGAGCACCTGGCGCTCTTCCGCCGTGGGCGCCCCATCCGCAACCGCGCGTACGACCACAGCGACGGCACCTTTGGCCCGCAGCGCGTGGTGGAGCCCAACGAGGTGGTGATCGTGCGCGGGCTGCTGGGCTTTCCCACCGAAGAGCTGCGGGGGATGTACGACCTGGCCGTCTTCCTCTACCCCGAGCCGGAGCTCCTCTTCCGCTGGAAGCTGCGGCGCGACGTGAAGACGCGCGGCTACACCGAGGCGCAGGTGCTGAAGCACATCGCGCAGCACCTGCTGGACAGCAAGGAGTACGTCCTGCCCCAGGCCGAGCGCGCGGACGTGGTGGTGCGCTACGAGGTGCCGGAGTGGGACGCCCCGGACAGCGAGGTGCGCGCCTCCGTCCTCCTGCGCCGCAACGCCGCCGACGTCATTCGCGGCCAGGGGAAGCTGGAGCGCTTCGGGGGGCACGTGCGGGTGGAGGAGGCGGCGGAGGGCGTGGTGCTGCACGTGGAGAGCGGCCTGGCCGGCGAGGCGCTGGACGCGTGGGCCGGCGAGCGCTTTCCGGACACCTACCGCCCCGAGCTGGTGGGCCGCCACATGGGCGCCGAGGGCGAGATGACGCGCCTGCGGCCGCTGGCCTTCTCACAGGTGCTGGTCGCCGCCCTCGCCCAGCACCTGCGCCAGCCCGCGGTGGAGGCGGCGTGAGGGTCCCTCACCCCCGGCTCGTTACACTCGCCTGCCCCCTCTCCCGATAACAGGAGAGGGCTCCGCCCTCTGTTATCGAGAGAGGGGGCGTGGGGTACGTGGCGTCACGCGGATGTTGTTGTAGGGGCGCGATTTATCGCGCCCATCCTCACCCTCCTCGACCATCGCATCGCACACCGAAATCCGTAGGGGCAGACCTGCGTGTCTGCCCGCCCTCTCCGCCGCACCGACGCCCGCACCCCGCGCCACCGCATGCCCGATCCGCGCCTTCCGACGCCCTCCGAAGATTTCTCGACCGCGCAGGGGTTCCAGTTCGCGTTTCGTTGCGCGAGGTGCGGCGCGGAATGGAGATCGGAGTTCGAGCGGCACGGGGCGCTCACGCTGGACAGGGCGCTCGGGGCCGCGGACGACCTGCTGGGCGGGATGTTCGGCGCGGCGCGCACGGCGATCAACGAGACGCGCGGCCCCGCGTGGGACCGCGGTCACGACGAGGCGCTCGCCCGCGCCGCCGGGGAGGCCCGCCGGCACCTGCACCGGTGCACGCGCTGCGCGGAGGACGTGTGCGCCGCCTGCTGGAGCGAGGACGCGCGGATGTGCACCCCGTGCGCGGTCGCGCCGGAGGCCAGGGTCGCCGCGCCCGCGCCGGAGGTGCCCGCCGTCGACGTGCCGGAGTGCGGCGCGTGCGGGACGCCGGTGAGCGGGGGGCGCTTCTGCCCGGTGTGCAGCGCGCCGCTGAACCTTCCGTGCAACTGCAAGGGGTGCGGCGCCGTACTGGACGCGTCCGCGCGGTTCTGTTCCCAGTGCGGCGCGGCTGCGTAGCGCCCCTTTTCTTCCAGGAGGTCGAGATGAGCGACGATGTCACCGGGAGCGGCCGGGGTGCGGGGGGCACGGAGGGCGGTGTGGGCGCCTTCCTGCTGGGCGTGGCGATGGCCGCGGCGGGGGCCTACCTGGTCACCAGCCGCGTGGTGGTGACGACGGGGGGATGGCGCCTGTGGGGGGTCAGCGGGTTCGGGATGTCGCTGATCCCGTTCATGGCGGGGGTCGCGCTCCTCTTCTTCAACGGGCGTAATCCGCTGGGTTGGCTCCTGTCGGTGGCGGGGGTCGCCATCATCTTCGCCGGCGTCCTGATGAACCTGGACGTCTACTTCCAGCCCACCTCCCTCTTCAGCACGCTGATGATGCTCGGGCTGCTGATGGGCGGCATCGGCCTGATCGCGCGCTCGCTGCGGCCCTGGACGTAGCGGGCCCTCTCCCCGCTCGTTCCTCGCTGCCCCTCTCCCAAACCGCTGGGAGAGGGGCGGTTTGCGTGCGCGGGGTTCGCCGCGGGGTTCACGCCGTAGGCGGGCACGGGTAGCCACGCGGGGCGGCCCCTACGGGATTGGTGTGCGTGGCCAGGGTGTCGGGCGGGGGCGAGGGTGGGCAGACACACAGGTCTGCCCCTACCGGCGACAGTGACGGTGCGGTGGGCGGTCGGCGACGCAGCTCGGCGCGTTAAATCGCGCCCTTACAATGACATCGGCGTGACGCCAAGGTACCCACGCCCCCTCTCTCGATAACAGAGGGCGGAGCCCTCTCCTGTTATCGGGAGAGGGGGCAGCGAGGAACGAGCGGGGGTGAGGGCCCCTCACCGCATCAGCTTCGACTCCATCCGGGCGTGCCGCTGCAGGTACGCCAGCCAGGCGCGCACGGTGAGCGGGCCGAACTGGTCGTGCGGCACCGTGCGGGCGAGGTCGGTGGTGGTGAGCTGGGCTGCGAGGGCCACCGTGTCCGAGCGCGTGGAGGCGAGCTCCGTCTGGAGGGCGGACCAGTCCGTGTCCGTCGGCTTGTGCGGGTGATGGCCCCCGGGCTCGAACGGGTCGCCGAGGAAGACGCGCAGGCGCTGCTGTCCCCAGCGCTCGATGCCGATGATGTGGCGAAGCCGCGCCACGTTGGCCGGCGTCCCCTCCTTACCGGCGATCCGCTCGCGCACCTCGTCGCCCGACGAGCTCAGGGTGGAGGCGAGGTCCACGACCGACTGGCTGCGCACCGGACGCTCGAACATCATCCGCCCGGCCCACTGGAAGAACCCCTGCTTGAATCCCATATGGCGGGTCCCCTGGGTGGAAGGGTGTAAGGCGCGCCCAAGCTACGCGGCCCGCCGGGACCCCGCCAGCCTGGTGTGGGCTCACACGTGCAAGGGGCGCGGACCGCGGCGCCGCAGTACCGACGCACCGGACCGCTTCAGCCCCCGCGGGAGCCTCGCGCGGGGATGCTCAGGTCGAGGTCAAAGAACTCGACCCGCTTGCACTCCCTGCATCGAAAGACGTCTAGAGTAAGGATTCCCTCGCCCGCATCCGCCAGCTCACCAAACACCATGTGCCACCCGCCCGTCAAGCCGCCGGTCCGGAGCGGAAGCTGCCCCAGCGGCTCCATCCGGCTCCCGCATCCCGAGCACGTCTGCTCGGCGATGCGGGGTTCACTGGGCTGCTCGCGCCGAATCCTGGCTGCTTCATTCTGCTTCGCGAGGCACCCATCGCACATGGACATCATGAATCCCGCGTTCTCTCCACAGACGCTGCACTGTGCCATGATCGGTCCCGGGAAATGGATGAAATAGGGATTGAACCGGCTGTCCCGCAGCATTGCCGGCCGGGCAAAGCCCACGCCCGATCCCGCTAGCGGCCTCGGCCCGGGTTGCCAGCCTCCGATGTCTACGGCGGGGCTGGGCGCCGAGTTGCGCATGATGGTGTGGCGGAAGGCACGGGCAGCCACGTGGGGCGGCCCCTACAGTTCGGGGTGCGGGAGCCAGGCGTTGGCGTAGGGGGAAGGGTGGGCAGACACGCAGGTCTGCCCCTACGGGATCGGTGTGCTGAGGCGGGCGGCGGAGGCAGCGCCGGACACGGGCGCGATGAATCGCGCCCCTACAGGATCGGTGCTACAAGCGCGGGGTTCTCCCCCTCACCCGCCCTGCGCCCCCGCAGGCGGGGGAGGGGGTCGGGGGGAGGGGGCCCTCACCGGTCCGCCCGCACCACCATCACGCCGCCCAGCGTCAGCACGGCGCCGAGCACGGCCCAGCTGGTCGGGCTCTCCTTCAGCAGCACCGCGGCCGCGATCATGGCGACCACGGGCGTCAGGTTGGAGAAGATGGCAGTGCGCGTGTTGCCGATCCGCTCAACTCCGCGATACCAGATGAGATACGCCAGCCCGATGGCGAACAGGGCGGAGAAGAAGAGCCCGCCCCACGCCTCCGCGCCGACGTCTTCCCAGCGCTGGCGCAGGAGGGCGGGCATGCCGAGCACCACCAGGCCGGCGGTCCCCACCCACAGCGTCCACGCGGTGGTCTGGATGGAGCCGTAGCGCTCCACGATGGGCCGCGCGCCCACGGTGTAGAGCGCCCACACCGCCGCCGCGACCACGAGGATGAGGTTTCCCACCAGCGCGGCGTGCCCTTCCAGCAGCGCGCCGGCCCCGGTCACCAGCCCGATTCCCAGCACCGAGAGCGCGGCGCCGGCCCAGGTGCGCCACCCCGGGCGCTCGTGGCCGGTGAGCATCGAGAAGAAGGCGGTCAGGATGGGCGTGAGCGCCAGGATAAGCGCGGCGCTCCCCGCGCGGGTCCGCGCCAGGCCCAGGATGAAGCACATCTGGTAGGCCACGTTCCCCAGCAGCCCCAGCGCCACGATGCGCGCCAGGTGCCGCCGCTCGGGGAGCACGAGCGCGCCCTGCACGCGCAGCACGATCCCCACGAACACGGACGCGACCACGAAGCGCAGTGCGTTGAAGGCGAGCGGCTCGAAGACGGCCAGCGCGCTCTTGACCACGGCGAAGTTGACGCCCCACACGAGCACCATCATCGCCAGCGCGCTCTCGGTCCACCCCCACCCCGGCACCGGCCCCGTGGCCTCCGCCCCCAGCCCCGCCTCGATCTCCCGCCGCGTCGTCGCCATCCTCTCGCCCTTCACCGGAAACAGAACAGGGGGAAGAGACCGGCTCTTCCCCCGACCGCCCGAAATGTAACCCGTGCATACGCGCACGCTACTCCGCGCGCGGCCGGGGGCGGACGTGCAGGACCGCGCCGGGAGCGACTGCGCCCACCACGGCTCGCAGCGCCGGGACGAGCGGGAGCAGATACTCCAGCTTGAGGCGGTAGGGGAAGATGACCACTACTCCGAAGGATCGTCCGGTTAGCGTCTGCTGGTACTCGAGGCTGCGGTCCGCCGTCACGAACACGTCGAACCCCGCATTCTCCGTTCGGCGAAGGAGCGCCCCGTTCAGGACACCAGACCAACCTTCTGCGCCCACGGTGGAAACAAGATGCCCCGGCAGCTCTCGAGCGAGTTGCCGGGGCAGATTTTCGTCCAGTAGGACGCGGCGGAGTGGGCCAGGTGGCTCGGTCACGCCGCGCGCCGGAGGCCGCCGATGAGCGCGCGCGTCGCCTGCTGGAGGAAGCCAAGCGTCTGCGCACGTGTCACCGTGGGGAAAGCGTCGAGGAAGCTGTCGATGGTATCGCCTTCCTCAAGGTAGTCGAGCAGAGCCTGGACGGGCACCCGGGTTCCCACGAATACCGGGGTGCCTCCAAGGATCTCGGGATGGCTGTGTACGACGGGCTCTTCCGGCATCGCGACCGCCTGTGCAAATGGATGTGGAGCGACTCCCAAACGTAACGCCCCGCCGCCCCGCCTCCAAGAAATTCACACAGAGCCACAGAGGGAACGGAAAGGACAAGAAGGAACACGGGATCCCTCCTCTTCCTTGCAGTTCTCCTCTGTGGCTCTGTGTGAGGCGCAGTTGCAGTTAGGCCCCGTTGCCGAACGGCGAGCCCGCGTAGTTCGCCAGCAGGTCCGCGGGGTCGTCGTAGATGGCGACGGCGTCCTTGAGATCCTCGTCGCCCCAGCCGCCGCAGCGCAGGGCGACGCAGGGGACGCCCGCACGGCGCGCCGCTTCCACATCGTAGGGGGTGTCGCCCAGCATCACCGCCTCGGAGGGCTTGCACCCCGCCTTCTCCACGGCGGCTTCGATGACGTCGGGATCGGGCTTCGAAGCCTCCACGTCCGACTGCGAGGTCTTCTCCTCGATCAGGTCCTTGATCCCCGCCTTCTCCAGCAGCTTCCCCATGTCGTCCTTGCTGGCCGACGTGGCCACCACCAGCGCCATCCCGTCCGCCCGGAAGCGCTCCAGGAGCTCGCGCGCCTGGGGGAAGGGCTGGAGCGTGGGGAGGTAGCGCTCCTGGAAGATCTCGCCGCGGCGCTTCTTCACCTTCTCCGCCTCGTCCGATTCGTCCTCCAGCCCGGTGATCTCGGGGAGGACCTTGTCGCCGCCCATCCCGATCAGGCGGCGCACGTGGCCGAATTCGATGTCGAAGCCCATCTCCTTCCCCACGTCCACCCAGGCCTGGGCGTGGGCATCGTTGCTGTCGATCAGGGTCCCGTCGATGTCGAGGATCGCCGCGCGTACCGTCATTCGCCTTCCAGCTTCTTGAGGGGATGTGGAGCAGGCCCGTTGAGGACCGCGCCGTCGGTGGCAAAGCGCGAGCCGTGGCAGGGACAGTCCCAGCTCCGCTCCAGCCCGTTCCACTGCACCACGCATCCCAGGTGAGTGCAGATGGCGGAGTGCTCGTGCAGCTTCCCGCTTTCGTCGCGGTAAGCCGCCACCTTGTGCAGGCCCCGCTGCAGCACCGCCCCCGACCCCGGCGCGATCTCGTCGGCCGACTTGACGTCGCCGCCCAGCGGCAGCAGGTCGGTGTACTGCACCGCCACGTCCGCGTTCTCCATCGCGAACTCCATCATGGAGTCCTTGGAGATCGTCTTCCGCTTGGGATCGTACAGCTTCTCCCACGGGTTGGGGCGCCCCAGCACCAGGTCCGAGATCAGGATGCCGGCGATGGTGGAGTGCGTCATCCCCTGCCCGCTGTCGCCGGTGGCGATGTAGACGTTCTTCTGGCCGCCGGGATCGCGCCCGATGAACCCGATGAAGTCCATCGGCTCCAGCACCTGCCCGCTCCACCGCAGCGTCACCTGCTCGATGGGGAAGCGCTCGCGGGTCCACGCCTCCAGCCGGTCGAAGCGGAGCTGCATGTCGTTCTCGTGCCCCGTCTTGTGGTCCTCGCCGCCCACGACGAGCATCTCGTGCGTCAGGTCGCCGGGGATGCGGGCAAGGCGCACGTAGTGGTAGTGCTCCAGCGTGTCCCAGTACAGGCCGTGCTGCACCGAGCCCGCAGGGATGCGCGCGCCGATGACGTAGGTGCGGTAGGGCGCCTGCTTGGTGTGGATGGTGAGCCGGTCGTTGATCGGCGAGTTGGTGGCGACCACCACCGCACCCGCGCGCACCTCGAAGCCTTCGCCGCGCGCCGCCGGCCGGTCGCCGCCCTCCACCTCCAGCACGTGGTTCCGCGTGTGGATGCGCCCGCCGTCGCGCTGGATGCAGCGGGCGAGCCCCTCCAGGTACTTGAGCGGATGGAACTCCCCCTGCCGCGAGAAGCGGAGCCCCGGACCGCTGTCGAACGGCACCGGCAGCTTGTCCACGATCTCCACCGTGGCGCCGGCGCGGCGGGCGGCCTCAAGCTCGGTCTGCAGGAAGTCGGGCGTCTCGTTGGGCGCCAGGAAGAAGTAGCCGTCCACGTGCTGGTAGTCGCACTCGATCCCCTCCGCCGTGGAGATCTCGCCGATGCGGTCCACGGCGGCCTGGTGGCTCTGGTAGATGAGCTTCGCGCCCTCCTCGCCGTGCACCTTTTCCAGGACGTGGTAGTAGTCGTCCTGCGCGCTGGCAAGGTGGGCCGTCGTCTGCCCCGTCTCTCCCCCGCCGATGCCGTTGTCGTCCAGGACGATGACTTTCTTCCCTTCGCGGGCCAGGAGGTACGCGGTGGTCATCCCGGCCAGCCCCGCGCCCACCACGCACACGTCCGCCTCCGCCTCGCCGCGCAGCGGGGGGAACTCCGGCTGCGGGTTGGTGGTCTCCCACACCGACACGGACCTTTCCGATGATCTCATAGGCCTTCTCCCTGGCTCGCGGACCCGTTGAACAGCGGGCCGCGGACGTTGCAAGTGCCGTGCGCTGCCTGGCGACTGAAGTCGCGGCAACAACCGCGGGAAGTCTCCCTGCGGAGACTACGCGGCCGCGCCTGATCCTCGGATTCGAGTCCGCGCAGACGGACTTTGTGCTTTTGTTGCCGCGACTTCAGTCGCCCGCAACAAGGCGGTCGCTCTACGTGCCGCAGAACGTCGCGTGCACCCGTTCGTGCGCGGCGGGCGGCTCCATGTAATGCTCGAACCCCGGCTGCGACTCGAAGGGCTTCGCCAGCACCGCCAGCAGCTCTTCGAAGGGCGCGAAGTCGTCCCGGTCCACCGCCGCGCGGATCACCGCCTCCACGCGGTGGTTGCGCGGGATGAAGGCGGGATTGGCCGCGAGCATGGCGGCTCGGCGCGCCTCCGCGTCGCCCAGCTCCTCCTCCAGCCGTCGGCGCCAGCGCTGCGCCCATTCGTCGAATGCAGCGGGGTTGCCGAAGAGGCTGCGCACGCCCTCGTCGTCACCCTCGCTCAGCCGCCGAAAGGTGAGGGTGAGGTCCGCCATCCCCTCCGCCATCGCCTCCAGCAGGCCGCGCGCGAGCTCCGGGTCGCCCTCGCGTTCCGTGAGCAGGCCGAGCTTGCGCCCGAGCCCCGCGTGGTAGGCGCGCTCGAAGACGGGCGCGAAGGCACCCAGCGCCTCGTTCGCCTCATCGGCCGCGGCCTCGGTGGTGTCGGCCAGCAGGGGGAGCAGGCACTCCGCCAGCCGCACCAGGTTCCACTGCGCGATCGACGGCTGGTTGGCGTAGGCGTAGCGGCCCTGGACGTCGATGGAGCTGAAGACGGTGCCGGGATCGTACTCGTCCATGAAGGCGCACGGCCCGTAGTCGATCGTCTCGCCAGCGACCGACATGTTGTCCGTGTTCATCACGCCGTGGATGAACCCCACCAGCAGCCATTGGGCGACAAGCTCGGCCTGCGCCCGCGCGACGGCAGCCAGGAATGCCTTGTACGGCCGCTCCGCGCCGGCCGCGTCCGGGTAGTGCCGGGCGATGACGTGGTCCGCGAGCGTGCGCAGCCCCTCCACGTCGCCGCGGCTGGCGAAGAACTGGAAGGTGCCCACGCGGATGTGGCTGGAGGCGACCCGGGCGAACACCGCGCCGGGGAGCATCGTCTCCCGCCTCACCCTCTCTCCGGTCGTCACCGCGGCGAGGGCGCGCGTGGTGGGGATGCCCAGCGCCGCCATCGCCTCGCTCACCAGGTACTCGCGCAGCACCGGCCCCAGCGCGGCCCTTCCGTCGCCACGCCGCGAGTAAGGCGTGGGGCCGGCGCCCTTGAGCTGGACGTCGCGGCGTACTCCGCGGTGGTCGATCACTTCGCCGAGCAGGATCGCGCGGCCGTCCCCCAGTTGCGGCACGAACCCGCCGAACTGGTGCCCCGCATACGCGGTCGCGATCGGGTCGGCGGTGGGGGGAACGCGGTTGCCGGCCAGCACCTGCACGCCTTCGTCGCTGGCGAGCCAGTCCGGGTCCAGGCCCAGCTCGGCCGCCAGAGGCGCGTTGACCTTGATCAGCCGCGGCGCCGCCACCGGCGTGGGCGCCACGCGCGCAAAGAAGCGGTCCGGAAGCCGCGCGTAGCTGTTGTCGAAAGGAGGTTGAACCATGGTCTGGAGCTCCGCTCATGCGTGGGTGTGGAGCACCTCCCTCGCACAAGCCACGCCCGCAACGCCACAACGACGCACTGTGCACGGACGAGATCGTGGAGCCGTTCATCCTGGGCCGCAAAACGGTCCGCCCGCGCATCTCTGCGCGGGCGGACCATTATTCAAGATCCAACTGGGAAGCTCAGCGGCCTCGGATGCGCACGCCGCCGGAGCCGGTGTCGATGGTGAGACGTCCTTCGCCGTCGCCGATGCGGCCGGTGAGGCGGGAGCGGCGCAGGGTGCGGGCGGTCATCGGCACGTCCACGTCGATGCCGCCCGAGCCGGTGTCGACCACCACCTCGGCGCCGAAGCCGGACGGGACGGACAACGTCACGCCGCCGGAGCCG
>DASWNZ010000232.1:0-13817 GCA_036398975.1 Longimicrobium sp.
GCTCTGCTTGGCGCTGCGGGACACGTTGGCGAACTTCGGGATGGCGATGGCGGCCAGGATGCCGATGATCACGACCACGATCATGAGCTCGATCAGGGTGAAGCCGTCGCGGTTGCGGAGGTTGCGCATGGTAGTGCTCCAGAGTGGGATGAGTGGGTTGGGTCCTGCAGCACTCCATCGTGCTGTCGGCATCCTCTAAGGCAACGCGCACGCCATCCGTGGCGCGAAATGCAAGTGGTTGCGGCAGTGTAGTTTAGGCGTTCGGGGTGCGGCTGGAGGCCCGTTTGGCGCGCGCCATCTTGCAAGGTTTCTTGCACGCTGCAATGCGCGGCGTGGCGCGCCCGGCTCCTTGCGTGGGCCGCGCCCGTTCTCTATATGGAGCGCGGCCCGCCACCCTGCGCGGGCCAGCGACCCAGCCACTCTGGAGCACACGCGTGAGCGACGCGAACATCACGGACATCACCGTCATCGGCGGCGGGCCCACGGGGCTGTACGCCGCTTTCTATGCAGGGCTGCGCGGGATCTCGTGCCGCATCGTGGACGCGCTTCCGCAGCTCGGCGGGCAGCTGATGGCGCTCTACCCGGAGAAGTACATCTTCGACGTGGGCGGGCTGCCGAAGATCCTGGCCAAGGACCTGGCCAACAACATGATCGAGCAGGGAACCCAGTTCGGCCCCGAGGTCGTGCTCGGCGCCGAGGTGCAGGAGATGGTGCGCGAGGACGGGCACTTCCGGCTGGTGACCCCCGCGGGCGACTTCCTCACCCGCACCGTGTGCGTGACGGCGGGGAAGGGCGCCCTCAACCCGCGCGTGCTGGAGTGCCCCGGGTGGGAGGACCACTACCGCGACGGCGGCGGCGCCCACACGCACGTCCGCCAGATCGAGGACTTCCGCGACCGGCGCGTGCTGATCGTGGGCGGCGGCGACTCGGCGGTGGACTGGGTGCTGGGGCTGCGCGGCGTGGCCCGCTCCGTCACCCTCATCCACCGGCGCCCCGAGTTCCGCGCGCACAAGAGCAGCGTGCTGGAGATGCAGTCGCTCGCCGAGAAGGGCGAGGTGCAGATCCTCACGCCCTACGAGGTGCGGCACATGGAGGGGGTGAACGGGTGCGTGGCCCGCGTCACCGTCTTCAACAACGAGACGGACGAGGACACCCACGTCGACGCCGACGCGGTGATCGCGCTGCTGGGCTTCAAGCCGGACCTGGGGCCGATCGCGCGCTGGGGGCTGGAGCTTGAAAAGAACACCATCAAGGTGAACGGCGTCATGGAGACCAACGTCCCCGGCGTGTGGGCGGCCGGAGACATCGTGCACTATCCAGGGAAGCTGGAGCTGATCTCCTGCGGCTACGGCGAGGCGGCGATCGCGGTGAACAACGCGGTGCGCTACCTGAATCCCAAGGCGCGCCTGGCACCGGGGCACTCCACCAACCTCAAGATCTTCAAGCAGGACGACTGACCAGGGGGTGGCGGGCGGCCGACCAGAATCGGGGAGCGACCCATGGGTGAACAGGGCAGAGCGCGGCGGCACTCCTTCGGCCCGGACGGCCTGTGCATCCACTGCGCGCGAGCCCGCGCCAGCGGGGAGCCGTGTCTGCCGGAGGAGACGGCGTCCGGTGGCGAAGTGGCAAAGCCCGGTGAGGCGTCCGCTCCCGAGAAGCCGCCGGAGATCCGCCTCCTCACCCGCCCCCTGGCGATCGTTCCGGTGGGGGAACCCGGCGAGGCGGAGCTCGCGGTGCTCCTCACCTCCGCGGACGACTCGACACGTGTGGCGGCGGCGGTGCGGTCGCCCGCCTCGGCGTTCGACCCGGATGCCGCGTTCCGCAAGCTGGACGACGAACGGTCGCGGGCGGAAACGGTGTACCAGTGGGTGGTGGACAGCCTGGCCGGCGAGCAGATCTCGCCCGACCGCGAAAAGAAGAGGGACCTGGTGCCGTGGATCCCGATGATGATCGGCGGCGGGGTCGTGACGCTGTTCGCGCTCGTCCTTCCGGGCGCCACGGTCCTCAGCGTGGCGAAGTGGGTCTACCTCGCCGTGATGGTGCTCCTGGTCCTGGGAGGGCTGCTTGGAGGGGGTCTCTCCGGCTGCGCGGTGGGAGCCGGGATGGCGCTGGTGCTCCTGGTCATCGCGGCGGTGGTGGGCAACTACGGTGTCGAGCAGGGATTCGGCCGCTTCATCATGAGCGCGCTGGGGACGCTGATCTCATTCATGATCTTTGGTCCCAATAAGGCTGCGCCCGCTGGCGGCGTCCCCACCGGCCCGACCGAGTACGTGCTGCACCCGGGGGAGGCGGCCCGCCACGTGGTCCATCTCGGCCTCGTGGGCGAGCAGAACGTGCTTGCCGGGGTCATTCGGTGCGAAGCTGAGGATGGTCTGCTCCTGCGCGAGCTCGTGCTTCCGGTGGCCGAGGCCACGCGCGCGGACGCAGAGGCCCTCGCGCGCATGGCGCTTGCCCCCGACGAGGAGTTCGCGCGGCAACAGGAGGCCAATCAGGCCGCCGCGGCCACGGCGGCCGAGGCGCTGGCGCGGATCTCGGACCTGGAACGCAGCCGGCGGTCGCTTCCCGAATGAAGTGAACTTCTGGCTCACGCGGAGGCGCGGAGGCGCGGAGAGCTACAACTGCAGGGCTCACACAGAGGCACAGAGACACAGAGGAAAGGGACAGAAGAAGAAGGAGGGCTTCGTTTGTTTTCCTCTGTGGCTTTCTGTTCCTTCTGTGGCTCTGTGTGAAGTCGCTGTTCCTTCGCGCCTCCGGGTGAGGCCATTCTTTGGAAGCGAGCACCCGGGCCGGAGCGGCGGATCGAAGTGAATCGCCGGGCGGAGACGCGGGATCGCTTCGCGAGCAAGTCTGTCCTCCCTTGAGCGGCATACGGCATGCTCCTGGGTACAGTGTGACGCACAGCCACCCTGGCGGCCGTTCATTCCCGGAGGACGACATGACCACCACAGCCAAGCTGGAGATCCCTTCGAGCTGCGGGCGGTCCTTGCGAAGCGGTTCGCGGCTAGAGTGGGTGCACAGTACCGGCGACACCAGGAGGCGCAGTAACATGCTGATGATCGATCCACCGGTCACACGCTACTCTCCCACGCACGAGATCCAGGCTTGGGTGGAGGAGCTCGAGCGCCGGCTCGAGAACCCGAAGTATGACGAGGACGACCGGCGGGTGATCCGGCGCAACCTCGCCCGGGCGAAGAGCTGGCTTCCCGTCGCGGTTGAGTCGTCGCGAGGTTGATTCACTCGCATACGCGGATACGGAGGCACGGAGAGCATCCTCTCGGTGCCTCTGTCCTGTTCTCGCACCTGGGCCGGAGCGGCGGATGGAACTGCATGGCAAGGTGGCGCTGGTCACTGGCGGGGCGGTGAGGCTGGGACGGGCGATGGCGTCCGCGCTGGCGGTGGAGGGGATGCGGCTCGTGGTGCACTACAACTCCTCGCGCGCGCCCGCGGACAAGCTGGTGGACGAGATCCGCGGCGCGGGCGGGGAGGCGGTGGCAATCGGGGCGGACCTGGCGCGCGGCGACGAGGTGGAGCGGCTGGCGCGCGAGGCCGTCGCGGCGTTCGGAGGGGTGGACGTGCTCGTGAACAGCGCATCCGTCTTTCCCCCGGAAGCGCTGGAGGAGACGGACGAGGCGCTGTGGGACCACACCATGGCCGTCAACCTCAAGGCGCCCTTCTTCCTCATCCGCCACCTGGCGCCCACCCTGCGCGAGCGGCGCGGCGTGGTGGTGAACATGGCGGACCTGGCGGGGATGCAGGCGTGGGCCCGCTACGCCGCGCACGGCATCTCCAAGGCCGGGATCGCGCACCTGACACGCGTGGCCGCGCGCGCGCTGGCGCCGGAGGTGCGTGTGGTCGGGATCGCGCCGGGCGCGGTGCTTCCCCCCGACGACACGGGCGACGCGGAGCTGGAGCGCCTCGCCAACACCGCCGCCCTGCGCCGCCTCGGTTCGCCCGATGACGTGGTGGGTGCGCTCCTTTACCTGCTGCGAGCCGACTTCGTGACGGGGGAGATCCTCGTGGTGGACGGGGGGCGCCGGCTGCGGGGGTGAGCGCGACGCCGGAACATCCCCGGCCGCACCCGGTACGAACTTCCATCCCCGTCCACACCGCGTCACCCCGCTCCCATCCGAATGCCCCGCAAGCCACGCCCCGCCCGCGCCGCGGGCACCTCCCGCCGCCGAAAGGTCGTGCGCGCGCTCCTGGTGGTGCTGGCCTTCGGCATCGGCGCCGGGGGCGGGCTGCTCGCGTACCTGTGGCCGCGCTGTGTGGGCGAGGCGTGTCCGTCCGTGGGCACGCTGCGCACGTACCAGCCGCCCCAGGCGAGCCAGCTCTTCGACGGGGGAGGGAAGCTGGTGGCGTACCTGGCGCCGCAGCGCCGCACCGTGGTCCCCATCGAGCGCATTCCGGCGCACGTCTCCGGGGCGTTCCTGGCGGTGGAAGACAAGCGCTTCTACCGGCATCGCGGCGTGGACTACCGGCGGCTGGGCGGCGCCGTGCTGCGCGACATCCAGACGCTGAGCTACCGGCAGGGGTTCAGCACGGTGACGATGCAGCTCGCGCGCAACGTCTTTCCCGAGTACCTGTCGCGGGAGAAGACCATCCGCCGCAAGCTGTGGGAGGTGGTGCTGGCGCGGCGGATCGAGCGGGCGTTCTCCAAGGACGAGATCCTGGAGATGTACCTGAACCAGATCTACCTGGGGCAGGGGCAGTACGGTGTGGAGGCGGCGGCGCGCGGCTACTTCGGCAAGCCGGTGGCGAAGCTGACCGCGGCGGAGGCCGCGACGCTGGCCGCGCTCCCCAAGGCGCCCTCGTTCTACGATCCGCGGCGCAACGCGGACGGGGCGCTGCGGCGGCGGAACCTGGTGCTGGGGCTGATGGCCGACGCCGGCGTCATCGCGGGCACCGAGGCGGCGATGGCGCAGGGGCAGCCGCTGGGCCTCGCGCCCCCGCCGGAGGCGCTGGGGGAGGCGCCGTACTTCGTGTCCGCCGTGAGGCGCGAGCTGCGCGAGCGCTTCGGGCCGCGCGCGGACACGGATGGGCTGCGCGTGTACACCAGCCTGGATCCGGTGCTCCAGAAGAACGCCGAGCAGGAGCTGCGGCGGCAGATCGCGTCGGTGGAGAAGGGGCAGCACGGGCGCTTCCGCCATCCGTCATGCGCTGGCGGCACGAAGAAGCCCGAGCGGTGCCTGCAGGGGCTATTCGTGGCGATGAGCCCGCGCACCGGCGACGTGTGGGCGCTGGTGGGCGGGCGCGACTACGCCCTCAGCCAGTTCGATCGGGTGACGCAGGCGCGGCGGCAGGCGGGGTCCGCCTTCAAGCCCTTCGTGTTCGCCGCCGCGCTCTCCGACGGCATCCCCGTGTCGACGCCGCTGCTGGGGCCGGGCGCGAACGTCGCGCGCGGCGCCTACTGGCCGCGCGACCACGTGTCGGACAGCGCCACGGTGGACATGCGCGACGCGCTCCGGCTCTCGTCCAACCGCGCTACGGTGGTGCTGGGGGAGCGCGTGGGTGCCGGGCGCGTGGTGAAGGCCGCCCACGACATGGGGATCAGCACGCCGATCCAGCCCCTCCCCTCCACCTTCCTTGGCGCCGCTTCGGTGATGCCGATGGAGCTGGTGGCGGCGTACGCCCCGTTCGCGAACGGCGGCTCGAGCGTGCGGCCACGCCTGATCAAGCGCGTGGAGGATGCGCACGGGCGCGTGGTGTACGAGGCGCCCGTGTCGCGGAAGACGGTGATCTCGCCGGGGGTGGCGTTCCTGAGCACTTCGATGATGCGCAGTGTGGTGGATCGCGGGACGGGGTCGGGGGTGCGGCAGGCGGGGCTGTCGTACGAGGTGCCCGCGGCGGGGAAGACGGGGACGACCAACGACGGCGCGGACGTCTGGTTCGTGGGGTTCACGCCGGATGTGGTGGCGGGGGTGTGGCTGGGGTTCGACAAGCCGCGGGCGATTCTGGCGAATGCGTCCGGGGGCGAGCTGGCGGCGCCGGTTTGGGGGCGCGTGATCTCGCGATATTACCAGCGGCGCGCCGTGCCGGCGGCGTGGGGCGTTCCGTCCGACTTGGTGGCGGTGCCGGTGGACCGCGCCTCCGGAATGGTCGCGACCGCGGCGTGCCCGGGGGAGTCGGTGGAGACGGAGTACTTCGTCGCCGGCACCGAGCCCCTGGAGAGCTGCCCGCTGCACGTGGAGGACGAGGGCGGGTGGCTGGGGCGTGCGGTGCGCGGCCTCGGCGACTGGCTCGGCGGCGGGGATGAGCCGCCGCCTCCCGCGCCGGTGCCGGTGCCGGTGCCATAGGGGCGGGCGAGTGAACTCGCTGCAACAACAGCACAAAGTCCGCCTGCGCGGACTGGGGGGAGAGGCCGGTTGGCTTCTCCCTTTTTCGTTGCCGCGCGGTCTGCGGGTGTGCGGAGGCGGGCGGTGGGGCGGGGGAGGGCACGGGCAGCCACGTGGGGCGGCCCCTACGTAGGTCGGTGCCGAGGGCGGGTGTCGACGTATGGCAGGCGGTGGGCAGACACGCAGGTCTGCCCCTACCGGGATTTGTGCGCGGAACGAAGGTTGAGGCGGGGCGGGCACGGGGGCGATGAATCGCGCCCGTGCGGGATCGGTTTGTTCAGGCGGTCGGTGGAGCAGGGGCGGGCACGGGCGCGATAAATCGCGCCGCTACGGAATCGTGCAGGGCGCGGAGGTCAGCGCAGCGCACGGATGCACGCGCCGCCCCTCCCCCAGGTTGTTTTGGGGGAGGGGCCGCGAGGAACGAGCGGGGGAGGGGGCCCTCACCCCAGCGGCAGCTTGTCGCGGATGATGAGCAGGATGGCGGAGTGGGAGACGATCTGGTAGGTGCCGCCGTCGATCTCCACTTCGACGGCGTTGCTGCGCAGGAAGATGACGAAGTCGCCCTTTTGGGCCTGGAGGGGGACGTAGCGCAGGCCGGTGCGCGTGCCGCCTCCGCTGCTCCACGGCTCGCTGTCGGCGAGGGGCTCGGCGGTGGGGTAGCCGGGGCCGACGTTCACCACGTAGCCTCCGGCCACCTGCTCCTTCTGCGCGACGCCCTGGGGGAGGTACAGCCCCGAGGGCGTCTTGCTGTTCTCTTCCTCCGGCTTCACCAGCACCTTGTCGCCGATGACGATCACTTCGCGGCCCATCGTGGCTCTCGATTCCGGGTGTGTGTCCGAATGCGTCGCACGGGAAATAACGCACGCCGCGGGTGGACGCGCAATCACCGCGCGCGGCATGGGAAAAGCGGTGCGGGAGCGCGTCTTTCGGGGGCGAGCCGCAGGGGCTAAACTGTCCCCGCGCGCCGAGGGCGCGATCCCGGACCGTATATCCAGACAGGAGAACGTGATGAGCGATAGCTTTGGGGCCCGTTCGACGCTTCGCGTGGGAGACCGCGAGTACCAGATGTTCCGCCTGGACGCGCTGAACACCGGCGGGCGCGACGTCCGCCGACTCCCGTACTCGCTGCGCATCCTGCTGGAGAACCTGCTGCGCACCGAGGACGGCGTCACCGTCACGCGCGACGACATCGAGGCGCTGGCCGCGTGGGACCCCAAGAGCCCGCCCGACCGCGAGATCGCCTTCACCCCCGCGCGCACCGTGCTGCAGGACTTCACCGGCGTGCCCTGCGTGGTGGACCTGGCCGCCATGCGCGACGCCATGGCCGAGCTGGGCGGCGACCCGTCGCGCATCAACCCGCTGCAGCCGGTGGAGCTGGTGATCGACCACTCCATCCAGGTGGACGCGTTCGGGTCCGCGAGCGCCTTCGAGCAGAACGTGGAGCTGGACTACCAGCGCAACGCCGAGCGATACGCCTTCCTGCGCTGGGGGCAGCAGGCGTTCGCCAACTTCAACGTGGTGCCGCCCAACACCGGCATCGTGCACCAGGTGAACCTGGAGTACCTGTCGCGCGTCGTCTTCTCCACCGACGAGAACCCCAACCTGCAGGGCGAGGGGCTGCCGCTGGCCTACCCCGACACCTGCGTGGGCACCGACTCGCACACGCCGATGGTGAATGGGCTGGGCGTGCTGGCGTGGGGCGTGGGCGGCATCGAGGCCGAGGCGGCGATGCTGGGCCAGCCGATCTCGATGCTCATCCCCGAGGTGATCGGCTTCCGGCTGGTCGGCGAGCTCCCGGAGGGCGCCACGGCCACCGACCTGGTGCTCACCATCACCGAGCTGCTGCGGAAGAAGGGCGTGGTGGGCAAGTTCGTGGAGTTCTACGGGCCCGGCGTGGCCTCTTTGGCGCTGGCCGACCGCGCCACCATCGGCAACATGAGCCCGGAGTACGGCGCCACCTGCGCCATCTTCCCGCCGGACGAGACCACGCTCCAGTACCTGCGCCTGACAGGGCGGCCGGAGGAGCGGATCGCGCTGGTGGAGGCGTACATGAAGGAGCAGGGGCTCTTCCATACCAGCGAGTCGCCGGAGCCGGTGTTCACGGACACGCTGGAGCTGGACCTCAACACGGTGCAGCCCAGCGTCGCCGGGCCGCGCCGCCCGCAGGACCGCATCAACCTGTCCGACGTGAAGCGCGCCTTCGCCGAGGCGCTGCCGTCTCTCCTCCCCGAGGGGCACGCCGCGCCCGCGTCGGTCAAAGATGCGGCGCCGATCGGCCTGGAGCACGAGGCGAAGAAGGCGAACGGCGTGTGGGGCGAGGGGTCGGGCGCGGCGGAGGCATCGCAGGCGGCGGCGCAGGCGTCGCCGCACGGCGGGGAGTCCTCCATCGACCACGGCTCGGTGGTGATCGCGGCCATCACCTCGTGCACCAACACCTCCAACCCGTCGGTGATGATCGCGGCGGGGCTGCTGGCGAAGAAGGCGGTGGAGCGCGGCCTGAACCGCAAGCCGTGGGTGAAGACGTCGCTCGCGCCCGGCTCCAAGGTGGT
Source organism: Longimicrobium sp. (assembly GCA_036398975.1). Taxonomy (GTDB): domain Bacteria; phylum Gemmatimonadota; class Gemmatimonadetes; order Longimicrobiales; family Longimicrobiaceae; genus Longimicrobium. Next base: position 8,882 of record DASWNZ010000232.1, read on the forward strand.
GACGGAGTACTACGACCGCGCGGGGCTGCAGCCGTACCTGGACCAGATGGGATTCCAGACGGTGGGCTACGGCTGCACGACGTGCATCGGCAACTCGGGGCCGCTCCCCACGGAGATCTCGGAGGAGATCCAGCGTCGTGAGCTGGTGGCGTGCTCGGTGCTCTCCGGCAACCGCAACTTCGAGGGGCGCATCAACTCGGAGGTGCGCGCCAACTTCCTGATGTCGCCGCCGCTGGTGGTGGCGTACGCCATCGCCGGGCGCATCGACTGGGACCCGTACAACGAGCCGATCGGCACCGACCGGGAAGGGCGCTCCGTCTTCCTCAAGGACATCTGGCCGACCTCCACCGAGGTGGCTTCGACGATCCAGTCGTCCATCGAGAGCTCGATGTACCGCAGCAGCTACGCGGGGGTCTTCGAGGGCGATGAGCGGTGGAAGTCGATGGACGTGCCGGAGGGCGACCGCTTCGAGTGGGCGCCGGATTCGACGTACGTCCGCCAGCCGCCGTACTTCCACGACATGCCGCGCGAGGCGCCCGAGACGGTGCAGGAGATCCAGGGCGCGCGCGCCATCGCCCTGCTGGGCGACAGCGTGACGACGGACCACATCTCGCCGGCCGGGAGCATCAAAAAGGATGGGCCCGCGGGCAAGTACCTGGTGGAGCACGGGGTCGATCCCAAGGACTTCAACTCGTACGGCAGCCGCCGCGGCAACCACGAGGTGATGATCCGCGGGACGTTCGCCAACACGCGCATCCGCAACCGCCTGGCGCCGGGCACCGAGGGCGGCTACGCGCCGTACTTCCCCGACGACGAGATCACCACGATCTACGACGCCGCCATGCGCTACCAGGCGGACGGTACGCCCACCATCGTGCTGGCGGGGAAGGAGTACGGCTCCGGCTCGTCGCGCGACTGGGCGGCCAAGGGGCCCTTCCTGCAGGGGATCAAGGCGGTGATCGCGGAGAGCTACGAGCGCATCCACCGCTCCAACCTGGTTGGGATGGGCATCCTGCCGCTCCAGTTCCTGCAGGGCGAGAACGCGGAGACGCTGGGCCTCAGCGGACGCGAGACGTTCGACATCGTAGGCCTCGCCGATGCCATCGCCGGGCACCTGGCGACGCGCGAGCTGACCGTGCGCGCGACGGCCGAGGACGGCACCACGCGCGAGTTCGGGGCGTACATCCGCATCGACACGCCGCAGGAGGTGCTGTACTACCGCCACGGCGGGATCCTCCAATTCGTCCTGCGCCAGCTCCTGACCGGCAAGGAAGAGCCCGAGGCCATCGAGGGCGGGATGCCGTCCGGCGCCGTGACGCGCGACGCCGCCGCGCACGACAAGGTCACCGAGGGCTCGCAGGAGTCCTTCCCCGCCAGCGATCCGCCGGCGTACTGAACTGCGGTGCCGAGTGCCCAGTGCCTAGTGCTCAGTAAACAACACTAGGCACTGGGCACCAGGCACTCGGCACTGGGTTTCGCATGCCTACACCAACCTTCCGCCCGCGCGGCACCGTCGCGCCGGCCCTGCTGGGGCCCGGCGCGGAGTTCGACCTCATCCGCCGGTTTCTGTCGCCGGCGCAGGCGGGGCGGCCGGACGTGCGCGTGGGGCCCGGCGACGACGGCGCGGTGGTGGCGGGGGAGGGGATCGTGCTCTCCAGCGACCTCAGCGTGGAGGAGGTCCACTTCCGGCGCGACTGGCTTCCGCCGGAGGGGATCGGCTACCGCGCGGCCGCCGCGGCGCTCAGCGACCTCGCGGCGATGGCGGCGCGGCCCATCGGCGTGCTCGCCTCGCTCGCGGTGCCGCGGGGGGATGCGGGGGACTTTGCGGTGGAGGTGATGGAGGGGGTCCGGCGCGCTGCGGAGTCGGTGGGCGCGGTGGTGCTGGGCGGCGACCTCACGCGCTCGCCCGGGCCCGTGATGCTGGACGTGACGGTCGTGGGCGAGGCGTCGCACCCCGTCCTGCGCTCCGGCGCGCGCATGGGCGACGAGGTGTGGGTGACGGGGGAGCTGGGCGCGGCGGCGGCGTGCGTGGAGCGGCTCCTGGCCGGGCGCCGTCCTCCGAGGGGCGCCTGGCCCCGCTTCGCCGAGCCGCGCCCCCGCGTGCAGGAGGCGCGCTGGCTGGCGGAGCGCGGGCTCCCCTCCGCCATGCTCGACCTCTCGGACGGGCTGGCGGGCGACGCGGCGCACCTGGCCGCGGCGAGCGGGTGCGCCATCCTCCTGGTGCGCGAGCTGGTGCCGGTCCACCCCGCCGTGCAGCTCCACACCCGCTCCCGCTCCCGCGCCGTCGAGATGGCGCTCGGCGGCGGGGAGGATTACGAGCTCTGCTTCACCGCTGCCGCGGGGAGCGTGGAGCCCCTCTGCCGCGAGTTCGAGCGGAGGTTCGACGTGTCTCTCCGCTCCGTGGGCCGCGTGGGCCACGGCGACGGCGTGTGGTGGGTGGACGCGGAGGGGCACCGCACCCCGTTGCGCAACCGGGGCTTCCGCCACTTCACCGCGGGCGAGTGATGCTGGTGGCCGGCGGTTGAAACCGCTGCAACAACGGCGGGAAACCTGCCTTCGCAGGTTGCGGTCCGGCGGCTGGTCGCCGGGGGCTGAAGCCCCCGGCTGGAACCACGGGAAGGCGGCTGAAGCCGGCTCGACCATCCGCGCAGGCGGGCTTTGTGCTGTTATTGAAGCGAGTTCACTCCCACCCGCGACCCCCGTCATCATGCGCATTATTCTCGCCCTGTTCGGAGCCTCCATTCTCGCCGCATGCGGGGGCGCCGCGGAGGGCATCGCCGTGCAGGGGGACTTCGCGCCGGGCGGCACGCCGCCGGGGAGCGTGTTCGCCATGGAGGCGGGCGTGGACACCGAGGTGCGCGACGAAGCGTTCGAGCTCGAAGGGCTGGCAACGAGCCCCATCTCGCTGCGCCTGTTGCAGAGAGGCGACACGGTGGGGCGCATCGACATCGCGGACCTTCCGGCGGGTTCGCGCGCGGTGCTCCACGAGCTGCGCACCGATGCGCGCTCCGGACGCGCGTTCCCGTCCACCGTGGAGCTGACCGGCGCGCAGTCGGTCACCGTGAACGGCATCCGCATGATGAACGAGGGTGCCCTCCCCGCCACCGTGGATGCGGACGGCGTGGTCCTCGCCGCCTCATCGGATCGCCGGGCGCTCCTGGTGCGCCCGGCGAACGAGCAGCTTCCCGATCTGCGCGTCGTCGTCACCCCGGTCACGGCGGTGCTCACCCGCGACAGCCTCGCCGCGGACATCAGCACCCTCTCGATCGGCGACTCCGTGCGGGTCGGTGGGAAACGGGACCGCGCCTTCATCGTCGCGGACCGCCTGACCCTCCCCCTCGCATCCGCCGCCCCCACCGTGTCGGCGGCGGGCGGGGATGACGAGCAGAACGACGGGGCGGGATCGACCGCGTCCGGCTCCGGTGGGTCCTCCTCCGCGCCCGCCCGATCCTCCACCTCCGAAGCACCCGCCGCCAGCTCGCCGGCGCCCGCCGTCACGCGCGCGCCGCCACCCACGGTCCGCGCCGCACCCCAGGAGCGCGCGCGAGGGCAGGGACGCGCCCGTGCGCGTGAACGCGGCGCTGGGAGCGGGAAGCCGAAGAAGGGGAAGGGGTGAGGGGCTGAAGCCGGGCGAGTGAACTCGCTGCAACAAAAGCACAAAGTCCGCCTTCCGCGGACTCGCGGGCGAACATCACGCTTCTCTAGCCGGCTTTAGCCGCCTTCGCGTGGTTCCAGCCGGGGGCTTCAGCCCCCGGCGACTCGCCGCCGGACCATCCCTGCCGCGCCCCGCACCACCCGAGCCCCTGCAACCTGCGAAGGCAGGTTTCCCGCAGTTGTTGCAGCGGTTTCAACCGCCGGGCGAACAGCCCTACACCCCCGCCCCCGCCGCCGGCACGCTCTCCTCGATGCGCTTGAGGAGCTGTTCGGAGGTGACGTACCACTTCCCGTCGTCCTCGTCGCGCTTCAGCAGGTACTCCTGCGTTCCGCGGCCTTGCCGGGTGGTTTCCTTGCTGCGAAAGGTCCACTCCTTGTCCACCAGCACGCGCGCCTGTGACGGATCGAGAAAGGTGACCGCGACGTTGTGCAGGACGATTCGGCGGTCCTCGCTGTAGCGCTGCAGGTCGCGCCTGCGGTCGCGGCGCACGCCGGAGCGGGGAAGTCGCTTCGAGTTGTAGTAGTTGACGCGGCTCGCGTAGTGGTTGACGTGCCGATCGATGTCCCCCTGCACCCACGCGTCGTTCAGGTCGCGGACCGCCTGCTCCACCTCCTTGGCGATCTGCTCCTGCGTCTTGACCGGCGTACCCGGCGTAGCGGGCGTGGGAAGGGCGGCCGGCACGGTCTGCGCCGCCTCGCCCTGCAGGCCCGCAAAGGTCTCGTCCAGCCCCGCCACCGCCGAAGAGTCCGTGGCGGCCACGGGCACATCGGCCGCCTCTTCGTCGCCGCCTCGGTTGAAAGCCCAGAGGCCGAGCACCGTCAACAGGACGAGCGGGATAGCCAGGAGCAGCGGGCTGCGGCGGGCCGCCTTCGGTGACGCATCGACCGGGTGCGCGGGCGCGGAGTGCACCGGCGTCGGGTGAACGGGCGGGGGCGCATGATGCGTGACAGTGGGCTCCGCGCGCGCCACCGTCGCGTCCGCCAGCGGCATGGGCGCGGGAAGCACGACGACCGGCGGCGCGGGCTCCGGAGCGGCCGGCGCCGCTGGAGCGGGCTCGGAGGGCGGCGCGACCGGTTCCGCCGCCACCGGGGCGGGGACCGGGTGCAGCACCGTCCGCTCCTCCTCGCCGCGGACGAGCGCCTCCACGAACTCGGCGGCGTCGGGGAAGCGGGCGGAGGGGTCGGTGCGCAGCGACTGCGCGATCACCGCGCGCACGCCGGCGGGGACGGCGGCCCAGCGGTCCGTCAGCGGCAGCGGGATCTCCTCGCCGGCACGGACGTG
>DASWNZ010000233.1:0-27770 GCA_036398975.1 Longimicrobium sp.
CAGGCGGGGGAGGGGGCCGGGGGGAGGGGGCCCTCAGCGCCGCGAGATGCGGTCGACCAGCACGTCCAGGTTGTGGTTGATGCGCAGGCCGTGCACGCCGTCCGTGGCGCTCATCTGGGTGCGCGGGAACTGGGCGACGCGCGCGCCGTTCACGATCAGCGTCACCGCCGTCGCGTTCACGGCCACGGAGACGAGGTTGCTCGCCCGGCCGTTGCGGTCCTGCTTGCGGATGGCGGCGTGCTCCGTCCAGTCGCGGATGTCGTGCACCTCGCTGCCGGCGCGGTGCTTCACGGCGTACTTGCCGTCGCCGCGAATCAGGAAGTAGAAGTACTCCTGCGTCCCGGTCTCCAGGTTGCGCCCGCCGTAAAAGATGCCGTACGCCTCCGGGTGCGTGGGCGCCTTGCGCTGGTTGAAGCGCGCCTGCACGGTGTACACGCCGCGCGCCTGGTCCGCCGGACGGTAGAGGATCGCCGCCGGGCCCGTGATGGCGTGGAACCCGCCGCTCATTGGCATGAAGTGCAGCTTGGTCATGTCCGAGTTGGCGCGGTCGGGGCGCGCCTTCCACCCGTCGGGGAGCTGCCCGCCCTCGCCGTGCGTGTGCCCCGCGCCATGGCCCTGCTGCTGCGCGGGCGCGTGGTTGTGCTGCGCCAACGCGGGCGTGGCGCAGGCGAGGAGTGCCGCTGCAAACAGGATTTGGCGCATGGAGATGCTCCGGTGCTGGGGGTTTGGATCGGCGTTCTACGACAAAGCTACGCCGCCGCGCCCGATGTGCCAAGGCGCGGCGGCGTGAAGTCGGTCCGGCCGGGGCTCAGAGCGGAAGGTGGAAGAAGAGGTAGAAGCCGTTCACCATCAACACCGTGCCCGTCATGGCCATGGCGACCGCGAACCAGAGCACCTTGCGCGAGTTGGCCAGGATGGCGACCGATCCCATCACGATGGAGATCTGCAGGAGGACGCCCGAGTAGTCGAAGTTGGCGTCCTGCTCGGCTGCGCGCTCGCGGGCAGCCTCGTAGCTGCGAGCCTGGGTGGAGAGCTGCTTCTTCCCCTCGCCACGCATGGGGTCGTTGGGCGCGGCCGCGTCCGGCTCGTCGTCGTAGCGCGCGATGGTCTGCTTGTACGCGGCGATCTTGGCCTCCGCCTGCGCGCGCGCCTGGGGGGAGAGCGACGGGCTCAGCGCCAGCATCGTCTCCAGGTCGTCGACCGCCAGGCGGTACGAGGTCTGGCGCACGTTCTTGGCCTGGTAGAAGCTCCAGGTGTCGCTCGCCTTGATGTTGTTGTGGACCATGTCCTCGCCCACGTTGCCCCCGCCCAGCGTCGCGATCGCCAGCAGCACGGCCATGATGGCGATGACCAGCGCCGTCACGTTGCGGAACCGGTCGTCCGAGGCGTGCTCGGCGCGCTCCTCGCGCATCTCCTCGCGAATTTCGCTGATCAGCTCCGCGGCATCGGTGGCTTCCATCGCGTTCTCCTGGGGGCGTTCTGCGGATTGTGTTCTTGCTACCCGGGAGAGTAGCACGGGGAGCAAGATCGGAATCCTTTTCGCGACGCGCAAGACCCTCGAACAGCGGCTTCACACAGAGACGCAGAGGGTAAAGCGAGGGCACAGAGGAACGGCTCGTCAGCGCACGGCGTTGTAGCGGCGGAGGATCTCGAGGGTGCGGTCCAGGGGGAGCGCTTCGACGGTGGTGCCGCGCGAGCGGACGGTGGTGGCGCGAAAGAGCGAGTTGAGGATCGCCTCCTCCGTGGCCTCGGCGGCGGCCTGGAAGATGGGGGACAGGGCGTCGTTGGGAAGATCGGCGACGGAGGTGGGGGTTGTGCCTGCCCGGCGGCGCACGGTGGCGGCGGTGGAGAAGGCGATCACGTAGTCGCCGGAGCCGTTGGTCATGCTGGCGCCCGTGCGTGCGAGGCCGCTCAGGGCGCGGCGTGCGATGCGATCCAGGTTGCGCGCATCCACCGCTGCGTCCGTGGCCAGGACGATCATGATGCTGCCGTCCGCGCGGTCCTCGTGAACGGGCGGGATGGCGGCGAGCTCGCGCTGGAAGGCGTAGCGGCCCAGCTCGCGGCCCACGGGTGCGCCGTTGATGGTCAGCACGCCGCCGAAGTTGCTCTGCACCAGCACGCCCACCGTGTAACCGCCCAGCGACGCCGGCAGCCTGCGTGAGCTGGTGCCGATCCCGCCCTTCCACCCGAACGCCACCGTCCCCGCGCCCGCGCCGACGGAACCCTCCTCCACGGGCCCCGACGATGCACTCTCCAGCGCGCGCACCACGTGCTCCGGCCGGATGGGACGCGCGCGGATGTCGTTGAGGGTGCCGTCGTTGGTCTCGCCCGCGACGGGGTTGATGGAGCGCACGTCTTCCATCCCGGGCTGCGCCAGGAGCCACCCCGCCATCGCGTCCGCGGCCCGCCACACGCACAGGGTGCAGGTGAGGAGGACGGGCGTCTCCAGCTCGCCCAGCTCGCGCACCTGCGTAGAGCCGAGCAGCTTGCCGAAGCCGTTCCCCACGTGGATCGCGGCCGGCACGCGCTCGCGGAACAGGTTGCCCGCGTGCGGCAGGATGGCGGTGACGCCGGTGCGCACCGAATCGCCCTCGCTCACCGTCACCTGACCGACGCGCACCCCCTCGACGTCGGTGATGGCGTTGGCGGGGCCGGTGGGGAGGATGCCGATCACCACCCCGGCCTCGCGGGCGCGCGGGCGCTGCGCGGATGAAGGGGCGGCGGCCATCAGCGCCAGGAGCAGGACGAGGGCATGCGCGGAGCGGGTCACGGGCTCGGGAGGGATGCGGGGGCGGATGGGTGTGCCGCATCTTGATCCGGGGGCGGCGCGGTGTCAAGCGCGCCCGCTCTCCCCTTTTCGCGCGCCGCCGCTTACCTTCGCGATGCCGCGACGGTCGCGGCCAATCCCACCACGCCCGGAGGCGACCGCGTGCCCCAGCTTCCGCAGTACACCGCCACGCGATACCTCGTCCCGCTCCGCGAGGGCGGCTCGCTCCCCGCCGTGGTGGACACGGACGGGGGTGGGATGTTCGTGGTCAAGTTCCGCGGGGCGGGGCAGGGGCCCAACGCGCTCGTCGCCGAGCTGATCGTCGGCCTGCTGGCGCTCGAGCTGGAGCTGCCCGTCCCCGAGCTGGCGCGCATCGACCTCCTCCCCGCCTTCGGCCGCGCGGAGCCCGATCCCGAGATCCAGGACCTCCTCCGCGCCAGCGAGGGGCCCAACGTGGGGCTGCGCTACCTGGAGGGCGCCCTGAACTTCGACCTCGCCGCCGCCGGGCACCTGGTGAGCGCGGACCTCGCGTCGCGCCTGGTCTGGCTGGACGCGCTGGTCACCAACCCGGACCGCAGCGCGCGCAACCCCAACCTGATGATCTGGGACGGGCGCCCCTGGCTAATCGACCACGGCGCGGCCCTCTACGCGCACCACAACTGGGCCACGGTGGACGAGGCGCGGGCCCGCGCGCCCTTTCCCCTCATCCGCGACCACATCCTCCTGCGCGCCGCTGAGGGACTGGAAGAGACCGACCTCGCCATGGCCGCGCGCCTGACGGACGACGCGCTCACCGGCGTCCTCGCCGGCGTGCCCGACGAGCTCCTGGCCGGCCCCCTGAGCTCGGGCGACTTCGACACTCCCGGGGCCGCGCGGCGCCGCTACTGCGACTACCTGGGCGCACGCCTCCGCGCCCCCCGCGCCTTCGCCGCCGAGGCCGTCGCCGCGCGCGACCGCCTGCTGCGCGAGCCGCCCCGCCCGCTCTCCGCCCGCCGATGAGCGCGGAGAGCTGGATCTCGTACAACTATGCCGTGGTGCGCGTGGTGCCGCGCGTGCACCTGGGCACGTTCGTGAACGTCGGCGTCCTCGTCCACGCCCGCACCGCCGGCTTCCTCGGCATCCGCATCCTCACCGACCCCGCCGACCTCGCGCCCTTCTTCCCGAGCACCGACTGCGAGCTCCTCTCCCGCTACCTGCGCTCCCTGCGCGGCATCTGCGAAGGCGCCCCGGAGTTCGGCGCCGTCGCCCTCATACCGCCCTCCGAGCGCTTTCACTGGCTTACCGCGCTCCGGTCGGACATCATCCAGAGCTCCCCCGTTCACGGCGGCCTGTGCAACGACCCGGAGCGCGTGCTGGAGGAGCTGTACGCGCAGTTCGTAGAGGCGCCCGCCCCCTCCCCCCGACCCCCTCCCCCGCCTGCGGGGGCGCAGGGCGGGTGAGGGGGAGAACACCGCCCGCGCTTCGCAGATGCCGTGTCCGGCGCCCCTCCGCCGTCCGTGCCCCGTAGGGGCCGCCCCACGTGGCTGCCCGTGCCCTCCACCGACCTGTTCCCCGCCGCCCCGCACCCATGTACGTAAGAACCCCCTCCCCCGGGCTGTTTCGGGGGAGGGGGACGCGTCGCGGAGCGACGCTGGGGGTGGGGGCCTCAGTCCGCCGCCGCCATTTCCGCGCCGACAACGGGGTATCCGTCGCCCTCGTAGCGGTACACGGGTCCGAGGGGCTCGCCCTCGCGATGCATGGTGCCCTTGTAGCGCATGTGGTCCTCGTGCACGCCGAAGTTGGTGCGCTGCAGCTCGATGATGCGCGACAGGTCGTCGGCGGTGAGGTCGGGGAGGTCCGAGGCGGCGGCGAACTCCTCCAGCTGCTCCGCGTTGTAGATGTTGGGGAGCGTCGTCATCACGGCCGGCGAGGCGAGGAGCCACTTGAGCGACGCCTGCCCCAGCGTCATCCCGCGACCCTCGTGAAGGAAGCGGAGCGACTCCAGCTTCTGCAGGCCGTTGATCAGCCAGCTGCGCGGGCGGTGGCGGCGGTGGTCGTTCTTGGCGAACTCGGTGTCGGCCGTGTACTTCCCCTCCAGCATGCCGCTGGAGTGCGTCACGCGCACCTGGATTCCCGTGCGCCCGCTCTGCTCGGCGGCCTCGGTGAGGATCTGGCCCGGGAACGGCTCCAGGATGTTGTTGATGAGCTGGAGGTTCTGCGCGCGGCGTTCGCGGACCAGGTCCAGCCCCTCGAACAGGTAGCCGTTGGACGGCCCCAGCGCGCCGCCCCACGCGCGGATCTTCCCCTCCTGCCGAAGCGCCTCCAGCGTCTCCCAGATCGCGTCGTCGGGGACGTGCTCCTCGTGCGCGTTGTGGTACGACACGATGTCGATCACGTCCGTCCCCAGCCGCTTCAGCGACTCCTCGACGGCGAAGCGCAGGTACTCCGGGTCAGCGCTGTGGGGGATCTCCTGCTGGCCGCGGCGCGCGTCGGGGTGGCTGTAGAAGTCGTAGCCCACCTTGGTGGTGATGACCACCCGGTCACGCCGGTCGCCGAAGGCGCGGCGCAGCAGCTCGTCCGCGCGCCCGTTGCCGTAGGTGTCCGCGGAGTCGAAGAGGGTGATCCCCAGGTCGTGCGCGCGGTGCAGCATCGCGACGGCCTCATCGTCCGTGAACTCGCCCCACCACCCCGCGGCGAGCGTCCACAGCCCGAATCCCACCTCGCTGACGGTGATGTCGGTGTTGGGATAGGTGCGATATCTCATAGAACCTCGGTGTGAGGAAAGTGCTAAGTGCCAAGTGCCAAGTGCCTAGTGCTCAGTCACGAAGTTACTAGGCACTGAGCACTCGGCACTAGGCACTGCGGTTCAACAATGCGAGCTCATCGCGAACCCGCGCTCCTGGTCCACCAGCGGAGCGCGATAGTCGCCGCTGAAGCAGGCGGTGCAAAAGGTGCCGGCATCGCTCACCGCGTCCAGCATCCCGCCTGACGAGAGGTAGCCGAGCGAGTCGACGCCCAGGAAGGCACGGATCTCGTCGGTGCTCTTGTTGGCGGCGATCAGCTCCTCCTTCGTGGGCATGTCGATGCCGTAGAAGCAGGGGTGGCGCACGGGGGGCGACGCGACGCGGAAGTGGACCTCCCGGGCGCCCGCCTCGCGGAGCATGTTCACCAAGCCCCGGCTGGTGGTGCCGCGCACGAGCGAGTCGTCCACCACCACCACCCTCTTTCCGTTCAGGATCTGGCGCACGGCGTTGTACTTCATGCGCACCTTGAAGTCGCGCCCCGCCTGCGAGGGCTCGATGAAGGTGCGGCCGACGTAGTGGTTGCGGATCAGCCCCAGCTCGAAGGGGAGGCCGCTCCGCTCCGCGAAGCCCAGCGCGGCGGAGTTGGCCGAGTCGGGCACCGAGATCACGATGTCCGCGTCGGCGGGATGCTCGTCGGCCAGGGTGCGGCCGCACTCGCGGCGCGCGCGGTCCACCGAGAAGCCCCACAGGTGGGTGTCCGGCCGGGCGAAGTACACCAGCTCGAAGACGCACGGCTGCGGCTCCCCCTCGGGACGCAACGGGCGCAGGATCGTCATCTCGCTGCCGCGGATGCGCAGGACCTCGCCGGGCTCCACGTCGCGCACGAAGCGGGCGCCCATGATGTCCAGCGCGCAGCTCTCCGACGCCAGCACGATTCCGCCGGCCGGGAGGTGGCCGATGACGAGGGGGCGGTACCCCAGCGGGTCGCGCGCGGCGTAGAGCGTGTCGTTCACCATGATCAGCACCGAGAACGCCCCCGTGAGCTGCGAAAGGGCGTCGTCGATCTGCGCCTCCACCCCTTCGCGCGGCGAGCGGGCGATCAGGTGGACGATCACTTCGCTGTCGATGTCGCTCTGGAAGAGGGCGCCGTCGTTCACCAGCCGGGAGCGGAGCTCGTTGGCGTTGGTGAGGTTTCCGTTGTGCACCAGCGCGAGCTGCCCCTCACGGTAGCGCACGCGGATCGGCTGCGAGTTCTTGAGCCCCGCGCCGCCCGCCGTGGAGTAGCGGATGTGCCCCACCGCCACGTCGCCCGGGAGTCCGGCGAGCACCTTCTCGCTGAAGCCCTCCGACACCAGCCCCGGCGCGCGGTGGCGGTGGCTGGCTCCGGTGACGCGGTCGTACGTCGCGATGCCGGCGGCTTCCTGGCCGCGGTGCTGGAGCGAGTACATCCCCAGGTAAACGAGCTTCGCGGCCTCGGGCGTGCCAGAGACCGCTGCGATTCCACACATGCCGTTTGCTTCCTCGGTGTCCGATGCGTTCTTTCGCGCGGTGGCCCCTGCGTACACCGCTGCGCCGCCGGTGTGCGCCTAGCCGTGCGGATCGTGTACGGGCGGGTGCACGATCTGCCGCAGCGCGCCCAGGTGATACGCGCAGTGCGCCACGATCGCCATGGCGCCGGCCAGCGCTTCCGCGTCCCACTCCGTGCGCGATGCGAGCTGTGCGCGGGCAGCGTCGTAGTCGGCGCGCAGCGATGCGCGGAGCCCCGCCCACCCGCGCGCGTCCACGCTGGAGACGGCCCAGCTCTCGGCCCAGTTCACCGCCGGCTCCTCGCCGCGGAGCTTGGCCGCGCTCACGCGCAGGCTGAACGCCAGGTGCGATGTGTGTGCCGCCGCGCTCCTCCGCCCCGGCCCTGGGGCCCGCGAAGCCTCCTGCGGGGAAAGCCCCGCCAGCGTCCCAAAGATCCCCGAGTCCGGAGCATTGCTCACGAACCACGTCGACCTCGGATCCCGCGGCCCCTCGAACGCCTCCTCCAGCAGCTCCACCACCGCCCCGGCCGGCGTCATGATCTGAACCGCTTCCATGATTCCCCCCTTTTTGTCATCCTGAGGAAGCCGCCTGCACCTTTCTTCGCCGTGCACCCACGTTCGTGCGGCGCCCGAAGGATCTAGCCTGCGTGGCACGAGATCAGTTTGCGCTCGCCAATCTCTTGCCTCGCGCAGTAGATCCTTCGCTCCGCGCCAGAGTCTCGAGCCGGGGCTGGTACAGAGCCGCGCGTCGCTCAGGATGACAGGGTGGTTGTTACGCCGCACTGTTGCCGTCGGCAACCACGCCCGTAGGGGCGCGATTTATCGCGCCCGTGCCCGATGCTGCACCGTTGCCCGCTACTCCTGCCCGTTCTGCACCTCAGATCGCAGCGAGGTCACGATGTCGCCGACGCTGCCGTCCATGCGGCGCGGGATGGCGGACTCGTACACCTCCACCAGCTCCGCGACCGGCGCATCCAGCACGCCGCCTCGCGTGGCGATGCGGAACCGCCCGCCCGGCGCGCCCACCGTGCCGATGCGCGCCGCCGGCACCCCGTGCTCCGCCATCACTGTCGCCAGCCGCTCCCAATCGTCCGGGCGGCACGAGACGATGACCCGGCTCTGCGTCTCGCCGAACAGGAGGGCGGCCTGGGGGATGTCGTCCTCCAGTTCCACATCCACACCGCATGCAGGCGACGCCGCGAACGCGCACTCCGCCAGCGTGACGGCAAGACCGCCCTCCGCGGTATCGTGCGCGGAGCGGACCAGGCCGGGGCGGATGGCCGCGAGGAGGGCGCGCTGCAAAGCCGCCTCCTGCTCCAGGTCGAGCGCGGGCGCGTCGCCGGCGAGGCGGCCGTGGACGATCTTTAGATACTCGCTCCCGCCCAGCTCGTCGCGGTTCGTCCCCAGCAGCCCGATCACGTCTCCCTCACCCTTGAAGGCGACGGTAGTGACGTGCGCCAGGTCCTCCACCACGCCCACCATGCCGATGGTCGGGGTGGGGAAGATGGCGCCGCGCGGGTTCTCGTTGTACAGCGACACGTTGCCGCCGGTGACCGGCGTCTCCAGCACCGTACACGCTTCGCAGATGCCGCGCAGCGACTCCGAAAGCTGGAAGTAGACGTCCGGCTTCAGCGGGTTACCGAAGTTCAGGTTGTCGGTCACCGCGCGGGGAAGGGCGCCGGAGCACACCAGGTTGCGCGCCGCCTCGGCCACCGCGATCTGCCCGCCGCGGTACGGGTTGAGGTACACGTAGCGCGCGTTGCAATCAACCGTCGCGGCAATGGCCTTGTTGGTGCCGCGCAGCCGCAGCACCGCCGCATCCGACCCCGGACCGACGACGGTGTTCGTCCGCACCGTGCTGTCGTACTGCTCGTACACCCAGCGCTTGGACGCCACCGTGGGCGAGTCCAGGAGCTGCCGCAGCGTCCACGCCAGGTCCGCCTCCTCCGCGCGCGGCTGGAGATCGGCGGTGGACCAGTTGCGCAGCGCAACCACATCGGGCGATTCCACGCCCTGGCGCGTATAGGTGGGGCACGCGTTGACGAGCGGCTCGCCGGGAAGATCGACGACGGTCACGCCGTTCTCCAGGATCACGTACCGGCCCGTGTCGGTGACGTGCCCGATCGTCTCCGCATCGAGCTCCCACTTGCCGAGGATGGCGCGCACCTCCTCCTCGCGCCCGTCCTTGGCCACCACCAGCATCCGCTCCTGCGTCTCGGAAAGGAGGATCTCGTACGGCGTCATCCCCTGCTCGCGCACGGGGACGCGGGTGATCTCAATCTCGACCCCGGTGCCGCCGCGCGCCGCCATCTCGGTGGAGGAAGAGACGAGCCCCGCCGCGCCCATGTCCTGGATGCCGACGATGTGGCCGGAGCGGATCAGCTCCAGCGACGCCTCCAGGAGGAGCTTTTCGGTGAAGGGGTCGCCCACCTGCACCATGGGGCGCTTGGCCTCCGCCTCCTCGCTCAGCTCGGCGGAGGCGAAGGTGGCGCCGTGGATGCCGTCGCGGCCGGTGCGCGCGCCCACGGCCATGATGGGGTTCCCCACGCCCTCGGCCACGCCGCGGATCAGCTCGTCGGCCTTCATCAGCCCGACGCACATGGCGTTGACGAGCGGATTCCCCTCGTACGCAGCGTCGAAGTACACCTCGCCCGCCACGGTGGGGATGCCGACGCAGTTGCCGTAGTCGCCGATCCCCTTGACGACGCCGCTCATCAGGTAGCGCACGCGGTCGCCCTCCGCGCCGTCCAGCTCGCCGAAGCGGAGGGAGTTGAGCATGGCGATGGGGCGCGCGCCCATCGTGAAGACGTCGCGCAGGATGCCGCCGACTCCCGTCGCGGCGCCCTGGTACGGCTCCACGGCGGAGGGATGGTTGTGCGATTCGATCTTGAACGCCACCGCCAGCCCGTGGCCCACGTCGATGACGCCGGCGTTCTCGCCGGGCCCCTGCAGGACCCACGGCGCCTGCGTGGGGAGCTTCTTGAGGAGCGGGCGGCTGTTCTTGTAGCCGCAGTGCTCGCTCCACATGGCGCTGAACACCCCCAGCTCCGTGTACGTGGGCTCGCGCTCGAGGATGCCCAGAATCAGCTCGTACTCCTCGGGCGAGAGCTTGTGCTCCGCCACCAGCTCGGCGGTGATGGCGGGGTCTCCGGGGCGGGACGTGGGGGGCATCGGTTCGATTCGGATTTATGAGCGTGGCCGCGGGGGTCGCCGCGGCCAAGGGTGCGTTAGTGCGTTAGTGCGTTAGTGCGTTTGAACACATCTGTCATCCTGAGCGACGCGCCTCACCGACCTCGCCCCGGCTCCGGCCTCTGGCGCGTAGCGAAGGATCTACTGCGCGTGACGAGGGGCTCGCGGACACCCACCGTTCTCTTGCCTCGCCGGCTAGATCCTTCAGTCGCCGCATCAAGTGAGGAGTGCGCCGCGGGCCTCGAAGGGGCGGCTCCCTCAGGATGACAGGATGGTGCGAGATGCCGCGTCAGAACGCACTAACGCACTCACGCACTCACGCACTTCTGTTCACGGCCTCGTCACCGTCCTCGGCGTCACGTTGCGCTCGCGCTCGCGGCGGGCGCGGTTCAGCGTGGAATCGGCGGTGGCGGCGGTGTTGCCGCGGCGGACGGTGTTGGCCTCCACACGGCCCTCGCGCGCGCGGCGGGCGTCGTCCACGGCGGTGGCGGGGGCGCCGCGGGCGGAGTCCACACGCGCCGCGTCGTCGTCCGGGCTGTCCACGCCCGTGCCGGTGAGTTGGTTGCGGTCGTCGGGGCGCGTGTCGTTCACGCGGCCGCGCGCATCCTGGCTGCCGACGCGCGCCGGGGGGCCGCCGCGGCGTGCATCTTCACCGGCGTCGTCCTCGCGGCGGATGATGGTGGTGCCGCCGCCGGAGCCGCCGCCTTCCAGCCGCACACCACCTACGCGCGCCGCGCCGGGCCGGCCGATGACCGTGCGCCCCGGCTCCTCGCGCGCACCGTCGCGGACGCGCATCTGCGTGGGACGCTCGGGGGTCTCGTCGAGGCGCACCATCCCGGCGTCGGAGTCGCCCCGTTCGGCGGTGCCGTCCAGCGCGATGCCGGCGGCGGGGCCGGCGAAGCGGCGGCGGCCCGTGCGGAAGACGGCGGCCACCACGCGGTCGTTCTGGATGAAGACCACGTCATCCGAGCCGCAGCGGACGGCGCAGCCGTTCAGGTAGTAGAGGTAGCTCCAGTCGCCCGCGCTGCGCACCGTGACCGGCTCGCCCAGCAGCGAGCGCACCTGCGCCGTGGTCATCCCCGGGGAGATCGTCTGCGCCGCCGCGGGCGAGGCGGCCGCCAGCAGCGCCGCCGCCATCCATCGAGCCGCCGTACTCGCCATCGCTCCCTCCCCGTGGTGCGCCCTCAGGCGCGGGCCAGGTGCCCGGCCAGGGAGCGGAAGAGCCCCAGGCCGTCCGTGGAGCCCAGCAGGGCGTCCACGGCGCGCTCGGGGTGTGGCATCATCCCGAGCACGTTCCCCCTCTGGTTCACGATCCCCGCGATGTTGCGCGCGGCACCGTTGGGGTTAGCCTCCGCGTTGATCGTGCCATCGGGTGTGGAGTAGCGGAACGCCACCAGCCCCTCACCCTCCACCCGGTCCAGCGTCTCCTCGTCCGCGAAGTAGCACCCCTCGCCGTGCGCGATGGGCACGCGCAGCACCTGGCCCGCCGTGTACTCGGACGTGAACGGGAGGTCGTCGCGCTCAACGCGCAGGTGAACCTGGTGCGAGCGGAACTTGAGCGAGCGGTTCCTCATCAGCGCGCCGGGAAGGAGCTGCGCCTCGCACAGGATCTGGAAGCCGTTGCAGATCCCCGCCACCGGGCCGCCGTCGCGCGCGAAAGCGGCCACCTCGCGCATGATGGGGCTCTGCGCGGCGATAGCGCCGGCGCGCAGGTAGTCGCCGTAGCTGAAGCCGCCGGGAAGAAAGACGGCATCCACCCCCTGCAGGTCGTGCTCGCGGTGCCAGAGGTAGACGGCCTCGGCCTCCATCTGCTCCTGCACGGCCTTGAAGCAGTCGTAGTCGCAGTTGGAGCCGGGAAAGGTCACCACGCCGATCTTCACCGGGCGCTCCCTGGTGCCGCGGCCACCTGCACGCTGAAGTCCTCCGTCACCGGGTTGGCCAGGAGCTGGCGGCACATCGCCTCGCCGCGCTCCCGCGCCTCGCCCTCGCTCTCCGCGTCCATGTGGAAGACGATCAGCCGCCCCACGTGCACGTCGCGCACGCCGCGGAAGCCGAGGGTGCCCAGCGCTCCCGCCACCGCGTTCCCCTGCGGATCCAGGATGCCGCGGCGGGGGGTCACGCGCACTTCGATCCGGTACTCCGTCACGTCGCCTCCTCGTCAGCGTGCGGCTGCTCGCGCCTGGGCCGCATCTCTTCGTAGTCCAGCTCGCGCGCCTCTTCCTCCCGCGGCTCTTCCAGGATCATGGGATCGCGATCCGGCAGCTTCTCCTCGAACCCCGCCAGCACCGTCCTCACCAGGCCCCAGGCGATGTACAGGAGGCCCATGGGGAAGAAGAAGTACTGCGGCACCGTGAAGGCCGCCGCGATGGCGGCGAAGGCCAGAAAGAAGGCCAGCCGCCCGCTCCAGGTGCGGAAGGAGAAGCGCGGCACCACGGGGTAGAGCACGTTGCTCACCATCAGCACCCCCACCACCAGCGCCAGCCACCCCGCCGCCCGCGGCATGGACACGCGGTGGAAGTAGCGCTGCCACAGGTCGGTGGTGGTGAAGGCGTAGAACGTCGCCAGCGTCGCGCCCGAGATGGGGGAGGGAAGGCCGTGGAACGACGACTTCTCCGTCCCCGCCTGCTCGATGTTGAAGCGCGCCAGCCGCAGGATGGCCGCCACGATGTAGAGGAAGCAGACGATCCAGCTCCACTCTCCCGCGCTGTTGCGGAAGTAGGTGAAGTAGATGATCAGCGCCGGCGCCACCCCGAACGACACCGCGTCCACCAGCGAGTCCAGCTCCTCGCCGAACGGGGAACCGGTTGCGGTGAAGCGGGCGATGCGGCCGTCGAACATGTCCATGACGCCGGCCAGCACGATCATCCACCCCGCGTTCCAGAACTGGCCGCGCGACGCCTCCACGATCGCCCACACGCCCAGGAAGAGGTTCCCCAGGGTAAAGGCGCTGGGGAGGATGACGATGCCGCGGCGGAGCCGGCGGCGCGGGACGGCGACGTTCACGCGGACTCCGGGGAGTGCAGGGGGAAGTCGTCCAGCGTCATGCCCGTGAGCCGGCGGAAGGCGTCCTGGTAGCGCGCGGAGGTCTCCGCCACCACCTCGGGCGGGAGCGGCGGGCCCGGAGGCGCCTTGGCCCAGCGCCCCTCCGCCACCAGCGACTCCAGCCAATCGCGCAGCGGCTGCTTGTCGAGCGAGGGCTGTCCACGGCCCGGCTGGTACAGGTCGGCGGGCCAGAAGCGCGACGAGTCCGGCGTCAGCACCTCGTCCATCACCCGCAGCGTGCCGTCCGTGTCCGTGCCGAACTCGAACTTGGTATCCGCCACGATGATCCCCGCCCGCGCCGCCGTCTCGCGCCCGCGATCGTAGAGCGCAAGGGAATGGGCGCGGAGGCGGCCGGCCGCTTCCGCGCCCACGATCTCCCGCATGCGGGCGAAGGCGATGTTCTCGTCGTGTCCCGTTTCCGCCTTGGTGGCGGGGGAGAAGAGCGGCTCGGGGAGCGGATCGCTCTCGCTCAGCCCCGCCGGGAGCGGCTCGCCGGCCAGGGTGCCGCTTTCGCGGTACTCCTTCCACGCGGAGCCGCTCAGATACCCGCGCACCACGCACTCCACCGGAAAGGGCTCCAGCTTCCTCACCAGCATCGACCGCCGCGCCCACACCTCGCGCAGCGGCGCCAGGGCGGGGTAGCGCTCCGCGATCGCATCCGGATCGACCGAGAGCAGGTGGTTGGGCACCAGGTCGGCGGTGCGCGCGAACCACCACGCGGAGAGCAGGGTGAGCACCTCGCCCTTGCGCGGCACGGCATCGGGCAGCACCACGTCGAAGGCGCTCACCCGGTCGGTGGCGACCATCAACAGCGCGTCTCCGAGGTCGTACACGTCCCGCACCTTGCCCCGCACGCGCAGCGGAAAGGGGAGGTCGGTGGCGGCTACGGTCGCGTTCAGGGCGCGGGCTCCGTGTGAGGGTGGCTGCGGAGCGCGACAAGGTAAGGCGCGCCCCCACGCCCGGCAACCACGCCCGCGTGCCCCCCACGACGATCTTGCGCGCGCTCCGCATCGTGTCGCATTCTCCCCGCTACGGACGTTTACGTCCGTTGCCCGCCGCGCGGCGCGGCCTTCCCGCGATGCACCCTTCCAGAAGGACGAATGCTCCGCTTCATCCTGCTCCGCCTTGCCGTCTGCGCCGCCCTGCTGCCCCTCGCCGGCTGCGAACGGTCCGCCACGCGCGACGACGGCGAAGATCCGCGCCTCGAGTTCGCCGGCGTGACCACGGGCGACGGGCACAGCTGCGCGCTCACCACCGACGGCGAGGCGTACTGCTGGGGAGAATACGCCTCCGGACAGCTCGGCATCGGGGGCGTGGACCGGCAGGTCCTGGAGCCTCGGCAGGTGAGCGGCGGCCTGCGCTTCCGCAGCCTTCATGCGGGGACGGGGACGACCTGCGGCCTGGACGCGAACGGGGCCCTCCATTGTTGGGGGCTCCTCCGCAACGGGATCGCACGCGAGCCGGTTCCCCAGTTCCCGGAGACCCGGTTCGCCGGCCTCTCGCCGCACCCGTACACCCACACGTGCGGGATCATCACCGAGCGGACGGTCGGCTGCTGGGGAATCAACGATACCGGGGTGCCCGTTGTTCCGGCGATGGCACCGGGGCCGGCGGATTTCGCCGAAGTGAGCGTGGGAGCCTACAGGGCCGGGTGGAGCAGCAGTACTCGCGAGTACCGGGGCCACGTGTGCGGAGTAAAGGCTACTGGCGCGGCGTTCTGCTGGGGAGACAACTCCTACGGGCAGCTCGGCATCGGGAGCGACGTGAGGCAGACGGGCGCCCCCACTCCGGTCGCGGGTGGGCTGTCGTTCAAGGCGGTCCGGGCCGGCGCGGTCTCCACCTGCGGCCTAGACACCAGCGGAGCGCTGTACTGCTGGGGGAAAGAAATCGCGCGCGTTCCGCGGCAGATGGGGGCCGGTCTGCGCTTCGAGAGCCTGGACATGGGCTCGCACCACGGGTGTGCCGTCACCTCGGCGGGCCGCGCCTACTGCTGGGGAGGGAACTCGAGCGGAGAGCTGGGAGCAGGCACGGTGACCCGCTCCGCCGAGCCGCAGGCCGTTCAGGGCGGCGTCCGCTTCCTGTCCGTGAGCGCCGCGGGACTAAGCGAGGACGACGGATTCGAGAAAGGTGGTGCGCACACCTGCGGGATCAGCACGGACCACCGCATCTACTGCTGGGGCGACAACTTCAACGGCCAGCTGGGAAACGGTACCCGCGGCGGCAGCATGGGCCCGGTGCCGGTCGCCGGGCCCGCGCGTGACGCGTAGCGGCTCCAGCCATCAGGTGATTGCCTCTCGTGCGGCGAGAGATCTCGCCCTCCCGGTGGCGACCCTGCGCCGCATGGCACGCGCCATCGCATGCGGGTAGCATGTGGCACCGGTGCAGCATCTGGACGGGGCCTCCTTCGTGCTGGGGGAAGTGACTCCCGGTCCGCGACAGCTTCTCTTCGTCTGCAACACGCAGTGCCCGTTTTGCCTGGCCAGCATCCAGCGTGAGTAGACCGAAACTCCGCCCGCACGCCGCCGTCGTACCCGGCACAGACATATTGCGCCCTGTTTAGTGCTCGCGTACTATGCGGCACGACGTAGCATCCACATCCGGGAGCACTCCATGTCCGCGAAGCGAATCGCGTCGTTCTTCCCCCTGATCGCCCTGCTCTTCGCCACCGGGCTGGTGATCGTCCTCTCACGCCAGCTGGACGGCGCGCGCAGGGAGCGCGACCTCCTGCTGGAGCGCTCGCGCAGCCTGCAGCCCGGCGCGTACGTCCCGGTGCGGAGCACGCCCACGCTGGACGGCGCATCGGTCGTGCTGGGCGAGGTGGCGCCCGGTACGCGGCAGGTTCTCTTCGTCTACAACACGCAGTGCCCGTTCTGCCTGGCGAGCATCCCCGCCTGGCAGAGCATCGCGGGCCAGCTGCAGGGCAACCCCGCGGCCCGTGTCGTCGCGGTGTCGCTGGACAGCCTGGAGGCGACGCGCCGGTACGCCCAGCGGCACGGCCTGCGCTACCCCTCCGCCATCCTGCTCGACCCGCGCACGGCGGGCCTCTTTCGCTTCAACAACGTCCCGCAGACGCTGGTGATCGACGAGCGTGGCCGCGTGATGCACTCCCGCGTCGGCCGCCTGGACGTGGGCCCCGCCGCCGACTCCGTGATCGCCGCCGTCTCGCGCCCCCTCCCCGGCGCACCGCCGACCGCCCGCACTCCGGCTGAGCCCGCGCGCCGCGCTCCCGCGGCGCGCACGTAGTTCCCGTTCAACTACGGAGGTAGTGATGCCGAAGCTCCTCGATCGCGCCGTACGCCTGACGCTCGCGCTGGTCGTCGCGGGAGGGCTGGGGATCGGCGCCCGCACGGCATCCGCGGGCGCCATCCCGCCGAACTGTTCGCACCAGGCGCCTTACCAGAGCTGCACCGCCGCCAGCCAGTGCGACGCGCCGTGCCAGGATTACTTCGGGCCCGAAGCCCAGGGTTACTGCACGAGGGGCTGCTGCATCTGCGCCATCTGACGTGAACGGCGAAGGCGCTCCACCCGCGGAGGGTGGAGCGCCGTTGCTGTGGCCCCGCGCCCGTGCTTATGCTGGCACGCCCGCCAACGGGAGCAAGGTGCGCGGCGGCACGGGCGCCGACATGTCGTACACCATCAGGTCCGCGATCTTCTGCGCGAGATCGGCGCCCGAAAGCCGCGCGACCAGCGCCAGCGCACCGTCGATCCCCGACGTGACGCCCCCCGTGGTGATGAACTGGCCGTCGTCGACGTAGCGGACGTTCTTCACCATCCTGATTGCCGGGAAGCGCCTTTCCACCTCCTTGATCGCGCCGTAGTGCGTGGTCGCGCGCCGCCCGTTCAGCAGACCTGCCTCGGCGAGCGTGAAGATACCCACGCAGACGGACAGGATAATCTTGCCACGGCCGCTCATCTCCGCGACCCACTCCGTCATCCTCGGCCCCGCCGTTGTTCCTGGCGGAATCCGCCCGGGAACGACGACGATGTCCGGATCGAGTGGATCGTCGGCCGAGTAGGTCGGCACGAGCCCCACGATGTGACCCTCGGAGAGCACTGCGTCCCGGCTCGGGCCCACGGTGACGACTTCGTAGCTGCCCGGCACGAAGTCGTTCGCGTGGAAAAAGACGTCCGCCGGCCCGTTCATGTCCACCAGCTCCACCGAATCGAACACGACGACCGCGACGGTAAACTGCGATTTCTCAGACATGATGCTCCGGCTGCTGGAGTGGGGTGTGAGGGATCGCGAAGGATGACAGGAGACGCGGCGAGCGCCCCGTGACGCTCGCCGCGAGAGAGAGCTAAAGCAGCGATGGGCTTCCCGGCAGCTTACCGGATCTCCACCCGGAACGGCGTGCGGGTGGCGCCTGCGGCGAGTACGGCAGCGTGCGGCGAGGCCGCCCTTCCGCCCAGTAGCCCGTCGCGGGTGTGGACCTCCACCTCGACCTCGGGAGCAGAAAGCTGCTTTGCGCCGAGTGCCCGCAGGCTCACCGCCGTCCTGGCCTGCAGGTGCGTCTGACAGTTGGCGCAGCCGGTCACGTGCCAGCGGCTCAGCACCGCCTCGCTGTCCACGTGGTGCCGCTCGCCGTCGACGGTGACGAAGGTGGAGATCAGGAACGAGCCGCGGATGGCCGCGCGATTGATCCCACTCACGTGCACCACCGGTGCCGCCACGTCGGTCCCCGTTGCGTCCGCCTCCGGCTCGACCGCGAGGCCGGAGATCGCGCGCTCCGCATCGAGGTCCTGCAGCGACCCGGGGGCGTAGGTGTACCCGAGCTGCGTCTCGATGTTGACGCAGTCGCGGGACGTGTAGGGCCGCAGCGTCCCTTGGTCGTCCTTCTTGAACGGGTCGAGCGGCGAGTCGAGAGTCAGCCACGAGTTAGCCGGGGTGCCGGGCGTCGGCCCCTGGTTGTCTACCGAGTTGGTTCCGGGAAACTGCGGGATGATCTCCAGCCCGTCTGTGGCGGCGTGGCGCTGCTGCCATAGCCAGAAGACGCGGTCCACGTGGCAATGGTGGAAGAAGAAGATCGGGTCGAGACCGGCGGTGTCGTTCTCTCCCATGTCGCCGTTCGCGCCCGGGATCGGCGAGGCGTTGAACACGTTGGGGAGGTCGAACCCGCCGACGGCGAGATGGATGCTGTTGTGCGGCGACTCCAGCGCCACCACCGGAGCGGGCGCGTTGGTGTTCCACTCGGCGGCGGAGGTGGTGTTGGAAAAGACGGTGTAGTTGGGCGCATCCAGGCAGGCGACGTACTTCGCGTGAACGTTCCTGGAGATGACCTTTCCGTCGATGACGATCGACGACGTCAGCCAGTTCACCACGTTCTGGCTCAGCAGCTGCGCATTGACCGCGGGATCGGGGAACTTGGCGTTGTGCGCTTTGGTCGCCTCGATGTCGCCCGGCCCCACCAGCCCGGAGAGCGGATAGCGTACCGTCTGGTACCCCTTCGGCTTGCTGTAATCGGCGTCGGGGATGGGGCTGAGGTTGTCCTTGATGTTCAGCGGAAAGGTGAACGAGTACAGCGGGTTCGGGATCGTCGCGCCGTCCAGCTCGAACGTTGGCTGCGTCAGCGCCCACGGCACCCCGTTGGTCAGCGACTCCTGGCTCGTCTCGTCCCAAAAGGGCAGCGTCACCTCCTCGCATCCAGGAATGCTGCGTAGCGCCTCCTCCAGCACGAACAGGTAGGCGCGGTGCCAGGTGGGGAACAGGACGTTGCCGTGGTTGCAGTAGCCGCCCCAGTACTCGGGGGAGCCCCACCCCGCGCCGCGGAACGGCTCACCGTGGTACCCGCCGAGCACGAAAAACGAGCGCGGGTCCGTGGGAGGAAGCTCCTGGATACCCTTCCAGGCACGGACGACATCTTCGAGAGGCTTCTTGTTGCCGGCGTTGTAGTCCTGCTGAATGTCCTCGATGGAGCGGCGCACGCGAACGGGAGTGCCTGAAGCGGAGGTGTTCATATTGTCAGCCTCTCTCGATGTGGACCTCGCCGGCTCGCGGCGTGGCAGGCTCGGCGCACCGCACCGTATCCTTCCGGACAATTACCGTTTGGCGGCGTCCCTTGTCAATGATGTCGTGCAGTGTCGATAACTTGCACCCGACATAGGGCCTGATTCGTCACGCCCGTGCCACGAACTGCACCTTCAACACTCCCTTCCCGTAGTTCCAGCCAGGGGATTCATCCTTTGGCGACCAGCCGCCACGCCCAATCTCCCGCCTCCCCCCAGTCCCACCACGCCGGAGCCTGCGAAGGCAGGCTTCCCGCAGTTGTTGCAGCGGTTTCAACCGCCGGACACGCCCGCCAAAAACAAGCGCCCCCACAAGCTCTTGTGCTTGCCGGGGGCGCTTTGCTTTCGGAGCCGCAAACCTTCAGGCCACCGGAGAGCCTGCACGGCGCAGTTCCTCCACGTCGGAGCTTGTGATTCTCCGGCCAACCAGACGGAGCCACTCGTCGTAATCGAGTCCGAGCGCCTTCCCGCCGCGTGGTATGCTCAAGTTCGTCTGCCCGCTCGCCGTCTCGCCTGCGACGGAGATCTGCAGAGCAACCCTGCCATCGGCACGCAGTTCCGCGAAGATCGTTGTCATCTCAAGCTCCTTGCATACGCGCGGACGAACCCCAGCGCCGCCCCAAACGACCGTTCCATCGGATCCGTTTCCACCCGAGCCGTACCCGTCGTCGCGAGTGCGAACCCCTCTGCGAAGACCTCGCTGCGCCCATGACGCGCGTGCGAAAAATAGCTCAACGCGGCGCCAAACCCAAGCGCTTTAGCCAGGATGCAACCCCGTTGCCACGCCCGGAGAAAGCCCTCGGACTCCGAAAACCTTCCGAGGTCGTACAGTGCCTACCTCGTGGCGGATCACGTGTTCCGTTCCCTCCGAGTCGAACACCTCGCCGGCAAACTCTACCTGTTCTGCGATCCCGATTTGTCGCGACTTCCAGATGTACGCTCCCGCGATCGCGTCCCAGCTCGTGGCGCCCAGCGCGCGGTACTCAGCCGGTACGGGGTGACCCTTGAGAGCGGGGAGTGCCATGGTGAGCCGCGCCGCAACGTGGATCGTGACCCGGCCGTCCGCCATCCGTGCCAGAGCGCCAGCCGGCAAGGAAGCGATCTCCTGCTGCACGCGGGCCACGAACTCGTCCGTAACGTCGCCTGCCCTGAACAACGCCGGACCGAGCGAAGGTCCGGCGGCGCGCCCTCCGGCTTGTTCCAAGGTGCTGACCGTCGGCAGGTGAAGGGTGAGGGCATCGGGGTGTCCGCAACCGCTCCCGGCCCCGCCGTGGCTCAGATCCCGTAGATCGGCCGCAGCTTCCCTTCTAGATACCCCAGAAGCGGCTCGTGGCTCAGCGGCCGGCCGGTGATCCGCTCGCACAGCTCGGGGGCGGTGTAGCGGCGGCCGTGGGCGTGGATGTTCTCGCGCAGCCACGCCGTGAGCGGCGCGAAGTCGCCGCGGCGGAGCTGGTCGTCCAGCTCGGGAAGCGCATCGCGGATCGTGGTCCAGAACTGCGCGGCGTACAGGTTCCCCAGCGTGTAGGTGGGGAAGTAGCCGATCGCGCCCATCGACCAGTGGATGTCCTGCAGCGCCCCCTGCGCGTCGCCGGGGACGGTGAGGCCCAGGTCGTCGCGCATGCGGTCGTTCCAGGCCACGGGGAGGTCCTTTACGGCCAGGTCGCCCGTCAGGAGCGCGAGCTCCAGGTCGAAGCGCATCATGATGTGCAGGTTGTACGTCGCCTCGTCGCTCTCGATGCGGATCAGGTGCGGCTGCACGACGTTCATCCCGCGGTACACCGTGTCGACGTCCAGCGCGTGCAGGGCGGGCTCGCCGAGCGCGGCCTGCATCCGCGGGAGCGCCCACTCCCAGAACGGGCGCGAGCGGCCCACCAGGTTCTCCCACATCCGCGACTGGCTCTCGTGGATCCCCATGCTGGCCGCCTCCGCCAGCGGCTGCCCGAAGCGCTCCGCCTTGGGGAGGTTCTGCTCGTACAGCGCGTGCCCCGTCTCGTGCATGGTGGCGCTAAGGGCGTCAGCCCAGGCATCCTCGCGGTAGCGGGTGGTGATGCGCACGTCGTGCGGCCCGATCCCCTCGCAGAACGGGTGCGTGGAGACGTCCAGGCGCCCCGCATCGAAGTCGAAGCCCATCCCCTCCATCACCCCACGGTTGAACGCCACCTGCCGCTCGATGGGCACGGCGGTGCGCTGCCATGCGTCGTCCGGCCGCCGCCCCGACGACGCCACCTCGCGGATGAGCGGCGCCAGCCCGGCGCGCAGCGCGTCGAAGGTGCGGCGGATCTCGGCGGCGGTCATCCCGGGCTCGTAGTCCTCCAGCAGCGCATCGTACGACTCGCCGCCGGGGGGTACACCCAGCGCATCGGCCCGCTCGCGGTTCAGGTCCACCACCTCCTGCAGCCAGGGGGCGAAGGCGCCGAAGTCCCCCGCCTCGCGCGCGGCGCGCCACTCGTGCATGGCGCGCGACGTGGTCTGCGCGAATGCGCGCACGAGCGAGGTGGGGATGCGCGTGGCGCGGTCGTAGTCGCGCCGCAGCGCGCGGAGGTTGGCCTGCGCCTCCTCGTCCTCGCGCAGCGAGGGATCCTCCTCGCAAGCGGCGATCAGCTCGCCTACGCGCGCGGCGGTGCGGCGCTCGTGCACGATGGCGGAGAGGGCCGCCATCTGCTCGCCGCGCAGGGCCGCCGCCTTGGCCGGCATGTACGTCTCCTGGTCCCACCCCAGCACCGCCGCCGCGGAGGCCAGCGTCGCCGACTCGCGCAGGTGGCGCTGCAGCTCGGCGTACGGCGCGTCGGCGGGGTGGATCTCGCTCATCGGGTGGGGCTCCGGAGGGGTGCGCGTCCGCGCGGACAGGACGAAAAAGGGCGGCGGCGCGGCGGGCAGGTTCCATGCCGGTTGACGGCGGCGCGCCGGGGCGTAGCTTCACGCAGACCGGCCAACCCTGCGGAGGAGCCCGTGAGCCAATTTCCCAACCTGACCGTCATCCGGCACCCGCTGATCCGCCACAAGCTGGCGGTGCTGCGCGACAAGGAAACGTCCAAGAAGAAGTTCAAGGAGCTCGTCGACGAGATCGCCACCCTGATGGCGTACGAGGTCACCCGCGACCTCCCCGTCCACGACGTGGAGATCGAGACGCCGCTGGAGCGCACCACCGAGGAGATGATCTTCGGCAAGAAGCTGACGCTCGTCCCCATCCTGCGCGCCGGGCTCGGGATGGTGGACGGCGTGGCGCGGCTGATGCCCTCCGTTCGCGTGGGCCACATCGGCCTCTACCGCGACCACAAGACGCTGGAGCCGGTCGACTACTACTTCAAGATCCCCAGCACTCCCAACGAGCGCCACTTCATCGTCCTGGACCCCATGCTGGCCACGGGCGGCTCCGCCTCGGCGGCGGTGGCGTCGCTCAAGAAGCAGGGCGTGGCGCGCATCCAGTTCGTCTGCCTGGTCGCCGCCCCCGAGGGCGTGCAGCGCATGCTCAACGACCACCCCGACGTCCAGATCTTCACTGCCGCCCTGGACCGCGAGCTGAACGAGCAGAGCTACATCCTCCCCGGCCTCGGCGACGCCGGCGACCGGCTGTTCGGCACGAAGTAAGGACGGGAGCCGCGTTGAGATTCGCGCGGCTCTCGTTGTACATTCTGGCGACCAGCGTCGTGTGCGGTGGTCCAGGGTTCGCCGTGAATCCGCGATCTGGCCAGACCTCATAACCTACAGAGCAGGATTTCCGCGATGATGAACTGGTCTGCCTGTGCCGCGGTCGAGCGCGATCCCGAGCGGGTAAGCGGAGCCTGGGTGTTCCGAGGCACGCGCGTGCCCGTGGCTGCGCTTTTTGAGAATCTTGAGGACGGCGTCGCAGTCGATGAGTTCGTGCAGCTCTTTCCCGGTGTGACCCTGGACCAGGTGCGGAGTACCTTGGAGCACGTCGCTCAAAGCGCACTCGCGGCATAAGTGCGCGTTCTCTTTGACCAGGGGGCGCCGGTGCCGCTGCGGCAGCTGCTCGTGGGCCACGAGGTGTCCACCGCCTACGAGTGCGGCTGGTCGACCCTCAAGAACGGCGAACTTCTGGCGGCCGCCGAGGCACACGGCTTTGAGGTTCTCGTGACCACTGACAAAAACCTGAAATACCAGCAGAACCTCGCGTCGCGATCCATCGCGGTCGTCGTGCTCGGGACAACGAGCTGGCCGCGGATCAGGGCTGCGGCCGAGACGGTTGTGACTGCGGTTCATTCGGCGTCTTCGGGGACGTACGCGGAGGTTGCCGTCCCCTGAATGGGCGAGCGCCCACTCAGGTGGCATGTCGCTTCTGGCTGAACGAGCAGGGCTACATCCTCCCCCGGCCTCGACGACATCGGCAACCGGCTGTTCCGCACGAAGTAACAACGGGAGCCGCGTTGAAATCCGCGCGGCTCCCGTTGTATATTGGGGGCGCCTCACGTGGTGCGGGCCCATAGCTCAGCGGTTAGAGCAGGGGACTCATAATCCTTTGGTCGTAGGTTCGAATCCTACTGGGCCCATCGCCGCCTGCGGTTCCCTTCACGGGAGCCGCAGGCGTTTTCCTCTGCAGCCCACCGCCAGATCAATCGACTCGACTGCGTCGGTTTACTGGAGCCAGCCGCAGATCGACGCAGGCTCACGAGATCGGATATTCGAAGCCCGGGTGTACGAACGCAGATTCAATTACCCGGCAATCCTCAAGGCTTCCGCCCTGCGCCCGGACCTCATCACGCCACCCTTCCCTCACGACGCGAACCATTACGTCTACGATTGCTTCGGCGTCGGTGGCGGACAACCCAAACCGGGGTGCAGCACCGACCAGATTGGCCCGGCGGGCCAGCCTTCCATTGGGTCCGCAGATCATCGCCAGCTCCCGGTCTTGTGCGGCCGAGGGGCGTGGCGTGAGGTCGTACACGGGTGACAGCCGCCATCCGGCGCCGGGCGCAAGGAGGGCGTGGTTTCGCGGGTGGTCGTCAGAGTTGGAGATCAGCGCGTTCAGCACCACACGCCGGAACAACTCGGCGCGGTCCTCTCGCGGCTGCGTGGACCAGCGCTGTAGCTCGTCGGCGAGGAGCAAGTAAGACCAGCGGCCGCGCTCGGTCACGCTCTCGTCCGCGTCGAAGACCGTCAGCGCACTTACCATGCGGTGTCGGAGATAGCCATCTGGAACGCGCTCTCGATCGAAGCGCCGGACCAGCAGGATCTGCTCGTTGCCGATCTTCATGATCCGGGTCTCCGGCGCTGCGATTCCGCATCGCGCGGCCAGACGCAGCATCGCGGCCTCCACGGGCGCATTGCTCCAGCGGTCAGCTCGCTCGGGGAACTTCGCGATCCAGAGCCCGTCCTCGCCCTCGACCACACTCTTCGCTCGAGCGCCGCCCATCGACGTGGTCGGCCGAACGTGCCGGGCGATCAGGTCCGCGATCTCCGCTTCGCCGCCGCCCGCTTCGATCTGGCGAGCGGCTTCCCGGAGCTCCGACAGGTGGATGATGCGGTTGAACTCCCAGACGGGTGCGGGCGGTGCAACGGATTCACCGAACGAGAGCGCGCCTGCGCGATCCTCCGGTGAGTAGAGCAGGTAGTCCATTTCGTCCAGATCTACGCGCCTAAACGCACGCTCGATCACCCTCCGCCCCCACGCGTCCGGGGCCGAATCCCGGATTGCGCCGAAC
This sequence comes from Longimicrobium sp., assembly GCA_036398975.1. Taxonomy (GTDB): domain Bacteria; phylum Gemmatimonadota; class Gemmatimonadetes; order Longimicrobiales; family Longimicrobiaceae; genus Longimicrobium. The sequence continues at coordinate 24,911 of DASWNZ010000233.1, forward strand.
ACCCCTTCGAGGCGCGCGGTTTCGAATTCGCGGTCGGAGAGCGGCAGGTGCACCGGGTCGATCGGTTGCGCGTCGGGCCGTGCCCGGTAGCTCCGTCCGTACACGAACCTGCCGACGAAACCGCCCCCCCTCACGGGCTCCCGCACATAACGGCCGCACGTCACCGTCTCCATGGTGCCGGGCAGCTGGATGTATACGTAGCACCCGCGGCTAGAAGGCATCGTCGATCACACGGCTGGAGGCATGTGCGCGCTTCGGCATCCGGGCGGCTTCGAGGGTACGCCCCTCGGCGTCATGGAACAGGTCGGCGACGTCCGCGAGGTCGTGGTCCAGTCCCATTGCCCAGAGGGCCGACACGTACGCACCGATTCCCGTTCCGAGCTCCCCCGCCTCGACCCGGCTCATCGTAGGCCGTGTTATCCCCGCTTTCATTGCCAACAACTCCTGCGACCACCGGCGCCGCACCCGCGCCGCAGCGATATTCGTCCCCAGCCGCGTAACGGTGTCGACCACGGCCGCAGGAGCGGCATCTGACCGGAGATTCTGCTTCGGCATCGGATCCAATAGCTCCGCAGCGGTAAGATAGATTATCCTGTGTTAACATATATGATAAATCTATCTTACAGGTAGAGCAAGGATGGAAGGCGCGGGAGCCCTCCCCTCTGTGTCTCCGTGTCTCTGTGTGAGCCTGCCGTTGCGGCCCCTCCGCGCCTCCGCGGCTCCGCGTGAGCCCAGCAGGTTCGCGGTGATTTCCGGGATTGGCCGCACGGGCCCGTGTTATGCTCACGGGCCGCACCATGAACCTTACGACCCGCTCCAGACTGGACCTCGGCTTCGCCGTCGCGCTGCTCGCGCTGCTGGTGGTGGGGGTGATGTCGCTGTGGAGCCTGGCGCGCTTCCGCGACGACCAGCGCGAGCTGCAGCGGACGGGCGAGATCCTCCGCACGCGCGAGGCGGCGCTCTTCGCCCTCAGCCAGGCCGAGACGAGCCAGCGCGGCTATCTGCTCACGGGGCAGGACGTCTTCCTGGGACCGTACCGCCCGTCCACCCAGGCGGTACAGCGACACCTGCGCACGCTGGACTCGCTGGTGCGCGACACGGCGGCGCGCCCGCGGCTGGAGGCGTTCCGGCAGGCGGTCACGCGCAAGGTGGCGATCATGGACCACACCGTGGCGCTCGCCCGCGCGGGTGACGCGGCGGGGGCCGTAGCGGTGGTGCGGCGGGGGACGGGCCGCGAGCTGATGGAACAGGCGCGGCGCGCGGCCGACGCCCTGGGCGCGGAGGAGGAGAGGGCGCTCGCCGCGGGGCAGCGGATGGCGCGGCGCAGCGCCCGCGCCGCCACCTGGACCATCGTGCTGGGGGGCGTGCTGGCGTTCGTGGTGGTGTGGCTGGCGCGCCGCCGCATCCTGAGCGACCTGGCCGCCCGCACCGTGGCCGAGGCGGCGCTCGCCCGAAGCGCGCGCGGGCTGCGCTCGCTCTACGAGATCACCTCCAGCGGCACGCTGGACGAGCGCGAGCGCATCCGCCGGGTGCTGCGGCTGGGGCGGGAGCACTTCGGCATGGAGGGCGGGGTGCTCGCCCGGGTACGCGGCGACCAGTACGAAGTGGTCATGGCCGACCCGCCGGAGCTCGGCATCTCCAGCGGCGACGTCTTTCCCCTGGCGGAGACGTACTGCTCGGTTCCCCTGCGCACGCGGAGGGCGGCGTCGGTGGCGCACGCGAGCGCCTCCGAATGGCGCGAGCTCCCCTGCTTCGACCGCTTCGGGATGGAGGCGTACATCGGCGGACCGCTCTTCGTGGCGGGCGAGGTGTACGGGGCGCTCTGCTTCCTGGACCCGCGCCCGCGCCCCGCCCCCTTCTCCCCCGAGGACGAGGACCTGCTGCGGGTGTTCGCGCAGTGGATCGGCGGCGAGATCGAGCGGCTGCGGGCGCGGGAGGCGCTGCGCGAGCGCGAGGAGCGCTACCGTGGTCTGGTGGAGACCGCCAGCGACCTGATCTACACCGTGGACCGGCGCGGCCTCTTCACCTACGTGAACCCCGTGCTGGTGCGCACCACCGGCTACTCGGCCGACGAGCTGCTCGGGATGCGTCCCCTGCAGCTCGTTCGCAGGGACCGGCGCGACGGGGTGCGCGCCTTCTACGCCACCCAGGTGCGCGAGAGGACGCCCGCCACCTACTTCCAGTTCCCTATCATCACCCGCGAGGGGCGCGAGATCTGGATCGGGCAGAATCACACCCTGCTGATGGACGGCGACCGGGTGGTGGGGGCGCAGGCGCTGGCGCGCGACATCACCCGGCAGCGCGAGGTGGAGCGGCTCAAGGACGAGTTCCTCTCCATCGTCAGCCACGAGCTGCGCACGCCGCTCACCGCCATCCGCGGATCGCTGGGGCTGCTGGCCAGCGGCAAGCTGGGGGCGCTGGAGGAGCGCGGGCAGCGGATGCTCTCCATCGCCGCGCAGAACACCGACCGGCTGGTGCGGCTCATCAACGACCTGCTGGACATCGAAAAGATCGAATCCGGCACCGCCACCATGGAGCGGCGCGCGCTGGACGCGGGGTCGCTGGTGCGCGACGCGGCGGAGGTGATGGGGACGATGGCATCCGAGGCGGGGGTGCGGATCGTAGTGGAGGCGGAGCCCGCGCCCGTCTTCGCCGACCCCGACCGCCTGGTGCAGGTGGTCACCAACCTGGTGTCGAACGCCATCAAGTACGCGCCGCGCGATTCCGAGGTGCGGCTCTCCGTGCAGGCGCGCGACGGGCAGGCGGTGGTGCGCGTGGCCGACCAGGGGCGCGGCATCCCGGCCGGCCGGCTGGAGGCGATCTTCGAGCGCTTCGAGCAGGTGGACTCGTCCGATGCGCG
>DASWNZ010000234.1:0-1584 GCA_036398975.1 Longimicrobium sp.
CGGCATACTGCTACGTGCTAAATCTTAATCCGGACACCCCACGGCCCGACGGCATCGGGCAACGCGTGCAGGCACAGCGAGTTAGGGGAAAGCAGTGCAATGGCGCCACATTGATACGGCGCGGATTGCAAGGTGTTGTAGGGGTTGGATTTCGGCGTGGTTGCGGGGATCGGCGGCCGAATCAACTCCGAACATTACACACGTAACACGCGATTGTTGACAAGGTTGGACGGGAGCTATAGAGTGCATATCCCACTCCCAAACCCAGCCAGTCTCACCCCCCAGCCACAAGCATCCCCATGCTTACCGCCCTCTCGCTGGCGGCGTCGCTCGGCATTCTCGTGCCGGGGCCGCTCGCATCCGAGCCGGATTCGATCCCCGCCCGCGATCCCGGCGCCGTTCGCCACGAGCTCGCCGCGCCGTCGTCGGTGGGGATGAGCGCCATCGGCCTGATCCGCGCCGAGGACGCCGTCTACTCCGAGCTGCAGCGCGGTTCCTTTCCCGGCGCCGCGCTGGCCATCGGCCGCCGCGGCACCATCGTGCTGGAAGAAGGGTTCGGCAACACTGGGCGCGGCTGGGACTCGGCCCCGGTGGATCCGGACGAGACGGTGTTCGACCTCGCCTCCCTCACCAAGGTGGTGGGGACGACGACGGCGGTGATGCTGCTGGTGGAGGACGGCAGGATGGGGCTGGACGAGCGCGTCTCGTCTTACCTGCCGGAGTTCTCGGGCGGTGGGAAGGAGTACGTGACGGTCCGCAACCTCCTCACCCACACGGCCGGGCTCCCCGCGGGGACCGACGTGCCCTCCGGCCTGTCGCGCGCGCAGGCGCTGGCGCACGTGCTGCGCACCCCGCTGGTGACGTACCCGGGCGGGCGGGTGGAGTACTCGGACCTGAGCCCCATCGTGCTCTTCGCCGCCGCCGAGCGCGCCGCGGGGGAGCCGCTCTATCACCTGCTGGACCGGCGCGTCTTCCAGCCGCTGGGGATGACCTCCACCTCGTACGTCTTCGGCCCCGACGGGTGCCAGCGCTGCGCCGGCACCTCCGGCCGGATGGGCGCGGGCTTCAAGGGGCGCGTGCACGATCCCATCGCGCGGCGCCTGGGCGGGATCGCGGGGAACGCCGGCCTCTTCTCCACCGTGCACGACCTGGCGCGCTTCGCCGGGATGCTGGCGAACGGCGGCGAGCTGGACGGCGTGCGGATTTTCCGCGCCTCCACCGTGAGGCAGTTCGCCATGCGGCAGCCGGGCGCCGGCACGCGGGCGCTGGGGTGGGACACTCCCCCGCCGGGCGGCGGCGGCTCGGCCGGGACGCGCATCTCCACCATCGCCTTCGGCCACACCGGCTACACGGGCACCTCGCTCTGGATCGACCCCGAGCGCGGCACCTGGGTCGTTCTCCTCACCAACCGCACCTACGACGGCGAGGACAACAACCGCATGCAGGGCCTCCGCCGCGCCGTCCACGACCGCGTCGCCGAGGCCACCGACCGCGGCGGGTACCTGGCCGGCAACTGAGGCCCTCACCCCCAGCGTCGCTCCGCGACGCATCCCCCTCCCCCGAAACTGCCCGGGGGAGGGGGTT
>DASWNZ010000235.1:0-4120 GCA_036398975.1 Longimicrobium sp.
AACAACGAGATGGACGACTTCACCTCCAAGCCCGGCGTTCCCAACCAGTTCGGGCTGGTGCAGGGCGCCGCGAACGCCATTGCCCCCGGCAAGCGCATGCTCTCGGCGATGACGCCCACCATCGTCCTCGACCCCTCGGGCCGCGTGAAGCTGGTGACGGGGACGCCGGGCGGCTCCACCATCATCACCTCCATCGTGCAGCAGGTCTCCAACGTGGTGGACTTCGGGATGGACGTGGCGACCGCCACCTCCGCCCCGCGCCTCCACCACCAGCACCTCCCTGACTCGCTCCGCTTCGAGCGCCGCGGCCTGGACGCGGCCACCGTCACCCGCCTCCGCGCGATGGGCCACACCTTGGCCGAGCGCCAGGGCTTCCAGGGCGACGTGCAGTCCATCGTCGTCACCAACGGCGCCATGACCGCCGTCGCCGACCCGCGCCGCGGCGGCGCGGCGGTGGGGGTGACGGAGGTGGCGCGGCCGGTGGTGCAGTAGGGGGAGGCTGGAGGCCCGGCGGTTGAAACCGCTGCAACGACCGCGGGAAGCCTGCCTTCGCAGGCTCGGGGGGCGGGGTGGCGGGTGCCGGCGCCGAATCGCCGGGGGCTGAAGCCCCCGGCTGGAACCACGCAAAGGCGGCTAAAGCCGGCTCGAGTAGCGCGGCATCGAAGCTCGAGTCCGCGAAGGCGGACTTTGCGTGGTTCCAGCGGCGAATTCATTCGCTCCTGGAGCAGGCCCCCGCCACGCTAAGTCCCCGCCACCGGGAGGGATCTCGACCCCGAGTCCGCGAAGGCGGACTTTGTGCTTTTGTTGCAGCGAGTTCACTCGCCCGGCCCCTGCCCTGAGCTCCTCACTTGCCCCCGCGCTGGCGGAAGAGGAGCGCTCCATCCGCAGGGACGGGTGGGGCGCTCGTCATGTTACAGTACAAGCCTTGTACAGAGACAGTGCAACGCATTAAGCTGCAACTCCGCACGAGCGGGTGCCACGGCCCACAGAGGTGTACGTGAAGCAACTGAGAGCGCTGATCCCCTACCTCCGCCGCTATCGTGGGAAGATCGCGTGGGGGATGGTGATGGTGGTGGCGGCGAACGCGCTGAGCGTGCTGAGCCTGGAGTGCGTCAAGTGGGGGATCGATGCGCTCGCGGTGCCCGGAACCACGCGCATGACCATCTTCCGCTACGCCGCGCTCTCGCTGGGGGTGGCGACGCTGGCCGGCGCCGCGCGCTACGGGATGCGCGAGATCCTCAACGGCGTGTCGCGCTGGGTGGAGCTGGACCTGCGCAACGACTTCTTCGAGCGGCTGCTGCGCCTGGACGCCGGCTTCTACGCCCAGCACCCCACGGGCGACATCATGAGCCGCGCCACCAGCGACATCGCGGCGGTGCGCCAGGTTGCCGGGCCGGCGTACATGTACCTCGCCAGCACCATCACCTTCGCCCTCTTCGCGCTCACCAGGATGGTGTGGATCGACCCGTGGATGACGGCCACCACGATGGTCCCCATCCTCCTCCTGCCGCCCGTCACCATCTGGTTCGGCAAGGTGATCCACGAGCGCTTCGAGAAGATCCAGGAGCAGCAGGGCCTCCTCTCCACCGTGGCGCAGGAGAACCTGGCGGGGCAGCGCATCGTCAAGGCGTACGGCCAGGAGGAGTACCAGAGCCGCCGCTTCCGCGACATCTCGAACGAGTACCTGCGGCGCAACGTGGAGCTGGCGCGCACCTCCGGGCTCTTCTACCCGTCGCTGGGGCTGCTCGGCGGGCTGGCGATGATGACGGCGCTCTGGGTGGGCGGGCGGGCGATCATGGCGGGCGACATCACCAACGGCGACTTCGTGGTCTTCATCCTCTACCTGGGGATGCTGATCTGGCCGATGATCGCGCTCGGGTGGGTGGTGAACCTCTTCCAGCGCGGCGCCGCATCCATGCGGCGCGTGTCGCGGGTGCTGGACGCCGTCCCCGCCGTCGCCGACGCGCCGGACGCCGCCGCGCCCGAACGCGTGCGCGGAGAGATCGAGTTCCGCGGCGTGTCGTTCCGCTACCCCGGCACCGAGCGCGACGTGCTCCGCGACGTCAGCTTCCGCGTTCCGCCCGGCTCCACGGTCGCCATCGTGGGCCCCACGGGGAGCGGCAAGAGCACGGTGGTGCAGCTCCTGACGCGGACCTACGATCCCACCGAGGGCGAGGTGAGGCTGGATGGGGTGCCGGTGAGCCTCTGGCCGCTGGAGCGCCTGAGGGCGGAGGTGGCCGTCGTGCCGCAGGACACCTTTCTCTTCTCCACGACCATCGAGGACAACCTGGCGCTCGGTTTCCACGAGCCGGACGCGGAGCGCCGGGCCGAGCGGGTGCGCGCGGCCGCGAAAGTCGCGCGGCTGCACGACACCGTCGCCTCCTTCCCGGCGGGGTACGACACGCTGCTGGGCGAGCGCGGGATCAACCTCTCGGGCGGCCAGAAGCAGCGCGCGGCCCTGGCGCGCGCCATCGCGCGCGCGGCGCGGGTGCTGGTGCTGGACGACGCGCTCTCCGCCGTGGACACGCACACCGAGTATGAGATCCTGGAAGGGCTGCGCGGCGTACTTGAGGAGCGGACCTCCATCATCGTCAGCCACCGCGTGACCGCCGTGATGCACGCCGACCTCATTCTGGTGCTCGACGACGGCCGCGTCGCGGAGCAGGGGACGCACACCGAGCTGCTGCAGCGCGGCGGCGTGTACGCGGCGCTCCAGCGGCGGCAGCTGCTGGCGGAGGACCTGGACGGGGGCGATCTCCTTGCCGCCGCTTCGCGGGAGGCCTAGATTGAGGGTCTACAAACGTTCCACTTCCGGGCGGGCATGAACGATCTCCGGCTTTCCATCCAGGGGGACAAGGAGGCGGCGCGACTGCGCGACGTGCTGGCCCGCGAAGGGTTCCGCATCGTGGAGCCGCCGCGCGCCCCGCACGACCTCGTGCTGGAGTCGGACGACGAGGGCCCCAGCGGTCCCGGGCAGCGCATCGAGGAACTGGAGCGGCTGGTGCTGGAGCTCCGCAACCTGGACGTGGCCAAGAGCCAGTTCCTCACCAACGTCTCGCACGAGCTGCGCACCCCCCTCACCGCCATCGTCACCTACGGCGAGATCCTGCGCGACGGGCTGCTGGGAGAGCTGAGCACGCGGCAGACGGACGCCATCGAGTCGATGATCGGCGCCTGCCGCCAGCTCCTGGGGATGATCGAGGAGATCCTCACCTACGCCCGCACCAACGCCCAGGCCATCACGCTTCAGACCACCGAGTTCCCGGTGGAAGAGGTCGTGCACGGCGTGCACGGGATGAACGCGTCGCTCCTGGACCGCAAGCACCTCAACTTCGACGTGCGCGCCGAGCCGGGCCTGCCGCCGGTGCGGGCGGACAAGGACAAGGTGGCGCACGTGCTGGGGAACCTGATCGGCAACGCCATCAAGTTCACGCCGGAGGAGGGCCATCTCCTGGTGGAGGCCCGCCGCGCCCCCGAGCGCCCGGACTGGGTGGAGATCGCCGTCACGGACACGGGGATCGGCATCGACCCGCAGTACCACGAGCTGATCTTCCAGGAGTTCGCGCAGGTGGACACCTCGCGCGCGCGCGCGCACCACGGCACGGGACTGGGGCTGGCGATCGCGCGGCAGTTCGTGCAGCTGCACGGCGGCGACATCCGCGTACAGAGCGAGCTGGGCCGCGGGAGCCGCTTCTTCTTCACCCTCCCCAGCGCCGAGGCGGACCCCTCCGGGAACGGCGGCGCGCCGGCGGAGGGGGAGCCTTCGTGAAGCTCGCCTCCGTCCTGCTGGTGGAAGACAGCGAGCCGATCCGCACCGCCTTCACCATCCTCCTGGAAGAGACCGGCTATCGCGTGCACTCGGCCGAGGACGGACACGAAGCCGTCCGCACCGCCACCGAGCACGCGCCGGACCTGGTGCTCCTGGACATGGGACTTCCTGGGATGGATGGCCTGGACGTCGTCCGCGCCCTCAAGGCACAGCCCGCCACCGCCGAGATCCCGGTGATCGCCCTCACCGGCCGCGACGACGCGGGGAGCCGCCGGGCGTGCATGGAAGCGGGCTGCGCGGAGTACATCCTGAAGCCGATCAACACGCACGCCCTCCTCCGCACCATCGAGC
>DASWNZ010000236.1:0-1624 GCA_036398975.1 Longimicrobium sp.
AACACCTTCAACGAGGTGTTCGGCCGCACCCGCAACCCGTGGAACCCCGAGCGCAGCGCGGGCGGCTCCACCGGCGGCGGGGCGGCCGGGCTGGCCACGGGGATGATCGCGCTGGCCGAGGGAACCGACCTGGGCGGATCGCTCCGCATCCCCGCCTCGTTCTGCGGCGTGGTGGGGCTGCGTCCCAGCGTGGGGCTGGTGCCGACCGTGCCCAGCGACTACGCGTGGGACACGCTGCAGGTCACCGGGCCGATGGGGCGCACCGCGGAGGACGTGGCGCTGATGCTGCAGGCGGTCGCCGGCCCCTCGCCCGAGGCGCCGCTGGCGCAGCCGGTGGAGGGGCGCGACTTCGTGGCGGCCGCGCGCCGCGCCGACGCGGCGGGGCTGCGCATCGCCTACTGCCGCGACATCGCGGGGATCGGCATCGACGCGGGCGTGGAGAGGGTCTGCCGCGAGGCGGCGTTCGCGCTGGAGGCGGCGGGCGCGGCGGTGGAGGAGATCGAGCTCGACCTGGCGTACGGGCGCAAGGCGTTCCTGGCGCTGCGCGGCCTCTGGTTCGTCTCCATGCTCTACCCGCACCTGTCGAAGCTGGAGGAGTTCGGGACCAACGTCGCCAACAACCTGCGCGCGGGGCTGAAGACCAGCGTGGAGGAGCTGGCCGCGGCCGAGGCGGCGCGCAAGCGGATGCGCGAGCAGCTCGCCTCCTTCTTCCGCAGCTGGGACCTGCTGCTGACGCCGACGATGGCCGTATCCCCCTTCCCCGTGGTCGAGAACTACCCGCGCACGGTGGGGGGGCGGGAGATGGAGACGTACGTGGACTGGATCGCGCCGACGTACGTGCTGAGCCTCACCGGGCTTCCCGTCGGCTCCGTCCCCGCCGGGCTCGACGCGGAGGGGATGCCGTGCGGGCTGCAGGTGGTCGGCAGGCCGTTCGGCGAGGAGGCGGTGCTGGGGCTGATGGCGGCGATGCAGCGCGTCCGCCCGCTCGGCCGCCCCCCGGCGGCGCGCTGAGCCCGTTCGCCGGACGCGTGGCGCGATCCACGCATCCCCGCGTCCGTCGAAGTATGGGGGGGTTGCGACGATGCGACTGAAGTCGCCGCGTAACCGTTCAGTCGTGCGGTCCAAAGTGTAGCGTTTTGGGATGAGAGCTACTACATATTGTAGCTCATGTCCATTACGGAGCAATTAGAGGTAGCTGGCGAAGTCCTGTCTCCCGCTGTTCGCGCAGCGCTGGAGCAGCTCGAGGCGCTTGCGGCGTTGGTGCCGGTGCTGCAGGAGCGCATCCGTGAGCTCGAGGCACGGCTGGCTCAGAACTCCACGAATTCGTCGAAGCCGCCCTCGTCGGATCCGCCGGGTGTAGTCCGCCCGGGGAAGAAGCCGAAAGGGAAGAAGCGCGGCGGCCAGCCAGGGCACCGGGGCCACCACCGGATGGTGCTCCCGCCGGAGCGGGTGGAGGCAATGGAGCATGTGCCGGAGACGTGCCAGCACTGCGGGCACTGTCTTGCGGGTGCGGAGGAAGGCCGGCCGGTGCAGGTGCACCAGGTGGTGGAGCTTCCGCCGATCCGCGCCGAGGTGACGGAGCACCGGATGGCATGCCTGCGCTGTCCGAAGTGCTCGAAGCTGA
>DASWNZ010000237.1:0-8301 GCA_036398975.1 Longimicrobium sp.
CGTGAAGCTGTGCGTAGACGAGAGGGCAAGCAGCCCACGCCGTCTCTGGTCATCATCGACAGCCAGTCGGCCCAGACCACGGAGAGCGGTGGTGTCCGCGGGCTCGACGCGGGGAAGAAGGTCAAAGGCCGCAAACGCCACATCGTGGTCGACACGCTGGGTCTGGTCTGGGCTGTAGTCGTGCATGCGGCCGACATCCAGGACCCGGTCGGCGCCCGGCTCGTGCTGCCGAAGCTGCAAGGTCGCGTGCCTCGCTTGAAAGTTGTGCTGGCCGACACCATCTATCGGGGCTCGCTGGCGCTCAGCGCGTGGGTGCTCGGCAGATGGAAGCTCGAGATCGTTTCACGCTCAAAGGGTCAGAAGGGCTTCCAGGTCCTCCCGAAGCGCTGGATCGTCGAGCGTACGTTCGCGTGGCTGGGCAGGAACCGGCGCCTCAGCAAAGATTACGAGCAACTGCCCCAGACGTCTGAGGCTTGGATCTACCTCGCCATGATTCACCTGATGATCCGTAGACTTCGGCCAGTTTGACGTTTTTAAACAGCCTCTGAGAGAGCCGCCGGCACGAACCAGCGCGCCGCACGGAGCTTGTGCGGCGATCGAAGGATCTAGCCGGTGAGGCAAGAGGACTGGGGGTGACCCACGAGCCCCTCGGCACGCGCAGTAGATCCTTCACTCCGCGCCACAGGTCGGAGTACGGGCGAGGGCGGTGAGGCGCGTCGCTCAGGATGACAGGTGACGGTTTGGCGCACTAACGCACTAACGCACTAACGCACTTCAGTTCCTAACCACACATATCTACCAAGGGAGTCGCCGGATGGCCGAGATCAAGCGGGTCGGGGTTCTGGGGTGCGGGCTGATGGGGAGCGGGATCGCGCAGGTGTGCGCCGCGGCCGGGTACGAGACGCTCGTGCGCGAAGTGTCCGACGAGGTGTGCGAGCGCGGGATCGGCGGCATCGCGAAGCAGCTCGGGAAGTCGGTCGAGAAGGGGAAGCTGGCCGCCGAGGACCGCGACGCCATCGTCGGGCGGCTGCGCGGCACCACGAAGCTGGAGGACCTCGCGGAGTGCGACATCATCATCGAGGCCGTGGTGGAGGACCTCGAGCTCAAGAACCAGATGTGGAAGACGCTGGACGAGGTGTGCGGCCCGGAAACGATCTTCGCCTCCAACACGTCGTCCCTTACCATCGCGGACATGGCCGCCGCCACGAAGCGGCCGGAGCGCATGGTGGGGCTGCACTTCTTCAACCCCGTGCCCGTGATGAAGCTGGTGGAGGTGGTGAAGACCATCGCCACCGACCCGGCCGTGTTCCAGACGGCGTTCGAATTCGCCGCATCGCTGGGGAAGGAGCCGATCGTCTGCAAGGACAACTCGGGCTTCGTAGTCAACCTCCTCCTGGTGCCGTACATGATGGACGCCATCCGCGCGCTGGAGCAGGGCGTGGCGACCATCGAGGACATCGACAAGGGGATGAAGCTGGGCACCGGCTATCCGATGGGCCCCTTCATCCTCTCCGACTTCGTGGGCCTCGACACGCTCGACAAGATCGGCGACATCATGTACAAGGAGTACAAGGAGAAGCGCTACGCATCTCCCCCGCTCCTCAAGCGCATGGTCTCGCTCGGCTACTTCGGGCGGAAGACGGGTAAGGGCTTCTACGACTACAGCGGCGCCGAGCCGAAGGTGATGAACCTCGGGATCTGACGCGGCCTGCCGGCGGTATCACAGGGCGCCGGAATCCGCACGGGTTCCGGCGCCCCGGACTTTTCGCGAGGAGCGGACGAATGAAAGGATGGAAGATGCTGGGCCTGGCGCTGATCGTCTCCGCCTGCGCCACCACGCGCGGCGGAACGCAGGTGCGCGCCGGGCTGGACGAGGAGTTCCGCCTGCGCGCCGGCCAGACGGCGCGGGTGGGTGACGACGGGCTGCGCGTGGGCTTCGTGCGCGTCACGGAGGACCAGCGCTGCCCGATCAACGCGCGCTGCATCCGAGCAGGCTTCGCGCGGGTGGAGGTGCAGCTGAGCGCGCCGCGCACCGCCGCCCAGCGCGCCATCCTCTCCACCCCCGACGAGCCCAAGGGCGCATCGTACGGCGGCTACGAGGTCGAGGTGCTGGACGTGCAGCCCGGGCGCGAGATCGGCAAGCCGGTGCCGAGGTACGAGGCGGTGCTGCGGGTGCGGAGGCGGTAGGCCTTCGGCGCCGCTCGCCGGCCGAACGGGTTGCCGGGCGGCCGCGATCTCGGCAATTTGAGGCGGATCCTGACCCCCCTCGCACCGCGTCCTCCCATGTCGCTCCAGGCCCAGCTGGAAACTTTTCGGAGCAGCATCACCGCCCGTACCCCAAAGACGGCACCGTACGGCACGCTCACCAACGCGGCGCTCGTCATGCACCCCACCACCACGATCTCGGTGACCAAGCCCGCCGGCGACGTGATCGTGAGCATCGTTCCGATCGGCGGACCGGCGCCCGCGCCGATCAGGTTCGACATGATGGTGATGTACGCCAAGCTCGTGGACCAGACGAGCCACGCCGCCACCACCTACGCCAACGTGAAGGCGAGCGAGTTCTGGAGGTCGCTGTACGGGGTGGCGTCGCGCCCCATCGCCTACATCGAAGCGGGCGGCCCGGTCAACAGGGGCGTCGACTCGGTTCCGTGCACCGAGTGCGGTCTGCTGCTGCCGCTCACTCACATCACCGTCGACCACCAGCGTCCCCAGGCGGGGGGCGAGCTGGAGGCGGTGCTCAAGGTGCTCCGCACCCTGGGGTTGACCATGGAGGGCCCCAAGGGGCAGAAGGGAAGGCTGGTGCAGGAACACCTCTTTCGCGGTGCCCCGCTGGCCGCGGTGCAGACCCGGCCGAACCGCCCCGCCGCCGTGGGCGTGAGCCTGGATGCGCGCTACACGCTCACCGAGACGGGGGCGGTGTTCCTGAGCGTGTGCAACGCCGCCGGTGCCCTGCCGGAGCTCAAGTCACGCTGCATGAACAACTTCCTGAACCTGGCGCCGCGCTGCCAGCCCTGCAACTCCAGCCGCGGCAACCCGCTGAAGTACGCCGTGTGACGAGCACGCGCCGGCGCTCACCGGCCCTTCGCACCGTCGCTCGTAGGGGCAGACCTGCGTGTCCGCTCACCCTTTGCCTTCCTCGAAATCACGCACCGCACCGCCACGGCCCGCGCCTTGAAGGGACGGATCACCAGTCCCTCACGCACCCAACCCCCACACGCCGGGCGCCCCGATGACACTGCTCAAGCCGATCGATCCCTCGCAGCGCCCGCTTCTCTCCGACGAGGAGGCCGCGCCGCCGCCCGAAGTGCCCGGCGGAAAGCACGTGGAGCGCGAGACGGAGGAGTTGCTGGAGCGGCTGGAGAAGCTCGCGGCGGCGCTGCAGGCGGAGGGGAAGCGGTCGCTGCTGGTGGTGCTGCAGGCGCGCGACGGTGGCGGCAAGGACGGCACCATCCGCAAGGTGTTCGGCGCGGTGAACCCGCAGGGGATGCACCTCGCCAGCTTCGCAGCGCCCGCCGGCGAAGAGCTTCGCCACGACTATCTGTGGCGCGTGCACCGCGCGACGCCCGAATACGGGCAGGTGGGCGTGTTCAACCGATCCCACTACGAGGACGTGCTGGTGGTGCGCGTCCGCGAGCTGGTGCCGCGCGAGCGGTGGGAGAAGCGCTACGACCAGATCAACGACTTCGAGCGCATGCTGTCGGAGAACGGCACCACCATCCTCAAGTTCTTTCTGCACATCTCCAAAGGCGAGCAGAAGAGCCGCCTCCTCAAGCGCCTCAACCGCCCCGAGAAGCGCTGGAAGTTCGCCCCCAGCGACCTTGAAGACCGCGCGTTGTGGGACGAGTACACCGCCGCGTATCAGGACGCGCTCACCCGGTGCAGCACCCCGTACGCCCCCTGGTACGTCGTTCCCGCCGACGAGAAGCCGGTCCGCGACTACCTCGTGGCGCAGGTGGTGGTGGACGCGCTGGAGAAGATGGCCCCGCAGATCCCCGAGGCCGACCCGACGGTGCTCGCGATGGCCGACCGCATCGTCTGACGCACCGCATACAAAACCCCCTCCCCCGGGCAGTTTCGGGGGAGGGGATGCGTCGCGGAGCGACGCTGGGGGTGAGGGCCCCCTACCGCACGTCCCGCAGAAGCCTGTCGAACACCTCGCGCTCCATGCGCGGTCCCAGGTCGCGGGTCAGCTCGTCGATCAGCGCGCGCCCGGCGCGGCCCGCGCGGCGCTCGTCGAAGAGGTCGCGCTCGCGGCTGGCGAGGGTGAGCTCGCGCGGATTGCCGCGATAGACCGCTTCGCGAAAGTCCGTATCGGCGCTCGCCCACACGCGCTCCTCGCTGGATTCGCGGTAGTCGTTGACGCGCACGACGGTGTAGGTGACGCGCACCCGCATCGCGCGGCGGCCTTCGCGCACGGTGTACGCGGTGTCCGCGCCGGCGGAGGTGCGGGCGGTACGGCGGGTCTCGCGCACGCCGCTCTCCGTCACGACGACGCTGTCGATGGCCGCCCTCACCACCAGCTCCGCGCCCACCGCGCGCCCCAGCTCCACCGCGTCGCGCAGGGTGGCGGCCTGGCGCGCGTAGCCGTGCCGCCGCGCCGCGCCGCGCACCGTGCGCGGGTCGAGCACCTGCACGAAGAGCGGCGCCCGCGTCCAGTGGTTGAGCTCCAGCGCGTCGTTCAGAGCGGGCACCAGGTCATCCGGGAGCTTTGCACGCGCACCCGGCTCGCTGCCGACCGGGAGGATGGCGACGCGCAGGGTGCCGCGGCGCAGCGCCTCCTCCTGCAGGGCGAGGGCGCGGCTGGCTTCGGGGCTTTCGCGGCCGAAGAGGGCCGCGGCGGCGCGGGCGCGCTCGTGGGCGTCGCGGTACTGGCCGGCGCGCAAACCGGCTTCGGCCCAGCCGAGCTGCGCTTCGAAGCGGGCGCGGTCCAGCCCGGCGCGCTGGCCGGGGCCCGGCTCCCACCGGCCCGCGCGCTCCAGCCGGCTCACCGCCTCGTCGAAGCCGCCGCTCCCCTCCGCCCGCTCCGCGTACGCGATGGCGTCGTCGATGGCGCGGTCAAAGGTGGCACGGCGGCGCTGCGCGTAGTCTGCCGGCATCGTGAGCCGCACCCCGACCGCCGCAGCATCGCGGCCGAGCTCGTCCAGGCGCAGCAGCGTGTTGGCCGCTTCCGCCGGGCGGCCACCGGCGGCGAGGGCGGCGGATTCGGAGATGGCCTCCTGCACGGCGCGGTCGCCCGTCTCCTGCAGGCGGGCGCGCGCGGTGGTTAGCGAGGGATCCTTTTTCAGGGCGTCTATGTAGCGCTCGGCGGCGTCGGCGGGGCGGCCGCGCTGCTCGAGGGCCATGCCCTGGTTCATGCGCTTCTCCGCGCTGGCGCAGGCGGCGAGCACGAGCACCAGGGCGGCGGTGCCGCGGCGGGTCCAGCGCGCGACGGTTTGGGAGGTCACGGGTGTCTCCGGCAGGGTGTGGATTCGGTGTGGGACCTCTGTTCGGGCTTACACCGGCGGGGCGGGGGAGGGTTCCGGGGCCGCGGCCGGGTTCCTGCGGATACCGTCTGGCGCAATGACGAACCGTGCCACCCGCGAGACCCCGATGGACGCTGCATCCGCTGCCAGCCGCGAAGAGCTGGCGAACGCGCTCACCCACGGCGCCGGGCTCGTGGCGAGCGCCGCCGGGGCCGCCATCCTCGTCACCGTCGCCGTCTTCCGCGGCGACGTGTGGGCCGTTTTCAGCAGCGCCGTCTTCGGCGCGACGCTGGTGCTGCTCTACGCGGCGTCCACGCTGTACCACGCGGCGCGCACGCCGCGGGTGAAAGCACGGCTCCAGGTCTTCGACCACTGCGCCATCTACCTGCTGATCGCGGGCACCTACACGCCGTTCACCCTGCTGGGGCTGCGCGGTGGCTTCGGGTGGACGCTGCTGGCGGTGGCGTGGGTGTTCGCCGCGGCCGGCGTCGTCTTCAAGCTGTTCTTCACCGGCCGCTTCCCGCGCCTCTCCACCGCGCTCTATCTGGGAATGGGGTGGATGGCGATCGTGGCCGCCAAGCCGATGCTGGAGCGCTTCCCGCTTTCGACGCTGCTGTGGATCGTGGCGGGTGGGCTGGCGTATACGGGCGGCACGGTCTTCTATCATAGCCGCCGCATCCCGTACGCGCACGCCATCTGGCACCTGTTCGTGATCGCCGGCAGCGTCTGCCACTACTTCGCCGTGCTGGGGCAGGTGGGTGGTGCGCGCATCACCGGGGGCTGAAGCCCCCGGCTGGAACCACGCGAAGACCGCTGAAGCGGTCTGACTTGAATCTGTCATCCTGAGCGACGCGCTGCTCCGTCCTCTGCCGTGCTCCGTCTCCTGGCGCGGAGCGTTGGATCTACTCCGCGCGCCGAGATGACCGTCAAGATGCGCCGTCCTCTTGCCTCGCCGGCTAGATCCTTCGATCGCCGCAGAAGCGCAGGGCGCACGGCGGAGGTCGGCGAGGCGGCTCTCTCAGGATGACAAAATAGGGTGGCACCCGTCTGCGTGAGTCCGCGCAGGCGGACTTTGCGTTTTTCCAGCGGCGAATTCACGCGCTCCTGGAATGCAGGCTACGGTGAATGGTCAGGCACGGGCAGCCACGCGGGGCTGCCCCTACGATATTGGTGTGCGCACTGCGGGCTGCCGACGCGAGCAGATGCGTGCGGGGAGTCCGCGCAGGCGGACTTTGTGCTGTTGTAGCCGCGATTTCAATCGCCAAGGCCCCGGCCACACACCCCCATGCTGACACCCAACCAGATCGCCGTCGCGCTGTACGAGCCCGAGATCCCGGGGAACGCGGGGGCGATCGCGCGGACGTGCGGGGCGACGGCGGCGCCGCTGCACCTGATCGGGAAGCTCGGGTTCTCGTTCACGCATCCGAAGGCGAAGCGCGCGCTCATGGACTACTGGCAGCACGTCGATTACCAGGTGCACGTGGCGTGGGCGGACTTCGCGGCGGCCGTCGCGGGGCGCAGGATGTGGATGTTCACCACGAAGGCGGAGCGGGGGCTCTGGGAGACGGAGTTCACGCCGGGCGACGTGCTGGTCTTCGGGCCGGAGTCGCGGGGGCTGCCGGACGACGTGCTCGCCACCGCGCCCGGCCGCCAGGTGCGCATCCCCATGCGCCCGGAGACGCGCAGCCTCAACCTCTCAACCGCCGTGGGGGTGGCGCTTTACGAGGCACTGCGGCAGGTGGAGAGCAGGTGAAACACGGGGCCCGCGCGGGGCCCCGTCTTCCGTTGACACGTAGTGCGGGCGCGTCTATGTTG
Source organism: Longimicrobium sp. (assembly GCA_036398975.1). Classification (GTDB taxonomy): domain Bacteria; phylum Gemmatimonadota; class Gemmatimonadetes; order Longimicrobiales; family Longimicrobiaceae; genus Longimicrobium. The sequence continues at coordinate 7,281 of DASWNZ010000237.1, forward strand.
CCCGCGCTTCCCGGCGGGGCCGCGGAGCCACACAAACCACGCATCCAAAGCTCGGGGATACATGGACAAGATCACGGTGGTCGGGGCGGGGAACGTCGGCGCCACGGCGGCGCAGCGCGTGGCGGAGAAGGAGCTGGCGCGCCAGGTGGTCCTCATCGACATCGCCGAGGGCGTGCCGCAGGGGAAGGGGCTGGACCAGTTCCAGTCCGCCCCCATCGAAGGCTTCGACTCGCGCATCATCGGCAGCAACGGCTACGAGGAGTCCGCCGGCTCCGGGATCTACATCGTCACGGCCGGCATCGCGCGGAAGCCGGGGATGAGCCGCGACGACCTGCTGAACACCAACGCCGGCATCGTGCGCCAGGTGAGCGAGAACATCGCCCGCGTGTCGCCCGAGGCCATCATCATCATGGTCAGCAACCCGCTGGACGTGATGAGCTACGTGGCGATGAAGGCCAGCGGCTTCCCGCGCGAGCGGGTGATCGGCATGGCCGGCGTGCTGGACACCGCCCGCTACCGCGCCTTCCTGGCGATGGAACTGGACGTGTCGGTGGAAGACATCCAGGCGATGGTCCTCGGCGGCCACGGCGACACCATGGTGCCGCTGATCTCCTACACCACCGTGAGCGGTATCCCGGTGACGCAGCTGATGGAGCGGTCGAAGCTGGACGCCATCGTGGACCGCACCCGCAACGGCGGCGCGGAGATCGTGAAGTTCCTCAAGACGGGGTCGGCCTACTACGCGCCCTCGGCCGGCGCGGTGCAGATGGCGGAGGCCATCGTCAAGGACAAGAAGCGCATCCTTCCCTGCGCCGCGTGGCTGCAGGGCGAGTACGGGATGCGCGACCTCTTTTTGGGCGTGCCGGTGAAGCTGGGGCGCAACGGGATGGAGGGGATCATCGAGGTGGAGCTGACCGACGACGAGCGCGCCGCGCTCCAGAAGTCGGCCGACGCGGTCCTCGAGCCGATGGCGCTGGTCTGACGCACCCCCGCCGGCGCCGCTCCAACGGGGCGGCGCCCG
>DASWNZ010000238.1:0-6244 GCA_036398975.1 Longimicrobium sp.
TGACAGAAGGGGGCTGACGGCCTGCGCGACCACCCAGCCCCCGTTCCGCACTAACGCACTAACGCACTAACGCACTCACGCACTTTTTCTCCCCTCACGCCGCCGTCTCCTTGATCACTTCCTCCAGCGTCGTGACGCCGCGCGCGATCTTTTGCATGCCGTCCATGCGCAGGGTCAGCATGCCCTCGGCGATGGCCTGGGCCTGGAGGTCGGCGGTGGATGCTTCCTGCAGGATCATGCGGCGGAGAGCCGGGGACATCGCCATCACCTCGTAGAGGCCCTGGCGGCCCTTGTAGCCCGAGCCGTTGCACGTGTCGCAGCCCCTGCCCCGGTAAAAGGTCAGGGAGGCGGCCTCGTCCAGGTCGATGCCGGCGGCGCGCAGGTAGACCTCGGGGTAGGTGACCGGCTCCTTGCAGTTGGTGCAGATGCGGCGGACCAGGCGCTGGGCGGTGATCAGGTTGACCGCCGAGGCCACGTTGAACGGCTCGATCCCCATGTCCACCATGCGCGTGATGGTGGAGGGGGCGTCGTTGGTGTGCAGCGTGCTGAGCACCAGGTGGCCCGTGAGCGCGGCCTTGATGCCGATGCTCCCCGTCTCCAGGTCGCGGATCTCGCCGACCATGATGACGTTGGGATCCTGGCGCAGGAACGCCTTCAGCGCCGCGGCAAAGGTCATCCCGATGTCGGTACGAACCTGCACCTGGTTGATGCCGTGCAGGTTGTACTCGACCGGGTCCTCCGCGGTCATGATGTTGACTTCGTGCGTGTTGATCTTGGAAAGGGCGCTGTACAGCGTCGTCGTCTTTCCGGAGCCCGTGGGGCCGGTGACCAGCACCATCCCGTACGGATTCATGATGGCGTGCATGAAGTCCTGCTCCGCCTTCGGCTCCATCCCGAATTTCTCCAGGTCGAGCGTCAGGTTCCCCTTGTCCAGGATTCGCAGCACGATCTTCTCCCCGAACAGCGTGGGGAGGGTGGAGACGCGGAAGTCGATGACGCGCTTCCCCAGGCGCAGCTTCAGGCGCCCATCCTGCGGCACGCGCCGCTCCGCGATGTTGAGGTCCGAGAGGATCTTGAAGCGGGAGATCAGCGCCGCCTTCATCTTCATGGGCGGCCGCATGATCTCCTGCAGCACGCCGTCCACGCGGTAGCGGACGCGGATGTCCTTTTCGTAGCACTCGAAGTGGATGTCCGACGCTCCTTTCTGCACCGCGTCGGTCAGGATGCCGTTGATCAGCTTTACGACGGGCGCCTCGTCCACCGCGGCGGCCAGCGCGACCGCGGACATCTCCTCCTCGCGGTCCTCCATCACCTCGATATCATCCATCTCGATCTGCTTGAGCAGATCGGTGATGCGCTCGTCGGACTGCTCGTACTCGCGGTCGATCGTCTTCTTGAGGGTGAAGTCGCCCGCGATGACGGGCTCGATGTCCAGCCGGGTGATGAACTTGAGGTCGTCGATCACCCCCAGGTCCGTCGGGTTGGACATCGCCACCGTGAGCGTGCGCCCCACGCGGCGAAGCGGCAGCACCTGGTGCTTCGTGGCGATCTCGGTGGGGATCAGCTTGAGGATGCGGGGGTCCAGCTTCACCCGCTCCAGGTCCACGGCCGGCACGCGGTGCTGGCGGGCCAGGGCGCGCACCAGGTCCTGCTCGGCCAGGAAGCCGAGCTTCACCAGCGAGAAGCCGACCCGCGTCCCGTTGGCACGCGCGTCGTCCAGGGCGCGCGAGAGCTGCTCCTGGTTGATGAGATTCTCGCGTACGAGCTGCTCGCCGATGCGGTCAGCAGCGGGGGCGGAGACTGCCATAGGCCTCGGTGGGAATAGCTGCGCGGCCCCCGGAAGGGGCGTTTCGGGGCGGCGCGTCTGGATGGGTACGGAATGGAAGTTTGCGGTTAACTCTATGCCATGTCAAGGGGTAGCACGGGCCTGCGCACGCACCCGCGAGACCAGCGAAGGCCCGATTCCCGGCACCTTTGCGAGCTCGTCTACCGTGCCGAATCGGCCATGTTCCGTACGATAGGCGACCACCCGCTCCGCCAGCGCCGGGCCGATCCCCGGCAGCGCGTCCAGCTCCGCGGCGCTCGCCGTGTTGAGGTCCACCGTGGCCTGCGAGCGCACGCTTTTCGCCACCGTGGGTGCAGCAGGGAGCTCCAGGTGCGGCGCGATCCCCGCCAGCAGCGCGGGGCCGATGCCCGGGACGGAGTCGATCGACGCCAGCGAGCGGAAGGGGCCGTGCGATGCGCGATGCGCCACGATCCGCTCCGCCAGCGCGGGGCCGACGCGCGGGAGTCGCTGGAGCTCGTCGGCGGGCGCAGTGTTGGGGTCGAGTCGCTCGCTGGCGGCGAGTGGACGCGCGCGGTGCTCGTTGCGCTTCACGCTGTCGGCCGTCGCGGAGCGCAGGCGCGCGCCGGCGGCGGCGTCCTCGCCGGCGGATGCGCTCCACGATGCGGGGGCGGGGGCGGGGCGCAGGACGCGCGCGCCTGCACCCGCGGCCAGAAGGAGTGCCACCACTCCGAGCGCGAGCCGCTCCTGCGGGGTCACGCTCATGGCCGCTCCCGGTATACGAGCGCGGAGAGCACGGTGCCCACCGCGCCCAGGCTCTCGCGCCGCACCTGGTCGATGGCGTCGTCGGTGGTGCGCCACAGCTCGTTCTGCCGCCCGTGCTCCGGGTCGATGACGGCCACGGTGGGGATCCCCGCTGCGGCAAGAAGCTGGTGCTCGCCTTCCAGCGCCTCGCCCATGCGCGCGACGAAGACGGAGTCCATCCCTACCTCGCGCGCCACCTCCCACAATCGCCGCACCGCGTCGGGGGCGGCCTTGGCGGAGGCGCCCTCCATCGGAACGCGCAGGTCGCGGTCGCCCACGCGGTCCACGTAGACGGCCCAGCGCGGACGGTAGCCGGCGGGGCGGTTCGCCAGGAAGTGCCGCGCGCCCAGCCCCGTCCCCGCCTCCCCGCGCTCCATCCCTTCGGTCAGGAGGATGTCGACGCCGATGGCGGGGGGCACCTCGTGGAAGAGCTGCGCGAGCTCCATCAGCACCGCCGTGCCCGACGCGCCCTCGTTGGCGCCGGGGACGGGGCGACGCTGGAGGTGCTCCTCGGGATCGCGCGTGGCGTAGCGCGGAGAGTCCCAATGCGCCACCAGCAGCACGCGCTCCTTCGCCTCCGGGCGCCAGCGCGCGAAGACGTTGGCGAAGCGCAGCGTCCTCCCTCCCGCGCGCGCGGTGAACTGCTGCACGATCACCGTGTCCGCGCGGAAGCCGAGCTGGTCCTTCATCCAGCGAAGCTGCCGCTCGTGCGGAGGGAGCCCCGCCACCCGCGGCCCGAACGCGAGCTGCTCGCCCAGGTGCGCCCAGGCCAGGCCCGCATTGAACGGGCGCGGCTCGGGCGGCTCGTCGCCGGCGCAGGCGGAGAGCGCGACGAACGTGACGGCGCAGAATGCGCGGAGGAGCTTACTCACGGAATGGTAATCGCTTGCGGGGGCTGGAGGCGGGGCGCGCGGTTGAACCGATCCGGCGCGTGGGGTATGTTAGACATGGCCGGAAAACCCGGCAAGTCCTCGTGATAAAATGATGCGAATCCTGACCCGATACTTGCTCCGGGCGCACCTGGGGCCCCTCGTCTTCGCCTTCGTGGCGCTGACCGGAGTCGTGCTGATCAACACGTTGGCCAAGCGGCTGGCGGAGTTAGCCGGCAAGGGGCTCCCCGTGGACGTGATCCTGGAGTTCTTCGTGCTGGCGCTTCCGGCCGCCGTTGCGCTCACTTTCCCCATGGCCGTGCTGGTGGCGGTGCTCTACACCTTCAGCACCTTCACCGCCGAGAACGAGATCATGGCGCTGAAGGCGAGCGGGGTGGACCTGCGCCGCCTCCTGGCCCCGCTGCTGGTGGCGGCGACCATCATCACGGGGGTCATGATCTGGTTCAACGACCGGGTGCTCCCCGAGTCGAACTTCAAGTGGAGCCAGCTCTACCTGGACATCGCGCGCAAGACGCCCACGCTGATCCTGGAGCCGCAGACGCTCAACCGCATCGCCCCCTCCAACGCCACGGGGCAGGTGTTCTACATGCGCGCCGCGCGGGTGGAGCCGGGCACCAACCGGCTGTGGGACGTCTCCATCTACGACGTCACCAACCCGTCCACCGTGCGCACCATTTACGCGGACTCGGGACGCGCACTCTTCAACCGCGCACAGACCGACCTGATGATGCGGCTCTTCGACGGGCACATGCGCGAGGTGTCGGTGGACGATCCCCGGGTGTTCCGCAGGATCGACTTCAAGGAGCAGCGCTTCGGCATCCCCGGCGTCGGGAACCTGCTGCAGGTGGACGGCAACGGCGGCGGCAGCTACCGCGGCGAGCGCGAGATGACCATCGGGATGCTGGCCGCGCACGTGGACACCCTGGCGCGCGACCGGCGCGAGTCGCTCAAGCGCGCCCGCGAAGTGGCCGTGCGCGACCTGGCGCTCGTCCTCCCGGGCGCCAAGCGCGAGCCGCCCAAAGTGGTGGCGCCCAGCACCGGGTTCATCTCGTCCGAGTCGGGCGACGCGCGCGAGCGGGCCCGCCGCACCGCCGACGAGCTGCAGGCCTCCCGCCGCCGCGCCGCGGACCTGACGCGCGAGATCGGCGACTACCAGGTGGAGATCCACAAGAAGTACTCGATCGCCGTGGCGTCGCTCGTCTTCGTGCTGGTGGGCGTGCCGCTGGCGCTGCGCTTCGGCGGCGGCGGGATTGGGATGGTGATCGCCACCAGCATGGTGATCTTTTCCGCGTACTACGTGGGGCTGATCGGCGGCGAGTCGCTGGCCGGGCGCGGCCTCATGCGGCCGTGGGTGGCGATGTGGATCGTCAACGTGCTGATGACGGTCGTGGGGGTGTTCGGGATGGCGACGGTGGGGCGTGAGACCTCCACCGCCCGCAACAGCGCGTGGGACGGGATCATGCAGGCGCTGCGCGACTTCGGGGCACGGCGCGGGAAGGTGCGGGCGTGAGCATCCTTTCGCGCTACGTCATCCGCCAGTTCGTCGGCACGTTCGTGGGACTGGTGCTGGGGCTGCCGCTGCTCTTCATCATCGGCGACGTCACGGACAACATCGACAAGTACATCGACAAGGGGATCACGGGCAGCCGCCTCCTCCTGTCGTACGTCTACTACTACCCGCAGTTCGTGCTGTACGGCTTCCCCATCGCGGCGCTGGTGGCCACGGTGTTCACCATCGGCGGAATGACGCGGCACCAGGAGATCACCGCCGCCAAGGCCGGCGGCATCTCTTTCTACCGCCTCTTCCTTCCCGTCGCCATGCTGGGCGCGATCCTGGTGGGGATCGCGTTCGGGCTGAGCGAGCTGGTGCCGATCACGCTCGGCAAGCGCGCGGTGCTGATGGGGGAGCAGACCACCTCGTCGCAGGGCCCGCGCCTCAACTTCGTCTACCAGACGGAGCGCGAGGGCGTCCTCACCGTGCGCCGCCTCGACCCCGCGGGCGGCGAGATGAACCAGGTGACGCTGGAGCGCAACGCCGCGCGCGGACAGCCCGGCATCCACCGCATGGCCGAGCGCGCCTCGTGGACGAAAAAGGATGGCTGGAAGCTGTACCGCGGCTACACGCGCATCCTGCACGCCGACGGCCGCGAGGTTACGGCGCGCTTCGACACGCTGCGCGTCCCGGGCCTGGTGGAGACGCCGGACGACTTCCTGGGCGAGCCCAAGGAGCCGGAGCAGATGCGCTACGCGGAGATGAGCCGCTTCATCGGCGCCATCGAGCGCTCCGGCGGCGACGCCAACCCGCTGCGCGTGGAGCGCGGGCAGAAGCTGGCGATCCCGGTGGCGGTGATCGTGATCATCATCTTCGGGGCGCCGCTGGTGACTTCGTCGCAGCGCGGGGGCACCGCGTACGGCGTGGGAATCTCGCTCGGCGTCACCATCATCTACCTCCTCCTCTTCCGCGTGGGCAAAGCGATGGGCAGCAGCGGCGCCGTGGACCCGGTGATGGCCGCGTGGGCGCCCAACGTGCTGTTCCTGGTGGCGGGGATGGTGCTGATGCTGCGGGTGCGGACGTAGGGGGCCCTCACCCCCAGCGTCGCTCCGCGACGCATCCCCCTCCCCCAATACTGCCTGGGGGAGGGGGTTTTTGCGTGGGTTGGTGCGCGGTTGCATGGGGCGGCGCGGCGGCGGGCACGGGCGCGACGAATCGCGGATGGAAGAGCGCGAGTGCACCCTTTCCCCCGCTTGCGGGGGAGAGGGCCGGGGA
>DASWNZ010000239.1:0-20603 GCA_036398975.1 Longimicrobium sp.
GTGCTTCTGCCGCATCGTGAAGTCCTCCTCGGCCTCCCGGCCTCGTGGACTCCCATTCTAACTGGCCCCATTCCGGGGGGGCACCCCACAGCCTCTCCTGTTATCGGGAGAGGGGGGCCGGGGGGGTGAGGGCTACCTCCCCTTCCCCCGCACGTGCTCGTCCCAGTGCCGCATCCACTCGGGCGAGCGCTGCTGGAGCCGGGCCCAGTCCATCGGCTCGGGCTTGATCTGGGCGCGGGCCTGGCGCAGGCGCTCGGGGAGTGAGTCGGCCGGGATGTCGGTGCGGGCGGGGAGGCGGGCGAAGTCCCGCGCGGCGGCCAGCACCGCCGGCGTGCCGCCCACGAACTCGGCGAACTCCTGCGCGCGCTTCGCGTTGGGCGCGCCGCGCACCACCGCCACCGCGTCCACCAGCAGCGGCGTGCCGCTTCGCGGAAAGACGTAGGCGATGGGGTACTTGCCGCGCAGCGCATCGATGTCCGGCATGTCCCACAGCGTGATCAGGCCTTCCTGGCGCGCCAGCTTCTGGTACAGGAGCGTCGGATTGAGGACGTAGTCCTTGGTCTGCGCATCGAGCCGGCGGAGCCACTGGAAGCCCTGCGCCGTGTCGCCCGTGGCGCGTACGCTGCGGTCCACGATCATCCCGAAGATGGTGCGCATGGTGCCGCTCGCCATCGGGTCGCGGATCAGCACCTTGCCCTTCCACTTCGGGTCCAGCACCTCGTCCCAGTCCTTGGGCGCATCCGCCGCGGAGACGATGGCGGAGTTGTACGCGATCACCTCCGGCGTGACGTAAGTGCCGTACCAGTAGCCCCTTGGATCTTTTGCGTCGGCGGGGAGGCCGGCGGCCCAGGTGGGGGTGAAGCGCGCAAGGAGGGAGTCGCGCGCCGCGTCCTCGAAGGTGCCCGCGGGGGCGCCCCACCACACGTCCGCCTGCGGGTTCGCGCGCTCGCTGCGAAGCCGGTCCAGCACCTCCTGCGACCCCATGTCCACCGTCTGCACGTCCACTTCGGGGTGCAGCGCCTCGTACCGCTTCTCGAACGCCTGCAGCATGTCGCGCCCGTGCGGCGAGTACACGGTCAGCGTCTCGCGCCCGTCCCCGCACGCGGCGAGGAGGACGGCGGCGAGCGCGGCGGTGCGTCGGATCATCGGGTTCATCGTGTGGGTGCGCGTCATGGGGCGCCGTTGCCGGCTGTGCCCTGTTTCCCCAGCGCCAGCAGGTTGGCGAACAAACGCCACGCGCCCGGCACCCCCTCCGGAAGCTGCCGGAAGAAAGCCAGGCCGGTGTACACGTACGTCCCCTGGCCAACCTTGGCAGCCAGGAGTCCGCCTCGCAGCGGCTCCGCACCCGGGTCGCCCGTCTCCAGGAGCGGGGTGTAGCGCGGGTCCCACGTCTCCGCGAAGTACAGGCCGCGCTCCTGCTGCCACCCAGCGAAGTCCGCGTCGGAGATGCGGTTGGGCGTGGTGAACACCGGGTGCGAGGGCTCCAGCAGGCGAACCGGCGCGTTCTCGTCGGTCACGCGGCCGTGCGGGCGGTCCATGGTGAGCGGGTAGGGGGCGAAGTTGCCTTCGACCAGCTCGTACTTGTTGTATTGCACAACCAACGTGCCGCCGTTCCTTACCCAGTCCAGCAGGCGGGCGTTGTGGCGGGCGAGGTCTGGGCGCACCTCGTAGGCCCGGCTCCCGGCGACGATCACGTCGAAGCGGCTCAGGTCGCCGCCGCCCAGAGCGTCTTCGTCCAGAAGGGTAGGAACGATGCCGAGCTGCGCGAGGACGCCGGGGCCTTCCTCGCCAGCGCCTTCGATGTAGCCCACCCGCAGCCCCGCGGGAACGCGCACGTCGAAGGCGCGCACCAGCGTGGCCGCGTCCGAGTACAGCGGCCGCGCGCGGACGTGCGGATAGTCCACCATCTGCACCGCGCGGGTGAAGCGGCGCCCATCCGCGGCCTGGAAGACGGCGGACATCGGGTAGTCGCCGGCGCGGAGGGCGGCGGGGGCGCGGACGGTGAACTCCGCCTCCTTCACCTCGCCGGGGGCGGCAAAGGTCACCGGGAGCGAGGCGGGCTGCGCCGTCCACCCCGCCGGAAGCTCCAGCCGCAGCGCCCCGCCGATGCCGCCGGGCGCCTCGCTCGCCAGGTCCACGCGCAGCCGGAAGCTGCGGTCGCCGGAGAGCGGAAGGATGCGAACCGCGCGCTCCGTCCGCACCGAGACGGCTGGGACGACCATCACGGGACGGCGCAGCTCACCCTGGCGCAGGTCGACTTCGCGAAAGGTGGCTTCGCGCTCCATCGCAAGCGCGGCGCCCGCCACCGTCACGCGGGCCGAAACGCGCACCGGGTCGGCGTCAAAGGGCTCGGACGCGGCGGAATCGTTGGCCGGCCAGGTGTAGAAATCCCCCTGGCGCGGGCGGCGCAGGAAGTACGGCTCCGTGACCGCCGCGTTGGCCGGGATGCTCACCCGGAAGCGGCGCGTCAGGATGGCTCCCGCCTCCAGCGGCGCGGCCGGCAACGGCGCCGACGCCTCCGCCGTCCACCCGGCGGGAAGACGCGGCTGCAGCTCGGCGACGGTCACGCGCTCGCGCCCGCCGTTCCAGAGTGAGAGGTCGAGCGTGAACGTCTGCCCCGGAACCAGGCGCGCATCTTCGGCGATGCCATCCAGCACCAGGCCGGCGGCACGGGCGAGGGCGTCCTCGACGTCGCGCAGCTCGGCGGCGCGACGGAACGCGTCCGGCTCGATGGATGCGCCGGTCGTGCGGAGCGCCTGGAGCGCGGACGCGAGCAGCCCCACCACGGGATCGTTCGTCGAGCCCGGATCGATCGCCCCCGGGTTCAGCGCGATACGGGTGCCCATGAGGAGCCTCTCGTAGCGCGTAAGGGCGCGGTTCTCACCGGCCACCGTGGTGTCGATCCCCTCCCACATCGACCGCTCCGGGCCCGTGGGCGCGGGGAGAATGCGCCGCAGGTAGCCCCAGCGCGGCCCGGCGGTCTCCGGCCGACCCATGTCCTGCGACCGGTGGCGCGAGCGGCTCGCCATCGCCAGCTGAAAGGGCGAGCGGCCGATCAGCGGATCCAGGTTGCCGATGGCGAGGCGCACCGTGGCGTTGGTGGAATCGCCGCGCAGCGACTGGTACAGCTTGGATGTGCGGTGCGCGGGTAGGCCGGCCGCGATCTGTTCCGGAAAGCGCGCCGGGTCCGCCGCGGCGGCGAAGGCCTCGCGCGCCATGATCCCGGACACCTGGTGGTGGCCGTGCCCGTCGCGCGGTGTGCCGCTGAAGACGGGGATGATGACGTCCGGCCGGAAGCGGCGCACCACGTACACCACGTCGCGCAGCACCTCGTCGCGCGGCCAGTGGCGGAACGTCTCCTCGGCGTTGCGCGAGAAGCCGAAGTCGTAGGCGCGGGTGAAGAACTGCCGCGCGCCGTCCACCCGGCGGGCGGCCAGCAGCTCCTCGGTGCGCAGCAGCCCCAGCGCCTCGTGCAGCTCGGGGCCAATGCCGTTCTGCCCCCCCTCGCCGCGGGTGAGCGACAGGTACGCCACGTCCGCGCCCTGCTCCAGCGCGAGCGCGGCAAGGAGCTGGGTGTCTTCGTCGTCGGGGTGGGCGCCCACCATCAGCACGCGCTTGGCGACGCCCAGCCGGCGCAGCGAGAGCCCCAGCCCCGCCGCGCCGCCGTACTCCGCGGCGGGCTGGGCGGCGGGTTGCTCCACGCTCGCGCAGAGCATCGATATGGCCGCCAGCACGGCGGCGAATGTGCGAATCCTCATACTGCGGAAGCTACGGAACGTGCGGGCGCGCACAAGTGCCCCAGCGTCCAACTTCATCGATCTTCGGATTCCTGAACCGCTTGCCTCACGCGGAGACGCGGAGTCGCAGAGGAACACCAGGAAAGCTCACACAGAGGACACAGAGGGAACTGCAAGCCACAGAGAAACCTTCTTGCCGTTCTCCCTCTGTGCCTCTGTGTCTCTGTGTGAGCCCATGCGGTCGCAGTTCTCCTCAGCGTCTCCGCGCCTCCGCGTGAGACCAGCCGTTGGTTATCATTGTTCGGCAGTGGGAGATCAGGTACAATTCCGCCCCGCTTCCGCCGGACCTCCGCGACACACACTCCAGCCTGACGCACCGTGAACCTCGTCCTCTTCGGCGTACTGGCGTACGTGGGCTTCCAGTTCGCCGTGGGTATGTACGTGTCCCGCCGCATCCGGACCGAGACGGACTACCTGATCGCGGGGCGCAGCCTGGGGTACGGGCTCGCCATCTTCACCGTCTTCGCCACCTGGTTCGGGGCGGAGACGACGATCGGGGCGGCGGGCGCCATCTACCGCGACGGGCTGGGGGGCGGCACGGCGGACCCGTTCGGCTATGCCGCGTGCCTCCTGGTGATGGGACTCGTCTTCGCCGTCCCGCTTTGGCGGCGCGAGCTGACCACGCTGGCGGACCTCTTTCGCCAGCGCTTCTCGCCGGGCGTGGAGCGGCTGGCCGTGGTGCTCATGGTTCCCACCTCGTTGCTGTGGGCCGCCGCGCAGATCCGCGCATTCGGCCAGGTGCTCAGCGGCGCGTCGGGCGGCGAGGTCACCGTCATGATCACCCTGGCCGCGGCCATCGTGATCGCGTACACGGCGTTCGGCGGGATGCTGGCGGACGCGTGGACGGACCTGGTGCAGGGGATCGCGCTGATGATCGGGCTGGCGGTGGTCTTCTTCGTGGTGCTGGCGGACACGGGTCTCGAGCCGCTCCGGCAGATCCCGGCGGAGCGGCTGCGGCTCTTCGGCGGGCCCGGCACGCCGCTCCTGGCCACGATCGAGTCGTGGGCGGTGCCGTTGTGCGGGTCGGTGCTGGCGGCGGAGCTGGTGCAGCGCATCATCGCCACGCGCACGCCGCAGATCGCGCGCAACTCGTCGCTGATCGCGGCCGGGATGTACCTGCTCTTCGGGATGATCCCGGTCACGCTGGGGCTGATGGGCCCGGCGCTCGTCCCCGGCCTGGAGCACCCGGAGCAGATCCTCCCCCGCGTCGCCGCGCAGTACCTCCCGGGGATGCTGTACGTGATCTTCGCCGGCGCCCTCGTTTCCGCGATCCTCTCCACCGTGGACAGCGCGCTGCTGGTGGCGTCCGGCCTCCTGTCGCACAACCTCATCGTGCCGATCTGGCCGGAGATGAAGGAGGAGCAAAAGGTCCGCGTGGCGCGCTGGGGCGTGGCGCTCCTGGGAGCGGCGGCGTACGTGATGGCGCTGTACGCGGAGGGCGTGTACGCGCTGGTGGAGGAGGCGTCGTCGTTCGGGAGCGCGGGGATATTCGTGACGCTGGTGATCGGCCTTTTCTCGCGCTGGGGCGGTGCGGTGAGCGCGGCGTCATCGCTGCTGGCCGGCGTCGGCTCCTGGGTGCTGGGGGCGTACGTGCTGGGGCTGCCGTATCCCTACCTCGTCTCTCTTGCCGCGGCGCTGCTGGCCTACGCGGCGGGCTCGCTGGTGGATGGCGCCCGCGCCCGCGCGAGCGCCGTGTCTCCCGCGAGCGCCTGAAGCCACAGAAAAACCTTTGGTGGTTCTCTCTGTGTCTCCGTGTCTCTGTGTGAGCCATGCAGTTGCAGTTCTCTCTGCGCCTCCGCGTCTCCGCGTGAGACTTCTGTTGCGGGCTCCGCGTCGAAGGGGGGTTGACAACCCGCAATCCCCCGTTTACACTCTGCGTCTCACGGGAGTCGCGTCCCGATGTCACCCTGGCTCCGAGCTCGCCGTTGCGGCGGGCGGGGAGCCGACGATGCAGCGCATGGCGCAGCTCGGCAGGGACATCGGCGGCGCGATTTTTGTTTTCAGGAACCTGCGTGCGCACGTTTGGCGCGAACGATACGGAAAGGGACGAAAGACTTCGATGACCCAGCTCCTCCACCTCACCAGCAATCCGGCCCCGGCACAGCCGCGGGGTGTCGCGTGGGCGTGCGCCCATCGCGCGGGGGGCGAGGCGCATCCGTACGGCATTCGCGGCGGGTCGCGGGGTCTGGAGATGACGCAGGGCAGCCTGCGGAAAGAAGGAAGCGATCGATTCGGTCGTGAACATTGCAGCGCGGGAGGTCCCGGGGGCGGCGCCAGAGGCGCGTAGCCAGTCCGGAGCTTCACAGGGAGCGAGTCCACGTCGCCCCGCCCGCGCACTCTGCCGGGCGGGGCGATCTGCATTCAGGAACCACGAGACCAGGAGGTGGATGAATTGAACGAGCAGCGACTGGAGTGACGGGCCGGCGGGGCGTGATGCCCCACCCCGGGGACAAACGCGACCCCCGGGCGAAGGCGGATCGCTTCCGCCGGCCCCAACTCGAGCAGACATGGTGGCCATCGCTCAACTGGCGGAGCATCGGGTCGTGAGCCCGAGGGTTGTGGGTTCGAGCCCCACTGGCCACCCCTGCCGGGAAGCCTGTAGCTCATCGGTTAGAGCGCCGGACTCTTACTTCCCCGATCCTCGTCCGCTCGCGGGCCGCAGGCGGAAGTTTATCGCTAATCCGGAGGGGCGGGTTCGATTCCCGCCGGGCTTCCCAATCCAGGTTCCACGCCGCCCGGCTGCGGGGCGCGTGGGAGGCGGCAAAGACGGCGCAGTGAACGAGTGGAACCCGTAGCTCAATGGGACAGAGCAGCGAACTGCCTTGCCAACACTTTGCCCGCACGCGCGGGCCGGCGGCCGAGGCTTAACGGATTCGGAGGTTGCGGGTTCGAGTCCCGCCGGGTTTCCATCATCGAAGGTCCTCACGTGCCCGGCTGCGGGGTGCGCGGGGTGGTTCAGACGGCGCAGCGGTGGACCTGTAGCTCAGCCTGGTAGAGCACTTTACCCCTTCACGCCACTCGTCCGGCTCCGGCCGGGCCGATGTGAAAGGGTTATCCCACGGACGGAAGAGGTCGCGGGTTCGAATCCCGCCAGGTCCATTTGATGGAACGAACACCCGTGGGACGCGGGCCGATGCCGACTCGGTTAACGACCGCTTCCTTGCACGTCAGCGAACACGCGCCGATCGGCGCACTCTTGTCCGCGTCCCACGGGTGCACACGAAGCAGGGCAGGTGCGGTTTGCATACCGCGCCTGGCTGGCTGATGATGTAGGAGACGCGGGCTCGTGTCCCGCCTCCAACCTGAAGGAACGAGCACCCGTGGGGCGTGGGCCGATGCCGTATCGGTTATCGCTTACCCTCTCAAGGACCCGGACATGCGACCCGGGGCCGATCGGCGCACCTTGTCCGCGCCTCACGGGTGCTCACGCATGATGCCGGGGTGCAGCGGTCATTCCCTCTTCCGCTCCCTTGCCCATCCGCGGATGGGCCGATGGACGAGGGTTACCTGGTCGGCCAGGGTTCGAATCCCAAAAACTGCATCCCGGCAGTAGCAAACAGGCCCGCGGCGTGGGCCGCATCCGTTCGATTAACGCCATGCCAAGGCGTGGACTCCGGTCCACGACGAACGGAGACATTCGTCCGCGCCGCGGGCACACCGCCGGGTCCCGCGGGTCGGACCGGTTCCGGGTCAACGCGCCCGACGAGGCCCTCGGGGGCCGCGGGAAACACCCGGCCGTTGGTGCCTCATCCGCGAGGCCCGGCACACACATCCACCTTCCACACGGAAAGGAGGCGAACATGCTGGACTTCACGCGTTACGTGGCCACCCGCCTCCGGGCGCTGGTCACGCGGCAGTCCGATCCGATCCCCGGGTCGGCGCAGGTGCCCAACTCGGCCGGCGGGTACGCCTGGGCCCTCGACAGCTGGAGCCGGCTCGACCGGTTCCTCGTCCTGGGGACCGAGGGAGGGACCTACTACGTCGGCGAGCGCGAGCTCACCGTCGACAACGCCCGCGCCGTGGCCGAGTGCATTGCTGAGGACGGACCCCGGGTGGTGCGGCGCATCGTGGAGGTGAGCGCCGGCGGGCGGGCGCCGAAGAACGACCCCGCGCTCTTTGCCCTCGCGATGGCGGCGGGGATGGGGGACGCGGTCACGCGGGCCGTCGCGCTCGAGGCGCTGCCGCGGGTGGCGAGGACGGGGACGCACCTCTTCCACTTCCTGCAGTTCGTGGGAGGGTTCCGCGGGTGGGGGCGCGGGGTGCGGCGCGCGGTGGCGGCCTGGTACACGGACCGGCCGGAGCGCGACCTGGCGCACCAGCTCCTGAAGTACCCCCAGCGCGACGGGTGGTCGCATCGCGACGCCCTGCGCCTGGCGCACCCCGTCCCCCGCAGCGACGAGCAGCGGGCGCTCTTCCGCCGCACGGTCACCGGGGGGACGCTGGAGGAGGGGCAGCCCTCCGACGCGCTGGCGCAGGTCCGCGCCGTCGATGCGCTGCACGCCGACGCGGAGATCGACCCCGCGCGCGCCGCGGCCATCGTCCGCGATGCGCGGCTCACGCGGGAGATGGTGCCCACGCCGCTCCTTCAGCACGCGGTGGTGTGGGAGGCGCTCCTGGAGGAGATGCCGCTCACGGCGCTGGTCCGCAACCTGGCGACGCTCACCCGCGTGGGCGTGCTGGCGCCGGGGAGCGATGCCTCCACCGCCGTCGCCGCGCGACTGGCGGACGGCGAGGCGCTGCGCAGGGCGCGGGTGCACCCGGTGCAGGTCCTCTCGGCGCTGCGGACGTACTCGTCCGGGCGCGGGGTGCGCGGAAAGGGGACGTGGACGCCGGTGGCGCAGGTAGTGGACGCGCTGGATGCGGCCTTCTACCTGGCCTTCGCGGGGGTGGAGCCCTCGGGACGGCGCGTGATGCTGGCGCTGGACGTGTCCGGCTCCATGGGGTCGAACGTGCACGGGCTGGAGGGGCTCACCTGCCGCGAGGCCTCGGCCGCGATGGCGCTGGTGACGGCGGCCACCGAGCCGCGGCACTTCTTCACCGCCTTCACCGCGGGGCGGGCGCGCTCGATGCACGACGCCTTCCCCAGCGCCATCACCCCGCTCGCCATCTCGCCGCGGCAGCGGCTGGACGACGTGGTCCGGCAGGTGTCCTCCCTCACCTTCGGGGGGACGGACTGCGCGCTTCCCATGCTGGAGGCGGCGGACCGGAGGTGGGAGGTCGATCTGTTCGTGGTCTACACGGACAACGAGACCTGGGCGGGTGACATCCATCCGTCGCAGGCGCTCCGCCGGTACCGGGAGCGCTCGGGGATCCCCGCGAAGCTGGTGGTCGTGGGGATGGCGTCCAACGGGTTCACCATCGCGGACCCCGAGGATGCCGGAATGCTGGACGTGGTGGGCTTCGACGCCGCCACGCCGCAGCTGATCGCGGACTTCGCGCGCTAGAGGGCGGCCCCGGCCGTCCCCCCGCGCCGGAGCCGCCCAACCGGGCGGGGACGAGGCTCGTCCCCGCCTCACCGAAACGCACGATGAACCACACGCGAGAAAGACAGGAGAGTCCGGAGGAGGAGCTCCCCGCGGGGGACTACTTCGTGGTAGCGACCCAGTTCGACAGCTACTACGTATCGCCGGAGACGGCGCGGGAGCTGGGGCGCAAGCTGGGCCGGTTCTGGCGGCCGCGCTGGCTCAAGTTCGTGGACCGGCACGGCGCTCGCGCCTGGGTGCTCGCGCGCTCGGTGGATGCCATCCGCGAGTCCACCGAGCTGCAGCGCGCCGGCGACCGCACCTTCAACCGCGCCCTGCGCCGCGAGCAGAAGGCCGACCGGCGGTGGGATGAGGACGAGTACTGACAACAACTGCGCGTCACACAGAGGCACAGAGGGAACGGCAAGAAGAAGGAGAAAGGGTTTTTCTGTGCCTTTTTGGTGCCCTCTGCGGCTCTGTGTGAAACGGCAGTTCATGCTCTCTGAGAGAGAACTACGATGCTGACGAAGAAGGTAGGGACCAACGCCGTCATGTTCGGCGAGCACGAGGAGGGGACCATCCGCCAGCTCTCGGACGTGGCGGGTCGTGCAGAGCGCGCGGCGCTCCTGGCGGACGGGCACGTCGGCTTCACCATGCCGATCGGGGGCGTCGCCGCGTACCGCGACAAGGTGTCGGTGGTGGGTGTGGGCTTCGACATCGCGTGCCTTGCCGCCGGAACGCCGGTGATCACCGCGGACGGCTTCACGAAGCCGATCGAGGAGGTCACGGACGCGGACGCGGTCGTGTGCTGGGACGGAGCCTCGGTGCGCACCGTCTCGCCCCACTTTGGCGCGGTGCCGCGCGGAGAGCGCGACGTGCTGGCGATCACGCTGGGCAACGGCCGTGAGATCCACGCGACGCCGGACCACGAGATCCTGACCCGCGCGGGGTGGAAGCGCGCGGACCAGCTCGGCCTGGACGACGCGATCGCCTGCACGCCGTTCGCGGGGCTCCCGTACGAGGAGCCCGCGTGCGACGTCGCGTTCGAGGTCCCTAACGAGCGCTCACGTGCTGAGCTGGTGGAGCGCGGACTCCTCCCGCTCCGCGCCACGGACGACCGGCTTCCCGCGTTGCTCCGGCTGCTCGGCTACGCGAGCGGCGACGGGCACCTCAGCAAGGACGGAAAGCGGGTCTCACTCTACGTCTTCAACGACGCGGACGCGGAGGACCTGCGCGCGGACTTTCGGCGCCTCGGCTTCGAGCCACGCGAGCATCGCCGCCGCCGCAAGGAAGGTTGGCGCGAGGAGATCAACATGTACGTCGGCTCGACTGCGCTGCACCCGCTGTTTGCTGGGCTCGGATCGCCGGTCGGGAAGAAGGACTGGGCCGCGGAGCCGATGCCGTGGCTGATGCGGATGCCGGCGTGGGCCCGCGCGCACTTCCTCTCCGCCTTCGCGAGCGCGGAGATGATGACGCCGCGCGTCCATCGCAACGGGACGGTGCCGAACCTCCAGTTGAAGCAGTCGGGGCGGCACACGCACGCGATCGACTTCATCGCGGGTCTCCTGCGTTCGCTGGACTTCGAGGTGTCGGTGGCGCCGAGCGGGCCGGCGCGCGGCGATCGCGTGATCTCCATGCTCCAGATCCTGGGAGGCCAGGCGGAGCAGATCCGATTTATGCGCGACGTGGGGTTCTGCCGCTCCGTGGAGAAGCGCGTAGCGGCGGCGACAGCGGCGAGTGTCGCGTTGCAGGGCCTCGCATACGCGGCGAACCGGGACGCGGCGAAGGAGGAGGCGCGTGCGCTGCGCGGACAGGGTGTGCCGTGGCGGACCGCAGTTGCGGATGTGGCTGAGCGGTTCGGCGTCTCACCCGGCTTCGCCTACCATTCGTTCTACGACGACCGCGGCCGGTCGCGGCGCCTTCCCGGCGAGGCGCTGGATGCGCAGGCGGACGGTGAAGTCTGCTGGGTGCCGGTGTCGCGCGTGGAGCCGGGCGGAACGTCGCTCGTCTACGACGTGGTGACGGGCGATCCGGCGCACTGCTTCCTCGCGTCGGGCGTCGTGGTGCACAACTGCGGCAACGCAGCCATTCGCACGGACTTACGCGTGGAGGACATCACGCGCAACGTGTCGCTGGAGGAGATCGAGCGGAACCCGCACCGGCTGTCGCAGAACAACCTGGCGAACAACCTGGCGGACGAGATCGCGTCGACGATCTCGTTCGGGATCGGGCGAAAGAACAACGCGGACGACGCTCCCGTCGACCACCCACTCTTCCTGGACCCGGCGTGGTACGCGGTGCCCAACACCGGCGGGTATCGCGAGACGCTGCAGGAGAAGGCACGCCGCCAGCTAGGCACAGTTGGCTCTGGCAACCATTATGTGGACGTCTTCGCGGACGAGAGCGGGGCCGTGTGGGTCGGGGTGCACTTCGGGAGCCGTGGGCTGGGGCACACCATCGCCAGCGCGTACCTGTCGCTGTCGCAGGGCGGGATGTGGGGCGAGCGGGCGGCTGAGAAGGAGGTGCTCCTCGACATCAACCAGCCGCTGGGGCACGACTACTGGCAGCTGATGCAGCTCGCCGGCGAGTACGCCTATGCCGGGCGCGAGTGGGTGGCGCGCAAGGTGGTGGCGCTGCTGGGTGGAAAGGAGCTGGAGCTGGTGCACAACCATCACAACTACGCCTGGAAGGAGACCCACCATTCCCCAGCGGGCGAGCCGATGGAGTACGTGGTAGTCCGCAAGGGCGCCACGCCGGCGTTCCCGGGGCAGAAGGGCTTCGTGGGCGGGTCGATGGGGGACGACGCGGTGATCCTGGAGGGGAACGCCGCGCCGCCGGACGAGGAGACGGCGCTGGCGCAGCGCGAATCGCTCTTCTCCACCGTGCACGGCGCGGGGCGGGTGATGAGCCGCACCGCCGCGGCGGGGAAGCGCAACCGGCGCGGCAAGGTGCTGAGCCCCGGCCGCATCTCGCAGGAGATGCTGCAGCAGTGGCTGGGGAAGCGCGGCGTGATCCTGCGCGGAGGCGGGCTGGACGAGGCGCCGCAGGCGTACCGCCGCCTTCCGAAAGTGCTCCAGGCGCAGGGCGACACGATCCACGTGCGGCACACCCTGCGCCCGCTGATCGTCGCGATGGCCGGCGCGGGAGAGGTGGATCCCTACAAGGACTGACACGGTCCCACAGACACGAGAGAAATGGCAAACCTGTTCGCCGCACTCGGCTTCGATATCGACACGGAGGAGAAGTTCTCCGCCCAGTCGCTGATGGTGGCGGAAGCCGGGGAGCGGATCGCGCTCCCTGGCGGCGGCGAGTACCGGCGCTGGTCGCCGGGAGCCGGGATCGAGCTCTGGGCCCAGATCACCGGAAACGAGATCGTGGGAATGAACCCTCATTTCGCGGGCGACGCGACGATCCGCGCCGGGATTTCCGCGCGCTTCCGTGACCCGGCGTTCTCCGCGCTCGACGGGATGTACCAGGTGTGGCCGGAGCCGGTGACGGACGATCCTGAAACCGGGTCCACCACCTTCGTGATCGACGCTCCGGACTTCGCACTGCACAGCCGGTTGGCGCTTCCGGTGATCGCGCCCGTGCAGGTAGCGGCGTTCGCCTTCGAACTCGCCGGGTTCCACAGCGAAGAGGCGTATATCGAGAGCCAGACGGGCGACCTCAAGTACGCGGCCGAGTCGCTGGTCCCTTCCGGGATGTTTGGAGAGGACATGTCGGCGGCGGATCCCATGCGTCCGGAAGCCCACTTCACGGGGCGCGTGCTGGATTCGGAGCTGCGCATCAACCCATCGACGGGGAACCCGTTCCGCTGGCTGCGGGTGCGTACCTGGGGAGGCGAGATGGACGTGGTGGCGGAGCCGTCCCTGATCGGCGGCGAAGTGGTGGAAGGCGGGATCATCTCGGGGTGGTTCTGGCTCTCTGGACGGGTGAACTTCGCGGGCGCGGAACCTCGCCCGCCGTGGTGGAGGCGCATACTCCGCCGCTGAAGACCCGCCCTCCCTCCCGCTCCGTCTATCCCGCCCGACAATTCAACTACACATCGAGGGGCGTGCCCGCGCGGCACGCCCCCGGGATGGGCATACCATGACGTACAACCTGAACCTGATCCTTCCCGTGGGCACGCACGTGGTGCTGCGGCGAGCGGCGGCCACGGGCGCGGGCAGGGCGCTGGCGCCGGCGGGCTCCGTCGGCAAGGTGGTGGGCGCGCCGACGGACCACACGCACGCCTACCGCGTGCGCCTGGTGGACGGAACGGAGCTGTCGCTCGCCAGGACGGAGCTCACGATCCGCAAGCACCTGCAGGCGGAGACTCTGGCGGAGCTGGGCGGCGTGCTGCGCGACCACTCGCTGGACGAGCACGTGATGCTGCGCGTGGTGGTGGGCTCGCGCGCGTACGGGCTGGACGACGAGGAGTCGGACGTGGACCGGCGCGGCGTGTACCTGCCCCCGGCCGAGCTGCACTGGTCGCTCTACGGCGTGCCCGAGCAGCTGGAGAACGTCGCGACGGAGGAGTGCTACTGGGAGGTGGGGAAGTTCCTGGGGCTCGCGCTCAAGGCGAACCCCAACATCCTGGAGGTGCTCTACTCCCCGCGCGTCGAGCACGCGGCGCCGCTGGCGGAGGAGCTGCTGCGCGAGCGGGGGCGGTTCCTGTCGAAGATCGTCTATCAGACGTACAACGGCTACGTGATGTCGCAGTTCCGCAAGCTGGAGCAGGACGTCCGCAACACCGGCGCGCCCAGGTGGAAGCACGCCATGCACCTGGTGCGACTGCTGATCAGCGGCATCACGGCCCTGCGCGACGGCCACGTCCCGGTGCGGGTGGAGGAGCATCGGGCCGCGCTGCTCCACATCAAGTCGGGCGCGGCGCCGTGGGACGAAGTGAATGAATGGAGGTTGGCGCTTCACCGCGAGTTCGACGCTGCGCTCGCCTCCACGCGCCTCCCGGATCGCCCCGACTACGCGTGGGCGAACGGGTATTTGATCCGTGCTCGGCGGAGTGCGGTGGGAACGGAAGTGCGTTAGTGCGTGAGTGCGTTAGTGCGCTTTGGGGACAGAAACGGGGGAGCGCCACCATCCTTTTGTCATCCTGAGCGCCGCGCCGCTCCGCCCTCTCCGCATCTCCAATCGATGGCGCGGGGCGAAGGATCTACTGCGCGTACCGAGGGGCTCGTCGCTGCCCCGCGGTCCTCGTGCTTCGCCGGCTAGATCCTTCGGTCGCCGCAGGAGAGCTGAGCGCGGCGGAGGTCTGCGCAGGCGGCTTCCTCAGGATGACATGAAAACCCAACGCACTCACGCACTTACGCACTAACGCACCAAAGGCGGTAAACCCATGCTGATGATACAAGACGAACGCCTGCGCGCGGAGGTCGCCGCGCACCCCTTTCCGCTCCTGTTCGCCACGGTGAGCGGCGCGCACCTCTACGGCTTCCCGTCCGGCGACTCGGACTGGGACCTGCGGGGGTGCCACGTCCTGCCGCTCGCCGCGGTGGCGGGGCTGGAGGAGGGTGAGGAGACGGTGAAGCGGAACCGCGTGCGTGGCGGCGCGGAGGTGGACCTGGTGACGCACGACGCGCGCAAGTTCTTTGCGCTCCTCCTGCGCGACAACGGCTACGTGCTGGAGCAGCTCTACTCGCCGCTCGTGGTGCACACCACGCCCGAGCACGAAGAGCTGAAGGAGATCGCGCGCGGCTGCATCACCCGCCGGTGCGTGCGGCACTACCTGGGCTTCGCGCACAACCAGTGGCGGCTGTGGGAGAAGGAGGAGCCGCGCCGCGTGAAGCCCCTCCTCTACGTCTACCGCGTTCTCCTCACGGGCATTCGGATGATGCGGAGCGGCCAGGTGGTGGCGTCGCTACCCGCGTGCAACATGGAGATGAGGCTGCCGTACATCGAGGAGCTGATCCAGCGCAAGACGGCCGGCGCGGAGCAGGCGGTGCTCGGCGACGCGGACGCGGTGTTCCACCGGGTGGAGTTCCTCCGCCTGTGCCGCGCCCTCGCCGATGCCGCCGAGCTCAGCCGCCTGCCGGAGACGGCCACCCCGGCGACGCGGGCCGCGCTGCACGACCTGCTGCTTCGCGTCCGGCTGGGTGAGGCTCGGGCGGCGGCTTGAAGGGGCGGGATCGAACATCGAAGGCACGGAGAAGCGTCTTTCTCCGTGCCTTTGTCGTACGCCTCTTGGCGCACCAGCAAGATTGCACTAAGATCACGTGGAGTTCCCAACAAATAATCGCTTTAAATAATTTTTCACGTGAGCCAGAAAAGCAATGAGGTTTTCGATGGTCTGCGCAAATGCGGCACCGCAGCCGTGCAGTAAGACGCACAAGATCCTTTGTGTAATCGTGCTCCTGTGGACGGGTGGCTGTGGCGACGCGCTCGGCCCGGAAGCCGTGGCCGAGCCGTTCACCCAGGTCGTTGCCGGCGCGCGCCATGGGTGCGGGTTGACGGCGAGCGGGCGAGCGTACTGCTGGGGGCGCGGAAAGCAGGGGCAGCTCGGCAACGGCGGGCTCTCCGAACAGGCGAGCATGGTTCCGGTGAAAGACGCACCGCGCTTTACGCAGCTTGCGGCAGGCTACTATCACACGTGCGGACTCGCGGCGGATGGATCGCTGCGCTGCTGGGGCGCGCGCGGCGACGTCGGCGTGGGGCAGCTCGGCGACGGTTCCAGCGCCGGGTCCGACGTGCCGGTCCGCGTGCGCGGGGACAACAGCTACACGTCGGTTACCGCCGGGCTCACGCACAGCTGCGCGCTGGACCGGGACGGCGCCGCCCTCTGCTGGGGCCGCAACGCGGACGGCCAGCTCGGCGACGGCACGCGGACGGATCGCAGCGAGCCCGCCCGTGTGGCGGGTGACCTCCGGTTCCGCTCCCTGGACGCGGGCGAACAGTTTACCTGCGGCGTCGCGACCGATGGCAGGGCGTACTGCTGGGGATCGAACCTGACGGGACAGCTCGGCTCCGAGCCCGTCGCGCGATGCGTCTCCGGCACGCCGTGCGCGGTCGCACCGGCCGCCGTCAACGGTGACAGGCGATTCACCTCGATCTCCGCGGGCGCCGACCACGCATGTGGCGTGGCGGCCACGGGTGAGACGTACTGCTGGGGGCGGAACACCACGGGGGTCCTGGGAGTCGGCGATACCGCGGCCCAGCGGTCTCCCGTTCGAGCCGTCGTCGGCGGACACCGTTTCGCCGCGCTTAGCCCCGGATTCAGCAACACCTGCGGGATCACTACGGAAGGGGCGGCGTACTGCTGGGGCAACCGGGACGGGGGACAGCTCGGCACCGACGCCCCCAGCGCCGGCTGCGGGGCTGATCGCGAGTACTGCAGCGCGGTCCCACTTCCAGTCGCCGGTGGATCGAGGTGGAAGCAGATCGATGTGGGGGTCGGCTTTACCTGCGGAGTACGGTCCGACGGGGTGGTATACTGCTGGGGAATGAACGCCGAGAGCCAGCTCGGTGTGCCGGCCGGGAGCGCCGAGCTCTGCCGAGGCGGCGAGCTGAGATGCAGCATGCTGCCCGTGCGCGTCTCGGGACAGACCGAGTAGGACCCCAGCGCTGCTGCACGTGGACATACACGGAGGGCACGGAGACCGGTCTCCGTGCCCTCCGCGTGTCCGTGTGAGGCTCGCGGCTACGGCGCCGCGCAGAGGCTGGTGCGCGTGGGCGCATCGAACCCTGGAGTCGGCGCGCCCGCCCGCGTCACGGCCCAGCCGCGTCCGCAGACGCGCGCCAGGACGAGGCCGCGGTGGATGGGGTTCGACATCGTGCCGGAGTACACCCACTCCAGCGAGGGGAGGTAGACCAGCATGGCGCCCGGGGCGTCGGGAAGGTCGATGGGCTCCATCCACACGGAGTCGCCGGCCAGGGTGACCCAGCGCGCGCTCCGCACGGGCGCGGGCGGGGCGGAGGCGACGCCGTGGCCGCGCAGCATCGCCGCGACGAAGGGGAGGGCGCCGGGAGCGGCGTACACCGGGAGCCGCTCCCGCGCGAGGTGCGCCACGCCGCCGTTTCCGGGCGCCGCGAGGGTGAGGATCGCGCCGCCCACGCGGCTCCCCGGATCGGCGCCGGCGAGCCATTGCGTCGCGCGCTCGGCGGTGAGCGGCGCCTGCCCGGCTTCCAGGAGGAGCCACTGGCCGCCCACCTTCACCGCGCCGGCGGGGGCGCCAAAGGTGCCGAAGCTGGCGAAGCGCGTCCCCACCCGCTTCGCGGAGTCGAGCGGCGTGTCGTGCATCGGGCGGCGCGCGGTCGCCAGGTAGGCGGCGCGCAGCGAGTCGCTCACGGCGAAGGAGTCCGGCGACGCCTCGGGGTTGAAGCGCGCTGCCAGGATCGACATCCGCTTGTACGGGCGCCCCACCCGCGCCACGTCCCACTGGAAGGGGTAGACGATGCCCTCCCGCGGGCGCCAGCCGGAGTAGTGGATCGCCACCTCCATCCGACCCCACGGCACCAGGCCGAAGTCGTTGGGCGCGTCGGCGGCGAAGTGGACGGATGCGGGGAAGCCGTCGCTGCGGCGCACCAGGAGGGTGGCGCGGAAGCGGTCCACCGTGCCGGCCACGCGCGCGTAGCGGACACCGGCCGCCTGCGTGTCCGGGAGCGCGCGGAGATCGGGGGCGGCGCGCAGCGCCAGGAGGAGGCGCTCGGGGGCGAAGGCGAACAGCTCGTCGCGCTCGTCCACGTACGCCACGTTGAGCGGCGCCCATCTGCCGGGCGCGGAGGGGGAGGGGAACCCCGCGGGGAAGTGGCGGATGGAGACGCTGTCGAGCACCACGTCCACGATCTCGCGCCACGCGCCGCCGCCGTAGGAGCGGCGGGTGTTGCGCCACGCGGCGCGCGTGTAGTCGCGCAGCTCCGTGTTCAGCTCGTACGACGGCGCGTCGGCGTACGGTGCCTCGGAGAAGTTGGTGCGCTGCCACTGGGTGACCATCTCCAGCCGCACGCGCTGCACGGCGGCGAGCCGCTCCACGCCGCCCATCCGCGCGATGGCGGTGTCGAGCGCGGGGACGGAGGCGCGCGCCTGGGCGCTGGCCGCCGGCGGCGCCAGGAGGAGCGCGGCGAGCATCGCGAGGCGGATTCGTCGTGTGTGCATCGGGTGGTTTCGGAGTTCGTGAGGCAGGCGGGGAACCGGCTCCCGTACCCCACGCTACCGGCCCCCATCCGAGCCCCGCAACGCCGTTGCAGCCAGCGGCCGCGCCCGTGCAGCGAGCGGCGCCCAAAGCCGACCATCGCGCCTTGCTTCGCCACCGCGCGACGGGGTAACGTGCATCGTCCCCCGTTGTCGGCCGTCCCCTCCGTCCGCTCCCCGTGACCTTTCCATCGATGACACCGCCGCAGGGCGACGCGCCGGTGCGGCTTCGCTGGCCGCTGGTGCTGGCCGTGTGGGCGGTGCCGGCGCTGCTGGGGGCGCTGGAGACGTACACCTTCTGGCGCCTGTCCGGGCGCCCGTTCGCGGCGTGGCGCGCGGCGGCCATGCATTCGCCCGCGTGGTTCGTGTACGCGGGGGCGACGCCGCTCGCCTTCATGCTGGCTCGGCGGCTCCCCGTGCGGCGCCCTTCGCTGGCGAGGACGCTTCCGCTGCACCTGGCCGTCTCGCTGGCCGTGGCGGTGCTGTACTCGGCGGTCGCCACAGGGGCCCTGCGGGCGTTCAGCCCCACGCTCATGCCGTACTCGGCCGGCGGGATGTTCTGGCGCTGGTACGTGTCGTCGCTTCCGCTCACCACGCTCACGTACTTCGGGCTGCTGGGCGTGGCGCACGCGTACCATCACCACCTTGAGGCGCAGCGGCGCAGGGAGGAGGCGGGGCAGCTGAGCGCGCAGCTCGCGGAGGCCCGACTCGGTGCCCTGCGCATGCAGCTCCATCCCCACTTCCTCTTCAACACGCTGAACGCCATCACGGTGCTGGCGCGCGATGGCGAGTCGCGCCAGGTGGCCCGTATGCTCACCCTGCTGGGCGAGCTCCTGCGCGAGGTGCTGGAGAACGACGCGGAGCAGTTCGTGACGCTGGAGCGCGAGCTCTCCTTCATCCGCCGCTACCTTGAGATCGAAAAGGTGCGATTCGGCGACCGGCTTCGCGTGGTGGAGCGGCTCCCGCCGGGGGCGATGGACACGCCGGTCCCCGCCTTCGTCCTGCAGCCGCTGGTGGAGAACGCGCTGCGCCACGGGCTCGCCCCCCTGGCGGCGGGCGGCACCATCAAGCTGGCGGCGCACGTGGAGGATGGGACGATCGAGCTGACGGTGCGCGACGACGGCGCGGGGCTCCCGGGTGGGCGGATGGAGCCGGGGATCGGGCTGGGGAACACGGCCGCACGCCTGCGCGAGCTCTACCGCGGCGCCGCGTCGCTGGAGGTGGAGCCCGCGCCCGGTGGCGGCACGGAGGCGCGCATCCGCCTTCCGCGGCGGGCGCCGTGATCCGCGCCCTCTTGGTGGACGACGAGCCGCTGGCGCGCCGCGGCCTCCACCAGCTCCTTGCGCCGCACGCCGATGTGGAGATCGTGGGCGAGTGCGGCGACGGCCGCTCCGCGCTCGACGCGATCCGCGCGCTCCGCCCGGATCTCCTCTTCCTGGACGTCCAGATGCCGGAGCTGGATGGCTTCGCGGTGATGCGCGCACTCGGCGCGGACGCGCCGCCCGCCGTCGTCTTCCTGACCGCGTACGGCGAGTTCGCGCTGGAGGCCTTCGACGTGGAGGCGGTGGATTACCTCGTGAAGCCGGTGCGCGAGGAGCGGTTCGAGGAAGCGCTTCGCCGCGCCCGCCGCCGCCTCCCCGCCGCGGACCACTTCCTCGTTCCCGGCGCGCGGGGGCAGGTAGTCATCCGCGTGGACGAAGTGGAGTGGATCGAGGCGGACGACTACTACGCGCGTATCCACGCGCACGGGCGCAGCTACCTGCTGCGCGAGGCGCTCGCCTCCATCGAGGAGCGCCTGGCCGGAACCCGCCTGGTGCGCGTGCACCGAGGCGCGCTGGTGCACCTGGACCGCATCCGCCGCATCGGCACCGCCGACGTCACCCTGGTGAGCGGCACCGTGATCCCCGTGAGCCGCCGCCGCCGCGGGTGGCTGCTGGAGCGCGTGCGCGGCAGGTGAAACCATTCGCCATCCGGGTATGTGCAAAGCCGAAAACGGAAGGGCTCACGCGGAGGCGCGGAGACGCAGAGAGAACTGCAACTGCATGGCTCACACAGAGACACAGAGGCACAGAGAGAACCGCAAAAGGTTTTCTCTGTGGCTTTCCGTTCCTTCTGTGTTCTCTGTGTGAGGCTTTTCTCCGTTGTTCTCTCCCTGCGTCTCTGCGCCTCTGCGTGAGACAAGCGGGTCAGCGGCGCGCGGGCGGGGCGGTGCCGGCGCGG
>DASWNZ010000240.1:0-2447 GCA_036398975.1 Longimicrobium sp.
CGCCCACCAGCAGCACGTTCTCCTCGGCGACTGGCTCGAAGCCATGCACCGCGCCCGACAGCGACGTCCAGCAGCGTCCGAGCACGGTCGCGAGCGACATCCCGTCGAGGAAGCCGCTGCGCGTGGTCTCGGGGGTGTTCAGGTCGCCGTGCGCGTCGAGCCAGACGACGCCGGTCTCCGGCGGAAGCGAGGCGAGCACGCCCAGCGAGGCGATGCAGTTGCCGGCCAGCACCAGCGGGAACGCGCCGTGCCCGCGCGCCGCCCGCACCGCGAACGCCGTCGCGCGCGCCAGGTCGAACGCGGTCGCGATCTCCGCGCGGAAGCCGGGGGCGGCCTCCACCCCCGTCTCTCGCACCGAGCCCACGACGGCACGCAGGCGCTCGCCCGCCGCGTTCTCCAGGAAGTGCGCCGGCCCCGCGCCCATCCGCACCCCCCGCACCGACGAGTCGTACGGTACCGTGATCAGGTCCACCGTCATCTCCTCTCCAGAGACACGAACGCGGGCGGCCGCCGGGAGCATCCCGCGGCCGCCCGCACCTTCCTCCGCACGCCCCGGTCCAGCGCGCCGCGCTTACGCCGTCGCCGCCACCGGCCGGTGCTCCTCCCGCGCCTGGGCCGGCGCGCCGCGGATCTGGCGGTAGGTCTCCAGGAAGGAGTGGGAGACGTCTCCCTCCCCCGGGCAGAGCGCCGCGTACGCCTCGGGGAGGCGGTACCACGGGATGGCCGGGTAGAGGTGGTGGATGTAGTGGTAGCCGTTGTTGTGCGTGAGCAGGTTCGTCAGCGGGCTCAGGTTCGAGCGCGTACCGCTCGCCGTGTTGCAGTGGTCCTGGATCTCCGACCAGTAGAGGAAGCTCGCGAAGCACCAGAAGAACGGCACCAGCCAGTAGAGCACCAGCAGCCGCAGGCTCCCCGTCGCCCAGAACGCCGCCCCCACCGCCGCCCAGAACGCCGCCACGCGCGCCCCGCTGCGCCACGGCCGGAGGCTGAGCGTGCTGACGTAGAACCACCCCGCGTAGCCGGTGGCCGGTTTCAGGAACCAGAGCCAGAACCACTTCTGCGGCGGCCGCGTGACGCCGTACTCGTAGTAGTCCACGTTCAGGTGGTCCTCGGGCGAGCCGAGCCTGCGGTGATGCAGGGTGTGCTCGGCCTGGAACTGCGAGACGGTGCGGAAGAACGGCAGCGCGTAGAGCGCCTCGAGCCACAGGTTCCAGCGCTTGGACGGGAAGAGGTTGTAGTGCGACGCCTCGTGCAGCATCGCCTCGCCCAGCGCGAACTGGAAGATGCCGATGGCCCACGCGGCGGCCACGTACGCGGCGGGGTGACCCGCCGTCTCGGCCAGCCACGCGATCAGGACGATGGCGCCCCAGTCGCGCCCAAGGGCCAGCAGGGAGCGCGCGGTGCTGCGCTCCACGAAGGCGCGCGCGCGCACGGCGGTACGTGGGAGGGAAGCTTCGGGGTTCATTGGAGCTGTCGTGAATGAAGGAGCGGAGGAGCAGGAGAGCGGGGAAGATCTACGTTCTAAAAAATGTCGGTTCTCAGATGCGCGGGCAAGAGATCCAAGATTCCCGCCGTGCTCGGCCGATCCCCGTCCATCATGTCGTTGGTGTCCGCGAAGGCGGACTGCGTGCCGTTGTAGCCGCGACTTCAGTCGCATCGTTGCACCGTCACACCGTCACACCGTCACACCGTCGCATCGTCGCCATCCCCACCCCCCCCACTGTCCACATGCGAAGGGCGGAGCACCTCGCGGCGCTCCGCCCTGCGTCCATCACGCCTCCGCGCCTCTGCGTGAGACCCTTGACTGGTGGCGCGGAATGTGGCTGGAGCGCAACCTCAAACGTCGGCCTGCCCCCCGGCAGCGGCGAAGGCGCCGCGGGCCCGTGAGTACGATCCTGGGAATCGCCGGGTTCATGGAGCACACAGAAGACGAGGCCCGGCGGCTCGAGGGTGGGTCGGGCGGCGTCCCAAATCTGCCCGGGTCTCGTGGCCATGGAGAACCCGGTCATGCCGCATCCCTGAACGCCAGGAGCGGGGCGACGTGCGGACTGCGACCGGGAACCCTTCGGGGCCCCCTGGCGCGACGCGACGGGCGGAAGCCCTGGCGCGTTTTCGGCATCACACAGAACAATCGTCCCACTCCGTGCAGTAGTTGCACGAGGGATTGCATGTCCGCCTCCAAGTAGGAGGGCAGCAGTACGTGGGGCCCACGCAGGTCCCTACGCTGGGGCAGCCTTCGCAGGTGCCGAAGATGCTGAGCCACCCTGCTCCGTCACACTCGGTGCTTTCCGGATCCCGGTTCCACTCTCGCCCATGCACGGTCCCGTCCGTCGTGGGCACCGGCTGGGGCACGAACGACTCCACCTGCAGTTTGTCGAGGTCCAGCTTCAGCTTACGCACGTGTTGCTCCTGGGTTCGAGGTGGAATGAAAAGGAATTGACCGACAGGGG
>DASWNZ010000241.1:0-32498 GCA_036398975.1 Longimicrobium sp.
GCCGGCGCCGAGAAGCCGGACGGCGCGGGTGCGGCGGGCGCGACTCCCCCGCACTCGGGCGCATCCTGATGCCCCCGCAGGCGCTGGTCACCGCCGCCGGCGGGCTGGGCGACGTGCTGCGCGCCACGCCGCTGGTGCGCGTGCTGGGCGCGATGGGCTACGAGGTGGACCTGCTGGTGGCCCCCGACTACGCCGGCACCGTGGCGCTGCTGGAGGGCGCCCCCGGAGTGCGCCGCCTCTTCCACATCCCCTCGCGCTGGTCGCGCGACACGGCGTCGCGCACGGACGGGCTGGCGGAGACGCGCTACGACGTCGCCACCTTCACCTACTGGAGCCGCCAGCAGCTCCCGCCGCTGGTGAAGGCGGACCGCACGCTCTCCTTCGACCGGCACTGGGTGGCGGATGGCGACGCGGCCTGCGTGGAGCGGATGGCCCGCGAGCTGGGGTGGACGGAGGCGATCCCCGGCCCGCTCGCGGTGCACTCGGGGCGGCGCTTCGACGTGGCCCCGCGGACGGTGGCGCTGCACCCCGGGTGCAAGGCCAACTGGCCGTGGAAGAAGTGGCACGGCTTCGCCGAGCTGGCGGCGCTCCTTCCCGCGGTCGTCGTCGTGGGCGCCGAGGAGGACCGGCGGGTGGACGGCACCTACTTCGCCCGTCCGTTCGCCTGGCCGGGGCACGCGCGCGACTTCACCGGCGCGCTCTCCCTTCCCGACACGGCGGCGCTGCTGAGCCAGTGCGCGGCGCTGGTGTCGAACGATTCCGGGCTCATGCACCTCGGAGTGGCGCTCGGGATCTCCGTGCTGGGCGTGTTCGGCATCACCAGCCCGGCGCGCGAGGCGCTGTCCGCGCCCAACATGCTGCCGGTCACCAAGGGGCTGCCGTGCGAGGGCGCATGCCGCCGCCAGCCATGGGGCCGCCGCACCTGCCCCCGCCGCCTGGAGTGCCTGCGCACCCTGACCGCTGAAGAGGTGCTCGCCCATCTTCGCGGCCACCTCCCGGGGCTCTTCGCGGATGAGGCGTGGAGCCCGTGGCGCGAAGGCGCCGCGGCCGTCCCCGCCTGACCGTCCTGTACAGCAAACTGAGAACGAACGCTCGCATCCATGGAATCCCTTTCCGTCGCTTACTACGGGTACGTGTCCGACACCTCGGGCTACGGGCACACGGCCCGCGGCTACGTGCACGCCCTGCACCGCGCCGGGGTGGAGCTGAGCGTGGTGGACCTGTCGCGCCACCGGCACCCGCCGCCGGACGAGCTGGTCGCCTCGCTAATGGGGCGTCCCGCCAGCCCGGACGTGCACCTCTTCCACGGCATTCCGACGCAGTGGGCGCGGCTGGCCTTCCCCCTTCGCAACTGCGTGGGGATGACGGTGTGGGAGACGGACGCCATGCCCGGCCAGTGGCGCAGCGCGCTCAACCACGTGCAGGAGGTGTGGCTCCCCTGCATGCACAACGTGGAGGTGTTCGGCAAGGGGCTGGAGCGCCCCGTCTTTCGCCTTCCACACCCCGTCTTTCCGCCGCACGCCAACGGGGACACGCCCGACCCGGCCGCCTTCCTGGATGTGGAGGACGACGAGTTCGTCTTCTACGCCGTCTTCGCCTGGCAGGAGCGCAAGGGGCCGCGGGAGACGCTGGACGCCTACCTCTCCGCCTTTTCCGCGGCCGACCGCACGGTGCTGCTGCTCAAGACTGACGCCGCCTCGTCCGCCGCCGCGCACGCCGAGGTGGAGGCGGCGCGCGCGCGCCACCCGTCCGGCGCGCGGGTGGCGCTGCGGGCGGAAAGCTGGAGCGACGCGGGGGTCGAGGCGCTGCACCGCCGCGGCGACTGCTACGTGAGCCTGCATCGCGGCGAGGGGTGGGGATACCCGCTCTTCGAGGCCGCCTGCCGCGGCACGCCGGTGGTGGCCACCGCCTGGTCCGGGCCGCTGGACTACCTGGACCCCCATGCGCACGCGCTGGTGCGCTGCACCCTGCACCCGGTTCGCCAGCCGTACCAGTACTACCATCCGCGGATGCGCTGGGCCCAGCCCGACGTGGCCCATGCCGCCGAGCTGATGCGCGCCGTCCACGCCGACCCCGCGGGCGCCCGGGCGCGCTCGGCCGCCGCCGCGGAGCGCATCCGCGCCGACTTCTCGCTCGAAGCCGTGGGCACCGCCGCGCGCGACCGCCTGGCCGACGTGCTGCGCCGCGCCGACGCCCCCCGCTGGCGCCGCGCGTCCGCGAACGCGCCGCCGGCCGAGGCGAAGCCGGCGCATCCGCCGTTCGAGGACGCCATCCCGGTGGAGTGGTACGACGAGGACGACTTCGAGACGGGGCGCAAAAGCAACTGGACGTCGGGCTACAGCTGGAAGCACTTCGGCGGCCTGTTCGGCGAGACGGCGGCCATGCTCGGCGAGCTGCTTCCGGACGCCGACTCGTTCCTGGACGCGGGGTGCGCCAAGGGGCTGCTGGTGCGGGCGCTGCGCGAGAGGGGCCGCGACGCGTGGGGCTTCGACGGGAGCGCCTGGGCCATCGACCACGCCGAGCCCGCCGCGCGCCCGTACCTCGCCCGCGCCTCGGTGGACGAGGCCCGGTACGACCGCCGCTTCGAGGTGCTGGTGGCCGCCGAGCTGCTGCAGACGCTCACCGAGGCGCAGATCGACGCCTTCCTTCCCCGCGCACGGCTTTGGACGGGGACGGTGCTGGTGGCGATCATCCCCAGCTACGACGACGACGAGGCGCAGCAGTCCGCGCCCCCGCCGCGTGGCAACGACCCCAGCCACGTCACCCTGCGCACGCGCGCGTGGTGGCACCAGCGCTTCCTGGCCGCCGGATGGAAGCAGGACGCCCTTCACCGGAACGTGGAGACCCTCTTCCGCCGCCATGCCCTCGCCCGGCGCATGGGGTGGAAGCTGTTCGTCTACGCGCCGGGAGACGAGGCATAACGTGATCCCTCCGAATCTTTCAGCGCCGGCACCCGCCGGGCCGGACCTCTCACGCGCGCACTCCATGCCTGACCTGCGTTGCTACCTCCTGACCTGCGGCGCGCGGGTGGCCGCGGGGGTCACCCGGGCCACGCTCGACTCCATCCTCCGCTCCGACTGGGGCGGCCCACCCACGGTGTGCGTGGACGAGGCGGTGGGAGGCGACCCCAAGGCCAACCAGACGGAGAACTACCGGTGCGTGCTGGAACGCATCGCCGCCGACCGACCCGACTACGCGCTGGTGCTGGAGGACGACGTGGCCGTGAGCCGCCACCTGCGCGCCAACCTCGAACGGTGGGAGCCGGTGCGCGACGGGCGTGCTCCCCTGCTGGGCATCCTCTACAACCCCACCCTGTCCCGACGGGGCGATGCGCCGCCGGTACGGGACGGCTTCATCGCCGACGCAGGCTCGGTGTACGGCAGCCAGGCGTTTCTCATCACCCCCGACGTCGCCGACTACTGCCTGCGGCACTGGCACGACGTCCCCGGGCTGCAGGACATCAAGATGTCGCGGCTGGCGACGCGCATGGACCCGGACGCGCTGGTGGTGCACACGCCAAGCCTGGTGGAGCACGTGGAGTCCGGCTCCACCCACGGCGCCGGCCACCACACCGCCGCCGACTTCGACCCCTGGTGGCGCGCCGGCGACGGCGCCGCGCCCGAGCTGCGCTGGGACGAGGTGCCCGGGTGGTTCGACTGGCCCTGCTTCTACGAGCAGCAGGTCCGCGCCCTCGCCCACGGCAGCGTGGTGGTGGAGGTGGGGACGCTGCTGGGGCGCTCCATCATCTACCTGGCGCAGACGATGAAGGCGGCGCGCAAAGACCTGCGCCTCTTCGCCGTCGACACCTTCACCGGCTCCCCATCCGACGAGGCGGTCCTCCACGTCGTCGAATCGCACGGGGGATCGCTGCGCGCGGCGTTCGAAGACAACCTGGAGCGCTCGGGCTCGGCCGGAGCCGTCACGGTGCTCCCCATGGACTCGCTGCAGGCCGCGCGCGAGTTCTGCGACGCCAGCGTGGACCTGCTCTTCCTGGACGGCGACCACTCCGAGGAGGCGCTGGTGAACGACCTCCTCTGGTGGCTCCCCCGGCTCAAGCCCAGCGGCGTGGTGGCGGGCCACGACATCGACACCTACCCCTCGGTGGGCCGCGCGCTGGACCGCATGCTGGGCCGCGGCCGCTACCACGTGGACCACGCCCAGAACCTGTGGGTGTGGCGCAAGGGGTGACGATGGACACGCGGCGCCCGGATCCGCCGGACGGAGACGCGGTGCTGGTGCACCTGGCCGCCGGCGTCGGCAACGTGGTGCTGGCCACGCCGCTGCTCGTGGCGCTGTACCGCATGGGCTACGAGGTGGACCTCCTGCTGCACGCCGACTACCCGCAGGCCGCGGAGCTCTTTGGCGGATGGAGCGTGGTGCGCCGCGTGCACGCCGGCCGCGTACCCCCCGGCGAGCGGTACCGGCACGTGATCCCCGCCGTGCCGCCCTTTTACTGGGCGCGGCTCGCCCGCCTGTACGACGGCCGCCGCGACTGCGTCCCCCGCCCGCCCAACGCCCTCTTCGCGCGCGACGAGCAGGGGTGGTACCTGGCGTTCGCCGAGGCGCTGGGATGGCCGCGCGGCGAGCGGCCGGCGTACACCCTTCCCGTGTCCCCGTCCGATGCGCACGGCGTCACGCAGGCGACGCTCGTCCTGGCGCCGGGGTGCAAGACGGGTGAGATGGCGGCCAAGCGCTGGCCGCACTTCCCCGCCCTGGCCGAGCGTTTCCCTGATGTCGTCGTCGTGGGCACGGCGGACGACCTGCGCGCCTTCGGCGGCGCCGCGTTCGGCTTTCCCGCGCACGTGCGCTCGCTGGCAGGCCGCCTTACGCTGCGCGAGACGGCCTCCGTGCTCGCGTCGGCGGGAGCGGTGGTGGCGAACGACAGCGGTCTGGGGCACCTGGCGGGGGCCACCGGCGTGCCTACCCTTCTCCTCTTCGGCCCCACCTCCGACCGCGCGCTGGGCCCCTTTCCGCCAAACGTCGCCGTCCTGCGCGCGGGCCTGCCCTGCGAGCCCTGTTGGACCGCCGCGCGCCTCCGCGCCTGCCGCGCCCGCGTGGACTGCCTGCGCTCACTCGACGTCGCGCACGTGGATCGCGAGGTCCGCACGGCGATGGGAACACTGGACGACGGACCCCCGCCGGACCCGGCACTGATCCGGGTTCTGATGGATGCGGATCTGGGAGCCCGGCGGGATCGGGAGCGGGAGGCGGCAGTGTCGGTGGAGGATGCACCCGCGTCCGGACGGAGGATCGCCTTCGTCTCCCTCACCCGCTCCGGCACGGCGCAGTCAGGTGCAGTGGAGGATGACAGCGATGCTTCCGTCCCGCTGGTCTCGTGCCTGATGCCCACGCGCGACCGGCGGCGGTTCGTGCCGCACGCCATCGAGCAGTTCCTGGCGCAGGACCACCCACGCCGCGAGCTGGTGGTGGTGGACGACGGCGCCGACGCGGTAGAGGACCTAATCCCCCCCGACCCGCGCATCCGCTACCACCGCGTGGAGCGGCAGGCCACGCTGGGCGCCAAGCGCAACCTGGCGTGCTCGCTGGCCCGTGGCGAGTTGCTGGCGCACTGGGACGACGACGACTGGATGCCCCCGCACCGCCTCTCCACGCAGGTGGGCGCGCTCGACGCCCAGCCGGCGGCGGGCGCGTGCGGGCTGGCGCAGCTGCGCTTCTTCGACCCCGTGGCGGGGCGCGCGTGGGAGTACCGCTGGCCGGAGCGCGCGCGGCCGTGGCTGGCGGGCGGCACGCTGATGTTCCGGCGCGCCGCGTGGGAGCGGCGCCCGTTCCCGCAGATCAACGAGGGCGAGGACACCCGATGGGTCTGGGCGCTCCCCGCCGGCGCCGTAGCCGCCATCCCCGACCCCGGCCTCTACGCCGCCCTGGTGCACCGCGGCAACACCAGCCGCAAGCGTCCCGGCGAAGCGCGCTGGCACCCGATCCCGCTCGACGTGGTCCGCGCAACCATGGGCGAGGCCTGGAGCTTCTACGCCGCCCTCGCCACACCCGCACGGGTCCCTGCCTGAGCGGTCGGCGCCGAAAAACTTCCAGGATCACGCCGAGTAGCGCGCCGAGGAGCAGGTCGGCGCGGTGGAGGGTGACGTGGCCGGTGGGGCCGAAGATGCGCGGGAGGTAAACCAGACATCGCGCGCGAGGACGACGGAGGGGTAGAGCGGGTCCTCAGCGCGGGCGCCGGCGCCCGCGCTGAGGACGGTGAACTGCGCACCTGAATTGGGGTCTAGGGAGTCGCCGGCTTCGATTCCGGCCACCCTGGGTAAGTACAAGTCAAAGGCCAGCGGCAATCTAGCGTCGCTGGCCTTCCTCCGTTCTGACTTTTGTTGTTTGACTCTGATCTGAGAAGCCGTCGGCACCAATTTGTCGTTAGTTCTCACACAGACCGCCCATTAGAGTGTAACAAGCTCTATGATGTCACTCGTACAAGGGCTCCGGCGGCGGCGTCATAAACGTAGCCCGTGATGGTCCCCTGCCTGATTAGCTCGATCGCCTCATCAATGACGAACACCGGCACAAGAAACCATTCCCGCGGCGAGAACGGCTTGCCGAATCTGTCGGCGAGCGTGATTTCAAGGCGGGCCGGCTCAAATACTCGGTGGAGGAGGTTCTCAAGCTTGATTCGGTTGATGTTGTAGAGTAGGTAGGTGCTAACAACCTCCACGTCCGCGAGCAGATAAGTCGGGTCAGATTTGGCGTTCGCGATCCGGCGCGGCACCTCCCCGCCCGTCACCCCGATTTTGTGGATGAGGTCACGCCGTGAAGCGATATCGGGGTGATCGGACATGCTACGCAGCACGTAGACGGTGCCGCTAGCCAACTCGCCCTCTTCAGCACGACCTGCGAAGAGAGGCCCCGCGTCAGGCTCCGTGACGCGTCGGCTCGTCTCATCCTTGTAGAGTGCGTTCTGCAGCGAGCGGATCAGGAGGTTGCTCTCGGTCCCGTTTGCGAAAATGACCCTGAGCCGCGCATTCGGCGCACCCTCGGGGGTTCGGTACACCTCCTCCATCTCCGCGACGTACACGAACTGCCCGCCAAGAATGAACAGATCGCCAAGCTTGACTACGGCATCCCTGCCGAAGGGGCGCGTCTGCCGGATACCGCTGCGGATCTCGTCCTGGACCGTTGCGAAGAGGGACCTGAACCGCTCAAAATCGGCGCACGGCTTCCGGCTTGCGATCTCCTCGGCGGCCTGGATCTCGGCGCGGGAGCGCACGTGGCGCAAGGTGGTGATCTCCGAATCGTACGCGTCGATGCCCGCCAGCTCAGCCGCGAGTTCGTCGTCGCTCAGAGAGGCCGGATCGGCCGTGATCCCGCCCCCGCCGGCCAGCAGCCGCTGATGATCCATCGGCTCCACCAGTGCGCGCAGCGCTTCCTGTGCGCGGATGCGGTCCAGGCGCACCGCGTAGAGGCGCTCGAAGATGTCGAGCCCGTCGCCGTGCTGCGGTGTGCGGCCATGTTCCGCCGCCCAGCGCTGGATTTCCTCGAAGCCGGCCAGGACGCGCTCCTCCAATGCCGAGCGCGCTGCTTGTGGCGCGGGCTCGGCGAACTCCGCAAGCTCGTTGCGGAGGACCTCGAGGTCCATCTCACCGGTCATAGCGGCCCTCGTCCTTGAAACGCACGAACGCCTTCGCGCCCTCTGCCATGCGCCGCTCCCACGGGTCGGCTGCGGTCAAGGACGGGAGCCTCCCTCGCTCGCGCTTGAACATCAGCGCACGGCTCGCCAGCTCCTTCGCCTCCTCGGGGGTGATCGCGATCCGCTTGGCCTCCACCACAGCTTTGATTTCTCGCAGCCGCTCCTCGGTCATCGCCTTGCTGAGAATGGCGTAGGCTTCACCGAAGGGGTTGATGGCATCAATCAAATCTATGTCGAGCTCCTTCACGCTAAGCGCGAAGCGGCGAACTCCGGCAACGAATGCCGTGTTGGGGCGCTCGGCATTGTAACCAGCCTCGTTCGTCTCGCGCAGCGCCATCTGCTTCGCCTTCTGGGTGAAGGCCATAGCAGCGATCACCCGCTGGCGGATAGCCTCCTGGTCTTCATCCGCAAGGTCGGGATGGCGCTCGCGGACGATCTTGCCGACCTGCACCTGTGTGATCTCCTGGGGCATCATCTCGCCATTGAAGATGCCGTGCTCGATCGTGGGCTTGTCCTGGACAACCGCCGCGATCAGCTCATTCAGATCTTCATGAATGATTCGCTTCGCTTCCTCGCTCTTCGGCTCGGCGAGGCCCGCGATCTCGATTTGGAACTTCCCCTCCTCCGGGTTGAAGCCGACGTTGGTGCGGTTCGGGTCGTAGCCCGTCTCGCCGTACTCGAAGCCCTCCGTCGCGACGTTGGCCGGGTTCTTGGGACGGAATTCAAAACGCGGTGCCAGGACCTGCTCCATGAGCAACGAAGCGGCAATGGCCTTCAGCGTGTCGTTCACCGCCTCCACCACGGCCTGCTCGCTGGCGTCAGGCTCGGCGATAAGATTGGTGAACCGGGCGCGAGTCTTTCCGGGTGCATCGCGAGTCGCGCGCCCGATGATCTGAACGATCTCAGTGAGGCTGGAACGGTAGCCGACGGTCAACGCGTGGTCGCACCAGATCCAGTCGAATCCCTCCTTCGCCATGCCCAGCGCGATAATGATATCCACGTGGTCCCGGTTGTTCTTCTGGGCCGGGTCCTTGAGCGCCGCCGTCACGCGGTTCCGCTTCGTCGGCTCATCGTCCACCAGGTCCGCGATCCGCAGCAGGCGCCCCTCCTGCGTGCGTACGAGCTGGAACCCGGTCACCCCATCCGTACCTTCCCACGTCCCAAGCGCCTGTAGAATCGTCTCCACCTCGATGAGCTTCTGCTGCGTGCTTTCGCGAGAGTTCACGTTGGGGATGTGGACGATCGTCTTTTCGGCCGGGTCCAGGACCTTGAGGATGTCGTCGACGTACGAGCCGGAGTAGAAGAAGTAGCCGATGTCCAGGCGCTTCAGGTACTGGTAGCCGTTGAGCTGCTCGTAGTAGGTGTAAGTGACTTTTTGGAACTTCGCCTCGTCCGAGGGCGCCAGAACGTCTTCGGCGTCGCCGCGGAAGTAGGACCCGGTCATTGCCACCATGTGGACCTTGCCGCGGGCGATCAGCGCGGTGAGGTGGCGGCCGAGGATGTTGTCATCGCTGACGGAGACGTGGTGGAACTCGTCCACGGCGATCAGCCGGTCGTCGAAGGCCTCGATGCCGTACCGCTCCACGGCGAAGCGGAAGGTCGCGTGGGTGCAGACCAGCACCCGATCCTCGCTCTCGAGGAACGATCCCACCGCTGCGACCTTACCCGCGTCTGTGCCGGAGGCGTCGCACAGGTTCCAGCGGGGCGCGACCTCCCAGTCTGCCCAGAAACCGTGCTCGGTGAGTTGCTCGTTGTGGAAGGAGGCGCCGATGGCCCGCTCCGGAACGACGATAATGGCCTGCCGCACGCCCTGGTTTTGA
Source organism: Longimicrobium sp. (assembly GCA_036398975.1). Taxonomy (GTDB): domain Bacteria; phylum Gemmatimonadota; class Gemmatimonadetes; order Longimicrobiales; family Longimicrobiaceae; genus Longimicrobium. The sequence goes on from DASWNZ010000241.1 coordinate 9,469, forward strand.
AGCTTGTCCAGCGCGACGAACATCAACGCCCGGCTCTTGCCGGAGGCCGGCGGCGACTTGATGAGCAGGTACGGCTCTCCACGGTGCTGCCAGACGAGCTCCTGCATGGGGCGCATGCCCAGGGGGTTCAGCTTCGTGGAGGCGCCGTTTCCGGCGTAGTTCACGGAAACCGAGGGGATCTCCATTCGTTCGCCACTCATGCGTGCTTCCTCCGGCCTGCCGCGGGGCGCGTCTCGTTCGCCGTCATCTGAGTGTACATAACGAAGAGCTTCTCCAGGCGTTCGGTATCGTTGCGGAAACGGCGTCCGATGTAGATGCGCTCCAGCACCTCGTCATTCCGTTCGTGAGCCTCACGCAGGTTCGCCGGCATCTTTTCCGAGTAGAGTTCGGCGATCGTCGCCGGGTAGTGCGCCTCCCGGGCCAGAAGGATGTCCTCGGCGCAACGAGTTAGGTCAAGCTTGTTCTGTTCGGTCAGCGTCGGGACTGGGAAGGTGTTCCAGCCGAGCGTATTGGAATATCGGTACCGCGTCTCCAGCTTCCCACACACAGTCGCGATCCAGACCAAATGGAGACGCGACGCGATCAGCGCCACATTCCAGAGAGGGGCTTCATAAAGCGCGAAAGCAAGATTCGAAATGATCGTTTTTTCGTCAAAGAGCGCTACCGGAAAGTACGGCCTACGCTCGGAACTCACGCTCGGCACAAGGATTGACCCCCCCGTCGCATGAGGTGCGTATACAAAGCGGTGTGACTTTGATGCCGCGGCGTTGGCCTGTTTTCCGCGACTTCGGCGTCGCAACGCTGCCACCGCGTCCAGACGCCTTGCTATGGCTGGTTCCTCCTTAGCTTCGTCAACATCCGCATCGTCGATCCAGAGGCACCATCGGGTAGTTCCGTGGATGCATTCCCGAGAGCCTTTGAGCCATCGCACGTACTGACGAGCGTTTGGGGCTTCAGCTAGCAGCGAGTGCATATCAGTTTTACTGAGAACCAGATTTCCTCCATCGGTAGCCTTGTTGCCTGACAACATGGGCGCCAGACTCGCCAACGGATGCGAACGCTTCTTCACTATGCAATCTGACCCGGGCACGAGATACGGTCCGATGCTCTCGACTGACCGGGCGCGCTCGCCGTCGAAAAGAACTGCAGGGCCGGGGCCCTGCTCGCGCAACCCGATGATCACGCATGTGACACCTGCATTCCGCGCAGCGCTATTACGCCACGGGAAAGATGTGTGAGCGAAAGCGATTCGCCGCCCCAGCTTGAAGAGGATTGGCCACAACATCGCGACCTGTTCTCCCTGGCAGATTGAATTGGTAGCAACCAACGCCAGAGATGCACTCGTTCGCCGCGCATACTCCGCAGCACGAACGAACCACGCAGCCACGTAGTCCAGATCTTTGTATGCCTTGAGGTATGGGTTGAAAACGCGTGCCATGTCCTGCTTCTGCTCCGCGCTCTGATCGACGCTGCCCTGATAGGGCGGGTTACCACAGATATACGTCTCCCCACCTGCATTCTCGAAGTCGATCTCGGGCTGATCAAGCGGCGTGCTGAAGAGGTCGTCCCCCACTAGTCTGACCTGCGTCCCCGTGGGCGGGCAGATGGAGAGCCAGTCGATCCGTAGCGCGTTGTCGCAGGTAATCCAGTTTTCGGCATCCAGCGGGAGGAAGTCCTGGATGGCATCCTGCTGGCTCCGGTACAGCTCATCGCACTGGAACTCTGCGATGATCAGCGCTAACCGCGCGATCTCGGCGGCAAAGTCGCGTAGTTCGATTCCGCGAAAGTTGGTGAGCGGAATTTCCGACCGCCGGCCCGCCTCGCCCCGCCGCCGGTTGATCTCGTGTTCGATGGCCCGCAACTCCTTGTACGCGATGACTAGAAAGTTGCCCGAGCCACACGCGGGATCGAAGACGCGGATGCGCGCAATGCGTTTGCGCAGGTTTAGCAGCGTGCGCGGGTTGTCGCCGGCCTCCTCCAGCTTCGCCCGCAGGTCGTCCAAAAAGAGCGGGTTCAGCACCTTGAGGATGTTGGGCACACTGGTGTAGTGCAGGCCCAGCGCGCCGCGCTCTTCGTCGTCCGCCACCGCCTGGATCATCGACCCGAAGATGTCCGGGTTGATTTGCTTCCAATCCAGCGAGCCCACCTGCAGCAGGTACGCGCGCGCCGTGCGCGAGAAGCGCGGCACGTCTAAGGCGCCGGAAAAGAGGCCGCCGTTGACGTACGGAAACGGCAGCGCCCAGCGCGGGACGCCAGCGTCCGCGCGATCGGTCTGCCTCGTATTCATCGCCCGGAACACGGCGCCAACTACCTCGTGCGTGTTCGAGGAATCGGCTGCACTCATCTGCGAGACCGTGTTCGTGAAGAGCCGGTCTTCCGGAAAGATCCCTGTGTCTTCGGCGAAGAACGAGAAGATCAGCCGGGCCATGAAGTGGTTCATGTCCGGCCGCCGCTCAGCGCTTCCCCACTCCGGATTCTCCCTCAGCAGCGCCAGGTACAGCTTGTTGAGCTTGGAGGTCGCCCGGATGTCGAAGGCGTTCTCGCGGATCTCCTTGACCGTAGTGATGCCCGCCAGCGGCAAGAAGAAGCCAAAATGGTCCGGCAGCTCGCGCCAGGCGCAGGCCAGCGGCTCGCCACTCCCCAGTTCCTCGGCCTCGACCGTCTCTCCGTCCGTGGCGACGATGAATTTAACCCGGTGCTTCGCCGTGGCCGGACTGGCGCGCAACGCGGCTAGGGTTACCGACACCTCACTCAAAGGTGCCACTGCCAGGTGAATATTGTTACGCTGGAGGACGCCACCAACGTCAGACTTGTTGGTGTCGCCGCTGCGGAGCTTGCGGAGAGTTGTCTCCTTGTTGCCGAACGCCTGCAGAAACTTGTACGGAAACTCCGTCCCGTCGAAAGGTTCGGCTACCAGCTCGGATACAGCTTCTTCGATCTCGACGGCGTTCATCGATTATTCCATTCGTTCACGCGGCCCGCGATTGCGAACAGAGAAACTATCTCAATTCCTTGAGCTACGCCAAGCGCGCCCCCGTTCGACACATGGCCGTACGCAATGAAGACAGGTTCAGTTCGCTGCCTGTACAGGTGCGGACGGTGGACCCCTGTCTTCCCTGGGCTTGCGCCGCGTGCACCTACCAGGTTGGGATCACCGCCGAAAGATCTCGCGGATCACGCCCAGCAGCGCCCCCGGGAGCAGATCTACGCGGTGCAGGATCACGTGGCCGGTGGGGCCGAAGATGCGGGGGAGGTAGTCGCCGCCCTTGACGTCCACGGTGAGGCAGAAGGGGTGGATGCCGCTGGAGCGCGCTTCGGCGATGGCCTGGCGCGAGTCCTCCACGCCGTAGCGGCCGTCGTAGGCGTCCTCGTCGTTGGGCTTGCCATCGGAGAGGATCAGGAGGAGGCGGTGGCCGGCGGGCTGCTGGCGGAGCTGCGCGGTGGCGTGGCGGATGGCGGCGCCCAGGCGCGTGTAGCCCTCGGGGCGAAGCGCGTCCACCCGGCGCAGCACCGCCTCGCCGTTGCGCTCGTCGAAGCCCTTGATCTGGCGGATGCGGACGTTGCTGGCCGTGGTGCCGGAGAAGGTGAGGATCGAGTAGGGATCGCCCAGCCCGTCGAGCGCCGCGCCGGTGAGGAGGAGGGCGAGCTTCTCCACCTCGAGGATGCTGTGCTTGCCGAAGACCTCGGCGGTGGAGCCGCTCACGTCCACCAGCAGGGTGATGGCGACGTCGCGGCGCGCGGGGATGACGGAGGTGTAGAGCCGGTCGTCGGCGCCGACGCCGGCGCGAAGGTCGGTGAGCATGCGCACGCAGGCGGCGAGGTCCAGCTCGTCGCCGCGGTTCTGGCGCGGGATCTGGACGCGGCGCGCGCGCAGCCGCTCGAACTGCTGGCGCACGCGGCGGGCGAGCGCCGCGTTGCGCCGCAGCGCCTCCACGCACCACGCGCCGTCCGCCTCGTCACTGGGGTGCAGGCGCACGATCGCGCCCGGCGTGCGGTAGCGCCCCGCGGCGTAGTCCCACTCCGGGTAGGGAAAGACGGTCTTCGTGGGCCGCTCGGGCACGACTTCCGTGCGCTCGCCGGAATCCGCGTCGCTGACCTGCGAGTCTCCCGCGCCGCCTTCGGACGCGTCGTCCCGCGGAGTGCCGGTGCGCGACGGGCTGGTGGCGGCATCGGAGGTGCCGCCGGGGTTGTGCGCCATGACCTCCGGCGCGCCGGCCCGCGGGTCCAGCCCCACCGTGGTCATGAAGCCCATCAGCCAGCGCGGGAGGCTTCCGGCCTGCGGATGCTGCGCGGCGAAGGGATTCTGCTCGCTCGCGATCACGGTGGCGGGGGCGATGGTGGATGGGAGCACCGATCCCCAGAGATCGACGGGCGGAACGCCGTGGTAACGCCCCGCGCCGCGGATGCGCGCGGCGGCGGCGCGGGCGCGGCGCAGCGAGTCGTGCGGCGTGTCGCATCCCGCCAGGCTCGGCGGTGGGGCGGAGACGTCGGCGGCCAGGAGCTCGCGGACGATCGACTCCACCTCGCGCGCGGCGGCTCCCCGCGGCTGCTGGTCCCCGCGACGGCCTCGTTCGGCGAGGCGCTCGGCGGCCAGGGCGGGGCGCAGGCCGGGCACCCGCTCCGCGACGGCGGCATCGACGGCGGCGCTCTCGAAGAGGAGGTAGAGGTCACGCTCCAGCGCGTCCTTGCGCCCCGGCGCGAGCGCCGCCGTCCCGCGCGCGACGCGCTCCGCCTGCGCCAGCGCCATCAGGCGGTAGCGCCCGACCGCATCGTCGCCCGGCAGCTCGGCGGGAAGGAGGATGCGCTCGCCGTCGTTGGCGGGGGCGGGACGCTCGGACCGGCGCAGGCGCTTCGGTGCCGGCGCGGGGGAGATGAGGATGGCGCGGCCGTACAGCGCGGCGATCAGCAGCTCCAGCCGGCGGCTGACTTCGGAGAGGTGCGCGCCGTCGTGCGGGGCCTCCTCCGGGCGCAGGAGGGCCGCGGCGCGGCGCCGGGCGAGGAAGGAGCGGAGGCCCACGGCGTCAGAAGGTGGCGGCGACCAGGTCCGAGATCGCGGCCAGGAGGTCGGGGTCGTCGGTGAGGGGCGCGACGAAGGCTGCCCGGCACGCGGTGGGCGCGTCGATGCCGCCCGCCATCAGCCGCGCGGTCGCCACCAGCAGTCGCGTGCTCGGCACCTCGGCCAGCCCCTGGTCGCGCAGGCGGCGCACGCCTGTGGCCAGCTTCACCAGCCGCCGCGCGTCTTCGACTTCGACGCCGCCCTCGTGCGCCACGATCTGCGCCTCGCGCTCGGCGGGTGGGAAGTCGAACTCCAGCGCCACGAAGCGCTGGCGGGTGCTCGGCTTCAGGTCCTTCATGGCGTGCTGGTACCCGGGATTGTACGAGATGACGAGCTGGAAGCCGGGCGCGGCCTCGATGATCTCCCCCGTCTTCTCGATGGGAAGGAGGCGCCGGTCGTCGGTGAGCGGGTGGATGACGACCACCGTGTCCTGCCGCGCCTCCACCACCTCGTCCAGGTAGCAGATCGCCCCCTGCCGAACCGCCGTGGTGAGCGGCCCGTCCACCCACACCGTCTCGCCGCCGCGGATCAGGTAGCGCCCCGTGAGGTCGCTGGCCGAGAGGTCGTCGTGGCACGCCACCGTCACCAGCGGCCGCTCGAGCCGCCACGCCACGTGCTCCACGAAGCGCGTCTTTCCGCACCCGGTGGGCCCCTTGAGCATCACCGGCAGCCCCCGCGCGTGGCACCGCTCGAAGACGTTCACCTCGTCCCCCGAGGCGACGTAGAACGGCTCCGGGCCGGACGGGGCGCGCAACGGTGCGTTCTCCGGCGTTTCCATCGCGGGCGTGTAGGTCGGCGAAGTGTGGATCATCCGTATCCCAAATCAGTGGTGTGTCGCGATCTGTAGGGGCGTGATTCATCACGCCCGTGCCCTGCTTTGCGCCGATCTCCGCCGCCAGCGCCCGCCCTGCCGCGCCTTCGCGATCTTGCAGCCGCCCCAGGCATCGAACGGGATACGCCGATCAGGGCTGGCCCGTCGCCGCCGGACGGCGTGCGAATCCCTGCGCGTCCATCCAGAAGTAGAGCGCATCCACCCAGTGGTCGCTGCTCGTCCCCTGCTTGTGCATCCCGAAACCGTGGCCGCCCGCGCTGAAGTTGTGCACCTCCGGCCTGTGCCCCGCGGCCATGAGCGCGTCGCGGAACGGAACCACCAGCCGCTGAGCCAAGCGATCGTCCTGGGCCCACGCCATGAACGTGGGCGGCAGCTTCGCGGGAATCGCGGGGATCACGCCGAACGGTCCCCCGTAGATCAGCGCCGCGAAGTCGGGACGCGCCGCGCTGTCGGCCTGCAGCAGCGCCCCGCTCGCGACCATCCCGCCGGCCGAGAAGCCGACGAAGCCCACGCGCTCCGGCGAGATCCCCCACTCGGCTGCGCGCCGCCGCACCACCCGAAGCGCCTGGATGCCGTCCGCGATGCCGTAGCGGCCCGCAGTGTCCATGTCCATCTGCGGGATGCCGTCCGTGCGCTTCTCCACCGTCCGGTACTTGAGCACGAAGGCGGCGATCCCCCGCTCCTGGAGCCAGCGCGCCAGGTCGGTGCCTTCGCGGCTGACCGCCAGCGCGACGAACCCGCCGCCCGGCGCGATGATGACGCCCGTCCCCGTCGCCTTCGACGGCTCGGGGAGGTACGCGGTCAGCGTCGGCGTCATGACGTTGATGATCACGGTGCCGACCGGCGTGTTCTCGACCGTCACCTCCCGGTGCGTCCACCGTTCGGACTCGGGCGCCGCGCCGGGCCACACGTTCACGACCTGCGCGTGCCCCTGCCCCAGCGTGAATACGAGCGCCGCCGCGCTGATGATGATGCTTCTGAGCATGTCCGTTCCTCGGTGAGCGACTCCGCCCTGGCTGGGCGCTATCCCCTGTGCACCCGACGAACGGCGATCCCCGTCGTGGACAGTCGCCGACCTGCGCCCGTTTACGCGGCGGGCTTGCGGGTGGAGGTCGCACGGCCGCGGCGTTTCGGGTGGGGCGCACGATAGCGGGCCATCAGCGCCTCGAACGCCGCGCGTGCCCGCCGCTCGGCCGCGGGATCGGCGAGGAGCTTGGTGGTCTGCTGGTAGGTCATGCCGATCCCAACCAGCTCGAACGCGAACTGCTCGGGGTCGGCATCGGCGGAGAAGTGGCCCTCGGCGATGGCTAGCCCGGCCGCGTGCGTGACGAAGGCGCGCCAGTCCCGCTGCGACTGCGCCACCGCGTCGTGGAGCTCGCCCGGGCGGTCGTCGTATTCCTGCGACAGCGCCATGAAGATGCAGCGTCCGCCCGACCTCTGCGCGCTCTCGGCGGGCTCCGGGGTGGAGTCGTCGATCCAGCCAAGCCACCGCTCGAACAACGCCGCCAGCCGCGGCTCCCCGCGCGGCGCCTCCAGGGCGGGTCGGATGACCGATGCCGCGAACCGCTCCACGGCCTCGCCAAGAACGGCAAGCTGCAGCGCCTCCTTGGAATTGAAGTGCGCGAACAGGCCGCTCTTGGAGAGCCGCAGCTCGGACGCGAGCGTGCCGAGCGTGACGTTCTCGAGCCCCACGTCGCCGGCCAGGGATAGGGCGCGGCTGACGATTTCCCGTTTGGTGCGCTGGCCCTTGTTCATGGATTCAACGATAGCACGAACGCCCCTCTTGCGAAAGAGCACGACCGATCGTTTTATTTCCGGCACACCCGTGAGAGGAGAGCCGATGCCAACCAGACGTGCCCAGCCCACCCTGCCCCTCGGAGTCCGGCTGCTCAGAACGTGGTTCCGCGTCGCCAGCTACCTGCTGCCCGGCGTCGCCGAACGGCAGGCGGCGCGTCTCTTCCTCACGCCACGAAAGCGCCCCGCCACTCCGCAAGCCATCGGCGGCGTGCAGCCGCGAGACGTGCGGATGGAGGTCGAGGGCGAGCGCCTGGTCGGTTAGATGTGGGGAGATGACGGGCCGCCGGTGCTCCTGGTGCACGGGTGGAGCGGCCGCGCCGCGGACATGGCGGCCATCGCCGCGCGGCTGGCGGCGGACGGGATGCGCGCGATTGCCTTCGACATGCCCGCGCACGGCGCGTCCGCGGGGCGGCGCACCTCGCTCGCCATCTGGATGAAGATCCTGCCGCAGATCGGCGCCCGCTACGGCCCGCTGAGCGCCGTGGTCGGGCACTCCTTTGGCGGCGCGGCCGCGATCCTGTCACTCGACGCGGGGCTCGATGCACGGCGCGCCGTGCTCATTGCGCCACCTACCGGACCTGCCTACTTCTTGGAGAAGCTGCGCGGCTTCATCGGCCTGCACGAGCGGCGGGCGGCCGGGATGGAGCGGCACCTGGTCGCCATGGTGGGCCGCGGGATCTCCGAGTTTGATGCGGACCGCGTGGCGGTGCGGCTGGCGGTCCCCGGGCTCATCCTGCACGATCCGGCGGACAGCGAGGTGCCGTTCGCGCACGCCGAGGCGATTTCCAGGGCATGGCACGGCAGCGTGCTGGTGCCGATCCCCGGTGAGGGCCACAACCGGATCCTCAAGTCACCCGCCGCGCTGGACCGGATCTCGGAGTTCCTGCTCGCCCGCGATGCGGCACCGGCACCTGCGCGGGCCGACGCGCTCGCGGGCGACTGAGCTCACCGCTTCCCAAGACCCGGACGATCATGGAATTCGACCTCACCGCCGCCACCGCGATCCTGGAGCGGACGCCGCACGTGCTGCGCGCGATGCTCGGCGGCCTCCCCGATGCCTGGATCAGGGCCGATGAAGGGCCGGACACGTGGAGTCCGTACGTGGTCGTCGGGCACCTGGTCCACGGGGAGCGCACCGATTGGGTCGAGCGCGCGCGCATCATCCTCGCCCAGGGGCCGGAGCGGCGCTTCACCCCGTTCGACCGCTACGCGCAGTTGCGGGAGAGCCAGGACAGGCCGCTCGGCGAGCTGCTGGACGAATTCGCCACGCTTCGCGCGCAGAACCTCGCCACGCTCGCCGGATGGCGCCTGACGGACGCGCATCTCGCGCTCACGGGAGAACATCCCGCGCTGGGCACCGTCACGCTGCGCCAGCTTCTCGCCACCTGGACCGCGCACGACCTCAGCCACATCGCGCAGATCGCGCGGGTGATGGCGCGGCAGTACCGGGGCGAGGTCGGACCGTGGCGGGAGTATCTCACCGTCATGGACCGGTGAACGGCCGCCGATCCCGAAACGCCACCCGGAGCTCATCCCATGTCCGTTCTGCTTTCGCTGATGGATCACGCCGCCTGGGCCGACACGCGCGCGCGCGCCGCGATCGAGCATCTGCCCGACGGAGACGAGCGGGCGCGGGCCGTCCGCCTGTACGCGCATCTGGCGGCGGCCGAGCACGTGTGGCTGTCGCGCCTGGAAGGGCGCACGCCGGTGCACCCCGTCTGGCCCGACCTCTCGCTGGCCGACGCGGCGGCACTCGCGGCCGACAGCATCGCGGCGTTCCGCCGGGTTGCAGAGGGCGCGCAGGACGAGCTGGCTCGCGTCGTGGAGTACCGCAACAGCGCTGGCCTCTCCTTTCAGAACACCGTCGCCGAGATCCTGACGCACGTGGCGCTGCACGGGAGCTACCACCGCGGCCAGATTGCCGCGCTGACCCGTGCGGGCGGCGGCACCCCGGCCGCCACGGATTACATCATGTTCGCCCGCGATGGAGAAGTACCGCGCTAGCTGATCTCACACAGAGAACGCGAAGGTGAGGGGAAAGCCACGGAGGTTCTCTGTGGCTTTTTCTCTTGATTCAGCATGTGCCCGAGGAGGCGGCGGGCTTCGGCGTCGTGGGGCATCAACTCGACCAGCATGCGCGTCAGGCGGATCGCTTCGCGGCGCGGGTCGCCGGCGGCATGGGCTTCGTCGAACATCATGCGCAGGACTTCGCGGACGGCCGCGGTGCGCTCGGCCAGCAGGTGGGCGGGAGGGACGCGGAATGAGCTGGGCGCGCTGCGGATCTTGTTCTTCGCGCGCACCAGCCGCTTCGACATCGTCATCTCGGAAACGCGGAACGCGCGCGCGATGGCACTCGTGCTCAGGCCAGCGACCGCGCGCAGCGCCAGCGCGATGCCTGCCTCCTGCGGCAGCGCGGGGTGGCAGCAGGCGAAGATCAGGCGCAGCCGGTCGTCGGGAATGGCGTGCGGCTCCCATTCGACGTGCGCGCTCGCCGGCTCGTCCTGATCCCAGAGCCGCATCGCCTGCTGGAGCTTGTCCCTGCCGAGTGCATCGCGGCGGCGGCGGTCGATGGCACGGTTGCGAGCCGTCGTCGTGAGCCAGGCGCCGGGGCGGCGTGGCACGCCATCCGCCGGCCACCGCTCGATGGCCTTCGCGAACGCGTCCTGCGCGCACTCCTCCGCCAGATCCCAGTCGCCCGTGATGCGGTTGAGGGTCGCGACGATCTGGCCCCACTGCTCGCGAAATGCCGCCGAAACGGCGTCCGCCACGTCGGGCGCTGGCGTGAAAGCTCGGACCGGATGCGCGGCGGGTGCGGGAAGCATCGGCAGTGAGTCGCGGGGACACGTGAGGCCGCGCGGTAGCTTTTTCCCGCGCCCGGTGTCATATCTAGTGACCAGGTGGCATCACCACCAGCGCCAATCCGGCCATATCACACCAGTCCACTTTGGCATTCCGGGGCTGGCGATGTCCGCCCGGGCGAGCGCCATTCGTCAGCAAGGCTGTAACCGGCCCGCGTGGCATCGCGGCCAGCGCCCTCCACACGACAGCAGGCATGTCAGCGCAGAGCCAGAAACGCCGGGCACGGCGCGCATCGCGGCACCCGACGCCGTTCATCGTGCTCGATCCGGCACACCGCGATCCGCTTCACCGGCAGCTCTACAACGCGATCCGCACGGCAATCGTGAGCGGGCGCCTGCCGGCCGGTTCGCGGCTCCCCTCCACGCGCGCCCTGGCGACGGAGACGGGCGTGTCGCGCGTCACCGTCTCCGCCGCGTTCGACCAGTTGCGGGCCGAAGGGTACGTGGAGGCGCGCACGGGCTCGGGCACATTCGTGCGCGAAGGACTTCCGGACGATGCGCTGCACACGCGCCGGTCGTCGCTCCGGCGCACGACAACGCCCGCGCCGCCGAGCACGGCGCCGCGCGTGGTCACGAGTGCGCCCGCCGCACGCCCGGCTGGCCCGACCGGCACCTCCGCGTTCCGCATCGGGCTGCCGGCGCTGGACCTGTTTCCGGTGGGGCTCTGGGCCCGGATCACGGCGCGGCGCTGGCGGGGGGTGGCGGGCGAGGAGGCGGAGCGGCTGCTGGGGTACGGCTATCCGATGGGCTACGATCCGCTGCGCAAGGCGATCGCCGACTACGTGAACCTCTCGCGCGGCGTGCGGTGCGAAGCGCGCCAGGTGATCGTCACGTCCGGCGCGCAGCAGGCGCTCGACCTGGTGGCGCGCGTGCTGCTCAAGCCGGGCGAGACGGCATGGCTGGAGGACCCCGGCTACTTCGGCGCGCGCGAGACGCTGAGGGCGGCGGGCGCGGCCATCGTCCCGGTGCCGGTGGACGGCGACGGGCTCGACACCGCCGCCGGCGAGGCGCTGAACCCCGCGGCGCGCCTCGCCTACGTGTCGCCGTCGTACCAGTTTCCCCTCGGCGCCACCATGACCATGCAGCGGCGGCTGGCGCTGCTCGACTGGGCGGGGCGCGCGGGCGCCTGGATCGTGGAGGACGACTACGACGGCGAGTTCAGGTACGTCGGCAGGCCGCTGGCATCGCTGCAGGGGCTGGATGCCGAGCGGAGCGCCGCCGGCGGCGTCCCCGGCCGCGTGCTGTACGTGGGGACGTTCAGCAAGACGCTCTTCCCGTCCCTGCGGCTGGGCTACGTCATCGTCCCCGAGGCGCTCGTGGACACCTTTGCCGCGGCCAAGGCGGCGGCGGACCGGCACACCGCGACGGTCGAGCAGGCGGTCCTCGCGGACTTCATCGAGGAGGGGCACTACACCCGGCACGTGCGCCGCATGCGCCTGGTGTACGCGTCGCGCCAAGCGACGCTGATCGCCGCCGCAGGCACGCACCTCTCCCGCTGGCTCGACCTGCGCCCCGCCGCCGCCGGGATGCACCTCGTCGGCTGGCTCCGCCCGGACGTGCTCGGCGGCGTCACGGACGAGGCGTTGTCGGAAGCCGCGAACGCCGCGGGAGTGTTCGTCACGCCGCTCTCGTCCTACCGCACGCCGGCTCTCCACGACCACGAACATCCCGCCCCGCCGGGAGGACTCGTCTTCGGCTACGCCGGGTGCTCGGACGCGATGATCTGGGATGGCGCGCGGCGGCTGGGGCGCGCGATCGAGGCGCACCTGGAGCGCCGGTCCGCCCGGCGAGCCTGACCGACGCGGCACGCGTGTCCTTCTCCGCGCCGCCCGCTCGTCGGTGTGCCAGAGACCCGCTCCAGCGCCTCCACCCGGAACAGCACATGACTACACAATCAGCGGCCATACCGCCGGCCGCCGCACAACCGGCCGCGCGTGTGCGGCAGCGGGTCGACTCGGTGGACGTGGTGCGCGGGATCATCATGATCCTCATGGCGCTGGACCACACGCGCGACTTCTTCGGCGGCGCGTCCATCAACCCGACGGACCTGGCGACGACCACGCCGCAGCTCTTCTTCACGCGCTGGATCACGCACTTCTGCGCGCCGGTCTTCTGCCTCCTCACCGGGACCGCGGCGTACCTGGCGCGCCGCAACCGGACGACGGCGCAGCTCTCCGGCTTCCTGTTCACGCGCGGCCTGTGGCTGGTCTTCCTGGAGCTGACGATCAGCCGCTTCCTCTGGCAGTTCAACGTCGACTACAAGGTGACCATCATCACGGTGCTGTGGGCGCTCGGGTGGTCGATGGTGGTGCTGGCGGCGCTGGTGCACTTCCCCACCTGGGTGGCCGGCGCGTTCGGCGGTGCGATGATCGTGCTGCACAACCTGCTCGACCCGGTGCAGGCCGCATCGTTCGGGAGCCTGGCGCCGCTCTGGAACGTCCTCCACGCCCCGGGCCTGCTGTACGCCGCGCCGGGCCGCATCGTGATCCTGGCCTATCCGCTCATCCCCTGGATCGGCGTGATGGCCGTGGGCTACAGCCTCGGCGCCATCTACGGCTGGGAGCCCGAGCGACGCCGCCGGCTCCTCCTGCGGATGGGGATCGCGCTCACCGCGGCGTTCCTGGTGCTGCGCTTCATCAACGTCTACGGCGACCCGTTCCCCTGGAAGCCGCAGCCCACGGCGACGTTCACGATGCTGTCGTTCCTGAACCTGACCAAGTATCCGCCGTCGCTGCTCTTCCTGCTGATGACGCTCGGCCCCGCGCTCCTGCTGCTGCGCGCGATGGACGGCCGCACGCCCGGCGCGATCCTGCGCCCCGTGTACGTCATCGGCAAAGTGCCGATGTACTACTACCTCGTGCACATCCTGTTGCTGCACCTGATCGCCGTGTTCGTGTCGTACGTCCGTTACGGCACCATCCACTACATGTTCGAGTCGCCCACGCCGGACAAGTTCCCGGTCACGCAGCCGGCCGACTGGGCGATGCCGCTGCTGGCGGTCTACGGGATGTGGATGCTGGTGGTCGTCCTCCTGTACCCGCTGTGCCGTTGGTACGCGGCGTTGAAGGCACGCAGCGCCAATCCGCTGCTGAGCTACCTGTGACCCTCACCATTCCGCGCGAGACGGATTTCCGATGATCCCCCAGGATTGGAAGCCCGGACGCCACGTGTTCGGCGTCGGCGCCATCATGCTCGGAGCGAGCGGGCTGGCGTGGGGCGACTTCGCCATGTTCTGGCACCCGGTGCAGGATTGGATGCCGTTTCGGCAGGCGCTCGCATACATCGCGGGAGCCGCGTTCCTGGCCGGCGGTCTGGCAGTGCAGTGGCGCCGCACGACCCCCGCCGGACTCCTCACGCTCGCGGTCCTCTACCTGCTCGCCGCCCTGCTCTGGATGCCGCGCATGATCGGCTATCCGCACCTGTTCGGAGTGTGGTCCGGCTTCGCCCAGCAGTTCTGCCTGGTGGCCGCAGCGCTGATGATGTACGCCGCGCTGGCGCCGCCGTCCGAGAACTGGACCGCTCGTACCGTGCTGATCGGCCGCGTGCTGTTCGGGCTCTGCATCGTCTCGTTCGGCATCGCGCACTTCACCGCCGTCCCGCAAACGTCGGCGATGGTGCCGGCGTGGTTCCCGTTCCCGCCGAGGTTCTGGGCGCTCGCCACCGGATGGGCGATGCTGCTCGCCGGCCTCGCCCTCATGTCCGGCATCATGGCGACGCTCGCGGCGTGGCTGCTGACGGCGCTGCTGATGTCGTTCGGCGTTCTCATCTGGATGCCGAAGCTCCTCAACGCGCCCAACCAGCACATCCCGTGGGGCGGCACCGGCGTCACGCTCGCCTGCGCCGGAGCCGCCTGGATGGTGGCCGAGGTGCTCACGGAGCACACCGTCCTCGATACATCGCGGCACACCCGATAACGGAGTATGGTTATGCGTTTTCTCGTGATATACTGGCCCGCAGCGGAGCAAACCTCAGGGCCGGGCAACGACATGATCGACTACGCCCGCAGGTCGAGCGAGGCCGGGGTCCTGATCTCGCAGGGGATGTTCTCGCAGACCGCGACGGAGGTCACGCTGGCGAACGGCGAATACTCGGTCTCGGAGCGAACCGGCGATGCCGTCGGATACGCCTACCTCGAAGCGCCGTCATACCCCGAGGTGGTGGAGCACGTCCGCGAGTTCCTGCAGGTGGCGGGCGGCGGCAGGACCGTCATCCGCCAGCTCGTCGATGGCGAAGGACCCGGCGCGTAGCCTCAGCGCAATCCACCAGAGGGCATGATGATCGACGAACGGCAGATCGCTGCATGGCGCGCGGAGACCCCCGGATGCGCGCACCGGGTGCACCTCAACAACGCCGGCGCCGCGCTGATGACGCAGCGGGTGTCGAACGCGATCCGCGACTACATCGACTTCGAGACCACCGTGGGCGGCTACGAGGCCGCGGAACTGCGCGGCGAGGAGATCGCCAGGAGCTACGCGGACGTCGCCACCCTGTGCGGCACAACGCCCGAGCACATCGCGATCACGTCGAGCGCAACGGCCGCATTCGTCCAGGCGGCCAGCACCATCGACTTCCAGCCCGGCGACGTGCTCGTCACCAGCCGCCTGGACTACACGTCGTACCAGATCCAGTACCTGTCCCTGGCCGAGCGGTGCGGCGTCAGCGTCGTGCACGCGCCCGACCTGCCGGAGGGCGGAATCGATCCGCAGGGAGTCCGCGAGCTGCTGCGGAGCCACCGGCGCTGCCGGATGGTCTCCGTATCCTGGATACCGACGCACGCCGGCACCATCCAGGACGTGGCCGCGGTGGGCGCCGCCTGCGAGGAGTTCGGCGTGCCGTACCACGTCGATGCCTGCCAGGCCGTCGGCCAGCTTCCGATCGACGTCGCCGCGCTCAGGTGCGACTACCTCTCCGCGACTGGCCGCAAGTTCCTGCGCGGCCCCCGCGGAACGGGCTTCCTCTACGTCTCGGACCGCGCCCTCCACCGCGGAGACCGCCCCCTCTACATCGACATGCGCGGCGCGCGGTGGACGTCCCCCGGCGCCTTCGAGCCCGCGCCCGACGCGAGGCGGTTCGAGGAGTGGGAGTTCGCCTACGCCCTCGTCCTCGGCCTCGGCGAAGCCGCCCGGCACGCCGTAGAGGCGGGCGTCGAGCGGTGTGGCGCCCGCGCCCATGCCCTCGCCCGCGAAACCAGAGAGCGGCTCTCTGCCCTCCCCGGAGCCACCGTGCTGGACCGTGGGAGCCACCTTTCCGCCCTGGTCACCGTCTCCTTTGAAGGCCGGGACGGCAAGGACGTCGTGGCGGCCCTCGCCACACGCGGCATCAACACCGTCGCGACGCTCGCCTGGTACGGCATGCTCGACCTGGGCGCGCGCGGCGTCGCATCCGCCATCCGCATCTCGCCCCACTACTACAACACCTCCGCCGAGCTCGACCTCCTGATCGCCTCCCTCGAAGAGATCCTGGCCAGCGCGTAGCACGCAGCCGGATTCGGGGAAGCCGTCAGCGCTTCACGGCACTCCGCATGGAGTCCACCGCGGTTCTCAGGGTCTGCCACGACGCACCAGTCGGACGCCATTCTACGGTCGAATCCTCCAGGTCGTTCGGCCCAAAGAAGTCGATGAACTCGCGCGCATATCCGCAGATCTGCCACCGCTGAGTGGTACCCGCCCGGAGCAGCGCGAAGTGGAGAGTGTCTCTACGCATGCCCTGCGAAATGACGTATCTGTCCGCGACTTGAGGATGCTGACTGAGGGTTGCGACGCTCGACACCTCCGCCTCGACCAGCGCCGTGTCCCCACGCATCTCAGACCCGAGAACCCGATACTGCGCAAGAGCCAGGAGCGGATACGTAGCCGCGGACTCGCAGATCTCTTCGCCCGCCTCATCCGCCGGCACTCGCGTGTAAACCGCGTTTTCGAGGTATCGCCGGACACTCTCCTCGGCATCCGCCACCCCGACTCTAGCCGGTTGGGCTGACTCGGCTTCCGCTTCTGGCTCAGCGCACGCCGTCAGGGTGGCGACACACAACACCGCGATCCCAACCGCATGGATGGACGAGCCCTTACGGATGCACGACCGCGCGGAAAAAATGAGCTTCTCCATCTCCGAACCATCCCTGGTTAAAGGGTCGGAGGCCGGTTTCGCGATCCCTGTAGGGCCGGCGTCGCCTGCCTGGACTCCCATTGTTCGCCCAGCCTAACACTTTTCCGTCGGCGTCGGTATGTGAGTAGATGCCAGCGTGCCCGCCTTCCACGACGACGTCGCCCACCTGCGGCGTGGTGACGCGCGCGAAGCCCGGGTGGTCCCCAGAGCGGAACATCGCGGTACTCGCTTTGTGGCTGCTTCTCCAGTGCGTGCCCAGCGCACGACGGGTCGCGAGCCGAACGAGGTCCGTGCAGTCGCCTCCGCGGGGGTCATGGTACAACCTGGGAGTGTTGGGCACGCCCTGGGTGTAGCGCCATTCCCCGCTGTCCCTGGCCGCCTGGAGTATGCGTCTTCCCTCCGCTTCGTTCGCGAGTCTCCTCCGTACGGTCCCGACCTGCACGGACACGCTCACGCGATCCGTCGCGCTCTGTTTGAAGGCGTAGACACGCACCTGCTGGCCATCGTGGCGATCCTCCAGGCGCAGCCTGAACTGCTGGCCTCGCGCGGACTGCGCCTCAATCGCGCCGATTCCGACCCGCACTCCCCACTGGATCTGCTGCAGCTCGGCCGCGGCAGGGGTGCGGGTAAACTGGTCGGCGGTGAAGACCACGGTCGTGTTTTTCTGCGCCCGGATGGAGGTACCCGGCTGGCCACCCGGCACCTGCCCGGTGACCCGCGTAACGTAGAACGGAGCCTGGTTCTGCTGCGCCGCGACGGGCCGGACGGTGGGCTGCCGGGTGCCCGCTCTTGGCGTGCGGGAGTCCGCCGTGCTGGTGCCGGGGGCGAGCGCGGGGACGGCCCGCGCGCCGTGCACCGAGCCTTTCAGCGTCAGGTCCTCGATGCGCACGCTCTGCTTGACGTGGCCCGGGGGCTGGATCTGCACGGTGGCGCCCGCGATGGTGTTCGTGGCGCCCGCGATAGCCTCCAGCTTGGCGGCGGCCTGCAGCGTCGCGCTGGTCCCGGCGGAGAGCGCCAGCTCCTTCCCAGTGGTCACCTTCAGCCCCTTCCCTACTTTCACCTGCTCCTCGCCGCCCACCTCGCGTGACGCGTCCTCTTCCACCTTTTGCACCAGGCGCTTGCACGACATGCGGATCTCGCCCGTGGCTTCCAGGGCGAGGTCGCCCTCGGCGTGCAGCGTGATGGTGGGGACGCCGCCCGCGTCGTTGCTGAGCTGGATCAGGCAGGTGCCTTTCGATGTGTGGATCTCGACCGTCTCCTTCCCCTGCACGTCGCTCAGGTGCAGCGCGTTGCCGCTTTTGGTGACGATGCGCTGGACGCCGCTCTGGTGCGGCGCGCGGTCCTTGCCGTTCCACACGCTCCCCATCACGCAGGGCCGCTCCGGGTCCCCCTGCTCGAACGCGACCACCACCTCGTCGCCCGGTTCTGGGAGGAAGAGCATCCCGCGCCCGTTCCCCGCGTGCGGCGTGGCCACGCGCATCCAGAGGGTGCGCGCGGGCTGGTCCTGCCAGCGGTAGCGCACGCGCAGGCGGCCGAGCCCCTGCGGGTCGCGGTTGTCCACCACCTCGGCGGTCACGAAGCCGGGCGCGAGCGGGCGCGGCGGGCGCGTCTCGCTGGTGAAGGCGGCCCACGGGCTCGCGGCGAAGTCGTTGGAGTAGTGCGCGCCGTCCCAGCGGTGCGTCACCCGCACCAGCCCGAACTTTCCCGTGGCCGCGAGCTTGAAGGTGCCCGCGTCGGTTATGTGCACCGTGTCGCCCGCCTTGAGCGCGGGGTGGGTGGAGGTGCCCTCCACGCCGACCGCGGAGCCCAGTGCGCGCTGGCTCTCCTGCTCCAGCCGCTGCTTGAAGGCGGCCAGGGTGGGCGTGCGCGCGCCGTCGT
This sequence comes from Longimicrobium sp., assembly GCA_036398975.1. Taxonomy (GTDB): domain Bacteria; phylum Gemmatimonadota; class Gemmatimonadetes; order Longimicrobiales; family Longimicrobiaceae; genus Longimicrobium. The sequence continues at coordinate 27,992 of DASWNZ010000241.1, forward strand.
CCAGCACGCCGGGGTCGCCGCCGCTAGCGAAGCTGTGCGATGCGCGCGTGGCGGCATTGACCAGCGCGGTGGCGCCGCCCAGGAGCGCGGGTGCGGAGCGCACGGCGTGGAAGCGGTGCTCGCGCTTCTCGTCCACCTGGTAGACGGCGCCCTTGTAGCCGGGGTTCGCGAGCCGGCAGCGGGTGGAGAGCGCGAGCAGGTTGGCGCCCCAGAGGAGCTCCCACGCCTGGTCGTCGAACCCGGAGCGCAGCTCAAGACCGGCCGCGGCGGGGCGAACCCAGCATCCGTTCTCGTCGGCGATGCGGACGAGGAACTCCCAATCCGTCTCCCCGCTCTGCTGCAGGTACGGGTAGCGCTCGCCCGCCTTCGCCTCGCCCACCGTGAGCTGCAGTCCGGCGTCGGAGGCCAGGCGGCGCGCGACGTCGGTGTACGCCATGTTCTCGAAGACGTCCATGTCGCGGTGCATCTGCATGGCGATGGACTTCGAGGCGGCCTCCAGGCGAAAGCGCGAGCCGGCGTTCAGCAGGTGCCCCTGCGTGCCGCCGATCACCTGGCCGGTGAAGGCCACGTGCTCGCCGGTCCCGTCCGTCAGCGTGACCGTGACGGGAACATCCAGGAGGCGCTCCAGGAGGAGGTCGGTGGCCTCGTCGCGGGTGAACTCCAGCGAGCAGAGATGGTGCGCGCCGAGCTCCTGGTGCAGCTCCAGGTGCGCGATCTCGCCGTTGCGCAGCCGCAGCTCGCCGATCTGTACCGTAACGTCCACACGCATGGTTCTCCTGGTAGGTGCGATGCTACGCCGTGACGGTGCCGTGCACGGCCTGCTCACGGCCATCGATGCGCAGGGTGATGCCGAAACGCCGCTCCCATGGCTGCTCCGACGACTCGGTGTGGACTCCCAGCACGCGCGCCCAGTCGATCCCCAGCTCCGCGAGCGCCTCGTTGAGGGCGTCGGCCAGGCGCTGCTGGTCCTGGAGCGCGGGATTGGCGCGCCGGAACGCCTCGTGGACCCCGAAGCGCGTCCCACTCGCCGGCGACGCCGCCACCATCGCGCGGATCATCGCCATCAGCGTGTCGCCCGCGTCGGCGCGCTCCAGTTTGCCGTCGGGATTCACGCGTAGAGGAAGGGCCAGCGTTCGCACGGTTTCCTCAGATTGGCCAGGACAGGCAGTCTCACGCAGAGGCGCAGAGACGCAGGAGAGAACCGCAACCGCATGGCTCACACAGAGACACAGAGCCACAGAGAGAACAGCAAATAAGTTTTTCTCTGTGGCTTGTAGTTCCCTCCGTGCCCTCTGTGTGAGGCTTTTGCTGTTTTCCTCTCCCTGCGCCTCTGCGTCTCTGCGTGAGGCCCGCCGTTACTTGGTGAACTTGTGCTTGCTGACGTTGGCCTCGTCCAGCACCACCGCCATCTCCAGGTACAGCAGGTTGTTGTAGCCGTTCGGGCTGTTGAGCGCCGGCGTGGGGGCGCCGCCGTGGCCCATCCCGGCGCCGCGGCTCTCGCCGCCGATGGCCGGGTTGTAAAACTCGAAATTGTTGATCCACCCCATGAACTCCACGTTCGACAGCACGCGGTCGCCGTCTTCCGAGTAGTAGGTGATGGACACCTTGTGGAGCGGATCCTTGGTCTCCGTCGCCATCCTCCACAGCTCGATGGCGTCGTCCTGCGTGAGGCGCGACGTGTCGTGCGCGTCGCAGTACATGAAGGCGCGCCCTTGAAGCGAGTCGCCGATGCGGCGGCCCACCTGGTTGGCGCTGCGCGACAGGCTGTAGCGAGCCTCGACGGGAAAGAACTTCAGCCCTCCCACTTCCACCATCACGCGCTTGTACGTGGCTGCACCGGCCATGAGCTCCTCCCTTTGGAGTCGGGGTTGTCCGGGAGCGCTCCGCCCCCGGCGTGTTTCGCGGCGCCTCGTGCGCCGCTTCGTCGTTCCGGCGAAGTCATCCGCCGGCCCAGCCGCGCAGCCACTCCAGCATCCGCCGGACGGCCGCGCGCGCGCCGCGTGGTAGCCGGGGCTTCGGCACGCGCACCCGAAGCCCGGGCGCGGTCACTGCTGCGCGCCTTCCCTGGAGTCCTGAAAAGGGGGCGTGTCGATCTTGAGGACGAACTGCTCGGCTGGCCCCACCGGCACCACTTCCAGGTTGATGTCCAGCACCCCGCGCGCGAACTTCGCCTCGTCCATGTCGATGTCCAGGTCGAAGTTGTAGATCGTCCCCTTGCGCTTCTCGCTGTCCAGGAACTCCTCGATGGGGTTCCTCACCTGCTCCTTCACCAGGTCGCGCGTCAGCCGCTGCTCGGCCACGCGCCGCAGGTACACGGCGATGCGCCGCTCCAGGTAGCGCAGCACGCGGTACGAGGTGAAGAACTTGAGCACGCCGTTGGGGTCCTGCGCCTGCGAGCGGCTCCCCACGAAGCAGAGCTGGTTGTCCTCGTTGCGGATGATGGAGACGATCTGGCGCTCCATCGACAGGTGCTCCATCTGCGAGATGCGCGGCTCGATGCGGGCGCGCTCGGCCCCGCGCAACTGGCCGAAGATCATCCCCACCGGCCCCTGCGCGATCCCGCCGCCCGTGGTGCGGTCCGTCCGCGCCAGCGCGCCGGCGAAGAGGAGCGAAGCGGGCCCGTACAGGTCGGCGTCGCCCTCGCAGCCCTCGAACCAGTGACGGTCGCGCAGCTTCACCCACCCGGCCACCACCACGTCGGCGGCGGCGCGGTCTTCGGCGCGCTTGAGGAACTCGTAGGCGCCGCCGTCGGTGCGGAACTGGTCGCTCAGGGCGCGGAAGGAGGGCTCGTCGCGCAGGTCGCCCACCAGCAGCATCCCCCACTGGTTCGCGATCTCCTCCAGCCGCACGCGCACCCGGTCCGGCACGTAGCCGGGGACCACCAGGTTGCAGATGAACTGGCGGAAGTTGAACGAGTCGTTGCGGCTCTGCACGAACTCGTCGACCGCCGCGATGGTGGACGAATCGGCGTCGCTGCGGATGGCCGAGGTGTCCGCGTTGAAGAGGTAGAACTCCACCGGCGGGCGCTGCACCTGGTCGCGCACTTCGGCGTTGTCGAAGAACAGGTTGAGCAGGCGGTAGCTGCGCTCCAGCGGGCGGATCTGGTCGTAGAGCTCCGCCAGCACCTGGTCGCGCACCTGGTCGGCGGCCTCGATGGCGCGGTCCAGCCGGGCCAGCGCCTGCTCGTGGCTGTCCGTCTCGCGCAGCAGCTCGCTGAAGGAGGTGACGCGGTCGAGGAACTGCGCCGCCGTCCCCGCCGAAAAGATCTCGGCGAGCGCGGTGCGCGGGGGCGCGGGGTGGATGACGTTGAAGATCTCCTCGATCGCCTTCCCCGCCTGCCGCTGCCCGATGATCTCGTGCGCGGTGAGGACCTGCGTCTCGATCGTGCTCATCCTTCACCTCCCTGGGCGATGAGGCGGAGCTGCTCCTCGAAGTCGGCCACCGCGCCGATGATCTCGCGGCGCTGCTCCTCGTTCTCCCACGCGCGCTTCACCGAGAGGACGCTGAAGCGCTCGCGCATGCGGTGCAGCATGTCGATGCGGCTCTGGAGATCGGCCAGGTCGTTGCGCTTCCCCGGCTCGCGGGAGCGGATCTGCTTGGGGTCGAAGTCGCGCAGCGAGCGGAACTCGAGGTCCGCCGCGAACTCGGCCCCGTCGTCGCTCACGGTGGTGCGGAAGTCGAGGCGCGGGGCGAACTTCTCGAACGCCTCCGCGAGGCTCGCCACCTTTGTGGGACCCTCGTCTTCCGGGGCTTCGCACCCCACACGGTCCGCCGTCATGGGGAGGATGGCGGCGGTGGTGTCCGTGGGCACCTCGCGCGGCGCCGACCGCACCCCGGCGCGGGTGACTTTCACTACCGGCATGGCTGGCTCTCCTTGGTCCGGACGTGGGCCGGGATCGCAGGAATAGGATGCGCCCCGCTTTCGGTGGCGCGGTGGAACTGCCGGGTCGGAGCGCTCATCCGCTCCGCACGACGATGCGGCGGGCCAGTGCGGCGGTTACGTCGCTCGGTCGGCGCGGGGGCGCCTCGCGGACTCCGGGGCGGATGCCGTCGCCCTCCGGAGCGCTCCGCGGCTGGGATGTCGCGACGGCTGGGCGGCGCACGGGCCAGATCAGCGGCGGCACGATCCACCAGAGAACCGCCAGGAGTGTCGCCAGGGTCGCGAACACCGGGAGCGTGCCGCTTGCCGGCGACTCGTCCTGCATTGCCGCGAGGGTGGCGAGCGGGCGGGACGGGCTCGCCACTCCCGTGAAGGCGGGGAGCGCCATCAGCGGCGGGCGCCAGCGGGCGGTGTGCGGTGCGCTACCAACTGCGTTCTCCACTCGCACCCCCACTTCGCCGCGGGCCAGGCGGGCGCGCGCAGCGGCCGGGAGCACCGCCGTCACCTGCCGGGCGGAGGCGAGGGAGCCGCGCAGCTCGCCCAGCGTGCGGCCCAGGCGCACGGCATCGAAGGCGACTGTGTGCGGCGATCCCATCGGCCCGGCGAGTGCGGCGAGCTCCCCCGCGT
>DASWNZ010000242.1:0-4412 GCA_036398975.1 Longimicrobium sp.
CCCCCGGCCCCCTCCCCCGCCTGCGGGGGCGCAGGGCGGGTGAGGGGGAGAAAACCGCCCGCCGCGCACACGTCCCGTAGGGGCGCGATTCATCGCGCCCGTGCCCTGCGCCGCCCCGCATCAATCCCGTAGGGGCAGACCTGCGTGTCTGCCCACCGTTGCCGCAACCCCACCCCTCGCCCCTTCACCCCGCAACCCGTAGGGGCAGCCCCATGTGGCTGCCCGTGCCCTGGGCTGCCCTGATATCTGCTCCCGCGGACCTGCCTACCGCCCGCCGAGTCGGCTTCAGCCGCCTTCGCGTGGTTCCAGCCGGGGGCTTCAGCCCCCGGCCGGCAATCATCCCCCGGTGATGCGGGCCGGTGACCCGCCCCTCACCCCCCCGCCTTCACCAGCGCCCCCTCGTCCTCCACCTCGGCAAGGGCGGAGTCGAGCTTGGCTTCGTCCAGCCAGGCGACGAGCTTTTCGAGGCCGGCCTTCCAGGAGGTCTCCGGGCGCCAGCCGAGGACGCGCTCCAGCTTCCCGGTATCCGAGACGTAGACGCGCTGGTCGCCGGGGCGCCAGTCGGCCATGGTGACGGGGACTTCGCTGCCGCTGATCTCGTGCAGCCGGTCGATCACCGTGCGCACCGACACCGCGTTGCGCGCGCCGCCGCCGATGTTGAACACCTCGCCCGCCACCGTGTCGATGCGGTCCATCGCGAGCCGCATCGCGCGAACCAGGTCGTCGATCCAGAGGATGTCGCGCACCTGCTGGCCATCGCCGTAGATGGTGAGGCCCTCGCCGGCGCGGATGGCGCGGGCGAAATGCGCCACCCACCCCTGGTCTTCGGTGCCGAACTGGCGCGTGCCGTACACGCAGCTCATGCGGAAGACGACCGTCGGGAGCCCGAAGATGCGGGCGTAGTCGTGCACGTACTGGTCGGCCGCGCCCTTGCTGCACCCGTACGGCGAGTGGAAGTCGAGCGGCTGCTCCTCGGTGACGCCTGCCAGGCCGCCGCCGTAGCGGTATCCGCCCTCGCCCAGCTCCACCGGCACCTCCTCCATCCCCCCGTACACCTTGTTGGTGCTGGTGAAGAGGATGGGGGGCGGGTTGAGCATGGTGCGCGCCGCCTCCAGCACGTTGAACGTGCCGATGATGTTCGTCCGCAGGTCGAGCGCGGGGTCGATCAGCGAAGTGGTGACCGCCACCTGGGCCGCCAGGTGGAAGACCTGCCTGCTCTCACGGACCAGGGCGCGCATCCGCGCCGCGTCCGCCACGTCCACGTTCTCGATGCGCACCCGGTCGCCGTGGGTGGCCTTGAGCCAGGCGGCGTTGAGGCGCACCCCGGCGCGGGAGAAGTTGTCGGCCACGATCACCCGCTCCCCCTCGCGGAGGAGGGCGTCGGCCAGGTTGGAGCCCACGAAGCCGGCGCCGCCGGTGATCAGCACGTACTCGCGCGTACCCTTCTTCATCATCCTCCCCTCGCTCAAAGCGTCAGTCCGCGAGCCGCGAGCTCGGCGGCGTGGCTCTCCACCCGGTCCTCGGGCCTCTCCTGCTCCCTCAGCCACCCCACCAGCTCCTCCATCCCCGCCTCGAAGGTCACGCGCGGCTCGTAGCCGAGCACCTCGCGCGCCCGAGTGATGTCCGCATAGCAGTTGCGGATGTCGCCGATCCGGTACTTTCCGGTCACCAGCGGCTCCACCTCCACGCCCAGCACGTTGGCCAGCGTCTCGCCCACGCGCCGCACGGAGACCGCCTCGCCGCTCCCGATGTTGATCGCCCTCCCCACCGCCTCGTCGCGCTCGGCGGCCAGGAGCAGCCCCTGCACGATGTCGTGCACCGACACGAAGTCGCGCCGCTGCTCGCCGTCTTCGAAGATCATGGGCCGCTCGCCGTTCAGCAGCCGCGCGCTGAAGATGGCGGCCACCCCCGTGTACGGATTGGAGAGCGCCTGCCGCGGCCCGTAGATGTTGAAGAACCGAAGCGCCACGCTGGGGATGTTGTACGCCGCGCCGATCTGCAGCACCATCCGCTCCTGGTCCGCCTTGGTGAGGGCGTAGATGGAGGTGGGGTCGAGCGGCTTCTCCTCGTCGGTGGGCGCGGGAGAGAGCACGGCGCCGTCGGCGTCCAGCGGCTCCCACTCGCCCCCGCGCAGCCGCTCCAGCGGGCGCACCGGCGAGTGAGCAAACGTTCCTTCGGGGCGATGATAACGCCCTTCGCCGTAGATGGACATGGAGGACGCCACCACCACGCGCTCCACCTGCCCGCGGTCGTCCACCAGCTTCTGCAGGAGGTGCGCGGTGCCCAGGGTGTTCGTTGCCGTGTAATCGGCGATCTGGTACATTGACTGCCCCACACCGACCGCCGCGGCAAGGTGATAGACGACCTCCACGCCCTCCAGGGCGCGGCGGACCGCGTCGGCGTCGCGCATGTCGCCCACCATCAGCTCGGCGTCGTCAGGGACCCAGGCGGGGCGCCGCTGCTCCGGTCCGTGGACCTGCGGATCGAGGTTGTCCAGGATGCGCACCCGGTGCCCGCGTTCCAGCAGCGCGTCCACCAGGTGGCTCCCCACGAACCCCGCCCCTCCCGTCACCAACGTCGTCCGACCCGACACTCAACACCTCCGGTAGCGGTGATCACCTCGATCAAGATCTGGAACGAGCCCAACAACCTTTCCCACTGGGACTTCCTGCTGGATCCCGGCTGGGAGATCTACGCCGACATGGTGCGCCGCACCTCCGCCGGCCTGCGCTCCGCCGGGTGGGACCGTCCCCTGGTGCTGGGCGGGATCTCCCCCATCGACCCCGGCTTCCTGCGCCGCATGCGCGAGCTGGGGGCGCTGGACGCGGTGGACGTGCTGGCCCTGCACGGCTTTCCCCTGGACTGGAACCTGTGGCCCGTGGAGGAGTGGCCGGCCCGTATCGAGGCGATCCGCGCCGAGTTCGGCAAGCCCGTCTGGGTTACCGAGACCGGCGTCTCCTCCTTCGCCAGTGAGGCCACCGCGGCCTGGGGGCTGCGCCGCCTGCGTGGGCTGCTGGCCGGCGAGCGCGTCTTCTGGTACACGCTCCTGGACCTGGCTCCCGTGTACGAGGCCACCACGCGCCACAAGCGCGCGGAGGGGAGCTCGTACTTCCGGCACTTCCACTTCGGCCTCCTGCGCTGGGACGGGACTCCCAAGCGGGCGCTGGACTCGTGGAACCCCGACTTCGGGATCTGCCAGTGGTTCCAGTACGAGGACGAGCGCGCGCTGGATCTCGCCGTCCGCTGGTTCGAGCGCCTGGGCGTCCGCCAGGTGCGCACCGGCCTTTCCTGGGCCGAGAGCCACATCCCCGGCCACGAGCGCTGGTTCGACCGCGTCATGAGCGCCCTGGAGCCCTTCGACGTCTGCGTCACCCTCTGCTTCACCCCCGGCAGCGTGGGCCTGCGCCCCGACCACACCTCCCCTCCGCGCGACCCAGGCGAGTTCGCCGACTTCGCCGTGCGCATGGCCGAGCGCTACGGCGCCCTCACCGCCCCGGTCGCGCAGCGGTAGCGCGCACCGGAAACGGCGAATGCGGCGGCGCGGTGCGGGCGGCGGTGCCTGGGAAGCGGCATCCGCGGTCGCGCACCGGGCGGTCCGTGTTCGGGGGGATCATCCGGCCGTGGGGGAGAGGCGGGCGTCGTACTCCCCGGCCCAGCGAGAGAGGCGGCTATCCACTTCGTCGGCGTAGACGCCGGCCACCAGCCGCTGCGCGAGCCGTACGCCAAGGCGCAGCTCGTGGGTGCGGCGGGCCCGGTCTTCGTCGCCCGCGTCAACCTGTTGTGCTGCTTCCATCTCCAGCGCGAATGCGAGGCGGTCGAGGTCGGTAAAGATGCGGCCTCGCAGCGCCGCGGCCTCGGGTGCCTCATTCGGGGGAGGTGAGCTCAGCATGCGGAGCGGGGTTCGTATGAAGGGTGAAACCGCTCTCCAGGGCCGTCGCTACGCCATCGGGCCGATAATTGCGTGCCTCACGAGCAAGCGGCGTGCCGTGCAATGTAGAAGAAGAAGAAGATTTGTCCAGTGTGTTTCCTTTGCGGGGGAGGCCCTCACCCCCGCTCGTTCCTCGCTGCCCCCTCTCCCGATAACAGGAGAGGGCTGCTGCGCCCTCGCCGTTATCGAGAGAGGGGGCGGAACTGCACGGGAACCTCGTACGGGCGCGATTCATCGCTCCCACCCTCCGCCTTCCTCGACCCCCGCCCCGCACGCGAATCCCGTAGGGGCAGACCTGCGTGTCTGCCCACCCTTCGCGCTACCCCACCCCCGCCCAACGCACCAAATCCTGTAGGGGCGGCCCCGTGTGGCCGCCCGTGCCTAACCATGCGCCGTACCCCGCGTCCAGGAGCCAATCCCGCGCTTCACGAGCCGGCTTCAGCCGCCTTCGCGTGGTTCCAGCCGGGGGCTTCAGCCCCCGGCG
>DASWNZ010000243.1:0-3822 GCA_036398975.1 Longimicrobium sp.
TCGATGACGCCGGGGGTGATCCAGCGCCCCGTCGCGTCCACCACAGTCGCGTTGGCGGGGGCATCCACCGTGGCGCCCACCGCGGCGATGCGGCCGTCCACCATCAGCACCTGGCCGTTGGGGATCACCTGCCCGGTGGCCGTCATCACCGTGCCGCCGCGCAGCAGGGTGGGGGTGGAGGGGAAGGGTCGGTAGGTGGAGGGGTAGGCCACGGCGGGCCGGGCTTGCGTCTGCGCTTGCGGGCCGGGCTGCTGGGCCGCCCGGCCGGTGGCGCACCCCGCGGCCGTCACCAGGACGAGCGCGGACAGGGCACGTTTCATCGCATCCACTCCTTCTGACGAGAAGCGAACAGGTGCGGCCTCAGGTGGGCCGCGGGACCGGCGCGGAGCCGGATTGTCTGAACCGGCGAAGATTTAGCAGGCGCGCCGCACGCGCGGCAAGGGCGGGCGGGTGTCCCCTTCGGCGGGACGGGGGCGTCCCCCCGCGCGGACAGGCGTGCGGGGACGCTCCGGTGCAGTTGGGGGTAAAAGCATGATTCTGCTTAACTATTTGCGATTCCGGCAGTTGGCGGGCGTGTTGGCATCGTGCTTGCCTTACACCCGGCCAAGTGGTGGACCGATCCCGAACCGGAGCATCAAGATGAAGAGCAGCAAGCTGAACCTCTCGGCCTTCGTGGCGCTGGCCGCCATCCTGACGGCGTCGCCGGTGCTGGCGCAGGGAAAGGGGCACGGCAACGGCAAGCACGACGACCGTCCGCGCCAGGAAGCACGCCGCGACCGCGACGACGACCGCTTTGAGCGCGAGCGCCGCGACGAGACCCGCTTCGAGCGCCGTGAGGGCCGCGCCGTACCGCGCGGCTGGTGCCAGGGGCGCGGCAACCCGCACAACACGGCCCGCAACTGCGGCTACCGCGGCGACCTGAACCGCGTGTGGCGTGACCGCGGCGGCGTGCTGCGTGACCGCAACGGCCGCGTGATCCTGAGCGACGGCCGCGTGTACGACGACCGCAACCGCTCCAACACCACCTACGGTTCGTACGGCAGCTACGGCGACAACAACGGCTCGTACGAGGCGCGCCACGCGGACTACCACCGCTGGCACGACCAGCAGTGCCGTGACCGCGCCGCCCAGTCGGGCGGCATCAGCGGCCGCATCCGCGTCGCCGCCGCCTGCAAGGCCGAGCACGACCAGTGGCACAACCAGCAGGGCACCCGCCACTAAGCGGAAAGCCCTGACGAAAGAGGCCCGGGCGCTCAGCGCCCGGGCTTTTTCTTTCTCGCGCCATGGTACCGAAGATGAACCGAAAATCTTCTTGACTGTGGTTGGCTTTCGCGTTACACTCTGAACCCGCGAATCGCCACGCGCAGCGTTACCCAACGGACTCGCGTCCCACGGACGGAGGGTGAACGTCGATGAGCGACGATGAAAAGATGGCCGAGCTGATCCTCTACATCTCGGACAGGTCTCAGCTCGACCCGCCGTACGGGGCCATCAAGCTCAACAAGATCCTGTTCTACGCGGACTTCCTCCACTATGCGAAGCACGGGAGGCCGATTACCGGACAGGAGTACATGAAGCTGAACCAGGGGCCCTCACCACGCCGGCTGGTTCCGGTGCGGAACCGGCTGGTTGCGGGGCGGGAGTTGATCGTGCGCCCGGTGCCGTACGGCACCATGCGGCAGGAGCGTCCCATCGCGCTGCGTGCCGCCGACCTCACCGGCTTCAACGGCGAAGAGATCGCGATGGTGGACTCGGTGATTTCGCTGTTCTGGGGGTTGAGCGCGAGGCAGGTGAGCGAGATCTCGCACGAGTTCGATGGATGGAAGCTCGCGGAGTACAAGGAGACGATCCCGTACGACATGGCGCTTCTCTCCGATCGCGAGCCCACCGAAGAGGATCTGGCCCTGGCCGTGGAGCTCGGGCGAGAGTACGCCGCCTACACGGCGTAAGATGCCTCCGTACACGGTCGTCGCCGACTATCCGCCCTTTCTGGCGAGCTTGCGGGCGATGGAGCCGGCGGGTTACGACTGGACCGGCAAGATACAGACGGCCCAGTTCGTTCTCCGGACGAACCCCGAGGCGGGCCGGGCGACGCAGGACACGACGATGCGCATCCTTACCTTCGAGTCCACGGAAGGACATCCAGGGCTTAAGGTGTTCTACAAGATCGAAGGGACCACGATCACCCTCCTGCGCGGCCGCCGCTTCAACTCGGAAGAGGAAGCGCAACCCGCGGGCTGAGCCCGTGTCGAGCCGGATCACACAAAGCGGTAACGCAAACGCGCCCCGGAATCGCTTCCGGGGCGCGTTTGTCGTTCGGCCGCTCAGCTTTGCGCGGGAGCCTGGCCCCCGCCGGCTCAGTACGCCGAGAACAGCAGGTGGTTGTTGGTGGTGTTGGCGCTCTTCACCACGCTCTTGGTGGTGGCGGCGAACAGCGCGTCACGCACCTGCTGCGGCGTGGAGAGCGGGTTGCTCTGGAGGTAGAGAGCCGCCACACCGGCCACGTGCGGAGTCGCCATCGACGTGCCGCTGATGGTGTTCGTCTCCGTGTTCCCGGCGCCGATCCACGACGACGTGATCCCCGAGCCCGGCGCGAAGAAGTCCACGCAGGAGCCGTAGTTGCTGTACGAAGCCTTGGTGTCCGTGGTGGTGGTGGCGCCGATGGTGATCGCCTCCGGCACGCGGGCCGGCGAGTAGTTGCAGGCGTTCTGCGCCATGCCGAGGATGTTGCCGTTGCCGGCCGCCACCGCGGTCGCCACGCCGTCGGCGATCAGCCGCTTCACCGCGTCGTCCACCACCGTGCTGGCCCCGCCGCCGAGCGACATGTTGGCAGTGGCGGGCGTGCCCGCGACGTGGTTGGCCGCCGCCCAGTCGATCCCCGCCACCACGCCGCTCCACGCGCCGGAGCCGCCGCAGTCCAGCACGCGCACCGCCACCAGCGTCACGCCCTTGGCGACCCCGTAGTTGGCGCCGCCCACCGTGCCGGCGACGTGCGTGCCGTGCCCGTTGCAGTCGTTGCTGTTCTGGCCGTCGGTAAAGGCATCGAAGCCGGCCAGCGCGCGGCCGCCGAACTCCGCGTGCGCCCGGTCGATGCCGGTGTCGATGATGTACGCCGTGACGCCCACGCCGGTGTTGTTGTAGCTGTACGTGGTGCTGAGCGGAAGCGCGCGCTGGTCCGTGCGGTCGAGCCCCCAGGTGGCGCCCGTCTGCGTGGTGGTCGTCGTCGCGATGCCGTCCTGCTCGATGTAGCGGACGTTCGGGTTGTGCTGGAGCGCGTTGAGCTGCCCCGCGTTCAGTGTCCCCGCGAAGCCGTTGAGCGCCGCGCTGTACACGTAGCGCGGGTTGACCCCAGCCACCGCGGCCACCGAGCGGGCGTCGGCCCCCTCGTGGAGAACCACCATGTACGACCCTTCGATGCTCTTGCCGCCGGCGGCCGCGAACACCGGCGCCTCGGGGGCACGGGCGCTGGTAACCACGTCGGAGCCGTCCGAGCAGGCGGCGAGGGTGAGGAACGGGAGGAGGGCCAGGCTGCGCTTCATGGGAACGACCTCTTATTGGGGAGTGTGTATCTGCGCGCGGTGCACCAGAACGGGCGGTCGCTCGCACTACACCGTCGATGGATGGTCCCCACAAAGCACGGCCGGTGCCACATTTGTTTTCATCGCAAGTACCTCTTTCCCAAGCACTTGCGAATCTTGTACGTTCGAGCTTCCGCACCATTGTGGTGCGCGAGCGCCCCACGATGCAGCACCCGACGGCAGAAATCCCAATCTGCAACAGCAAAAAGGCGCGGAGCCGCGGAGAGGCAGCTGAAGCCTCTTC
>DASWNZ010000244.1:0-11790 GCA_036398975.1 Longimicrobium sp.
GCCGCAGTGGACCTCCGACCTGGAGTCGTAGAGGTCCCCCTCTCCCCGGCCCTCTCCCCCGCAAGCGGGGGAAAGGGTGCACTCCGCGCCCGGTCGGCGTCTCGTCGAGTCGCGATTCATCGCGCCCGCCCTCGCCGTCGCCGCAGCCCCGATCGCCCTGACGCACAGATCTCGTAGGGGCGCGATTCATCGCGCCCGTGCCCGCCGCCGCTCCGCCCCCTCCTCTCGGCACCGACCCCGGTAGGGGCAGACCTGCGTGTCTGCTCACCCTCGCCCGCACCCCAACCTCCGCCTGACGCACAGATCCCGTAGGGGCCGCCCCACGTGGCTGCCCGTGCCATCCCGCGCACCGCCCCCTTATCAGGCCATCCCCACGTCGCCATTCTCGGGTGTTATCCCAACCATCTCCTCGCTCCACCCCCACAACCGCCGCGCGGCCTCATCATCCAGCGCCGCGGGATCCGGCTCGGCGGGGCGCTCGTCGATCCAGAACTTCCCGGTCGACTTCGCGGCCTCTGGCGACGTGGTGAGGAAGACCACCGTCGCGGCGCCTTCCTCGGGCGTCTTGAGGAACCGGCGAAACAGGCGGATGGGCGGAAATCCGCGCATCAGCAGCTCGGTGGCGACGACACCGGGGTGCATGGCGTGCGCGAAGATCCCGCTCTCGCGGCGCGCCAGCTCGCGGGTGAAGAGGAGGTTCGCCAGCTTCGTGACCCCGTACGTCCGCCACCCGAAGTAGCGCCGGCGCATCTCCATGTCGTCCCACGGGATGAACCTCCCCCTGTGCGCGCCGGACGAGACGGTGATCACGCGCGCACCCCCCGCGGCTCGCAGGCGGTCGAGAAGGAGGTGGGTCAGCAGAAAGGGCGCGAGGTGGTTGACCGCCCACTGGAGCTCGATGCCGTCCACCGACTCGGCGCGCTTGCGGGTGTATACGGCGGCGTTGTTCACCAGCACGTCCACGCGCGGGTGCGCCGCCGCGATCGCCGCCGCGGCCGCCCGCACCTCCGCCTGCGACGACAGGTCCGCGCGCACCAGGCGCACGCGCTCGTTCCCGGTCTCCCGCGCGATCGACTCGCGCATCGCCTCGCCGCGGATGGGGTCGCGCGCCACCAGGAGCACCGTCGCGCCCCGCGCCGCCAGCCCCCGCGCCGTGGCGCCGCCGATCCCGCCGGTGGCACCCGTCACCACGCACACCTTTCCCTCCATCCCGGCCTCCTCCGTTCGGCGGTTGAGCGCGCCGTGCGCAACACTCGTGCTGAGCCACGCCCGGCACGCCCGTTGCGACGGCGCGCCCGCCCATCACGCACCCACACCAGACGGAGGACGCATGCGGAGAAGCGGAATCATCTCGACACTCGCCATCACGGCGCTGCTGGCCGCGTGCGGCGGCGGCGGTGGCAACGCATCCAACGGGGCCACGGCGGACACCACGGCGGGCGCACCGGACGGCTCCGCGGCGCCGGCCCTGGACACCGCCGGCGGGGGCACGGGTGCGGCCAGCACCGCGCCGGCCGCACCCATGCCCGGCGACACCACCACCGGCGCCATGCCGGCCACGGGCGCCAACGACACCGCCGGCGTCTCCGGCACCTCGGGCGGGGTGGGCAACGGCGCGACCACCACGCCGTGACACGCACACCCGCCCCACACGACGTGAGGCGAGGGGGGAACGGGGCGCGCACTCCGCGCTCCGTCAGTCACGTGCGGGCGGACCAACGGAGCGGAGGAGCGGACGCGTGCTCAAGCTGATCGAGAACGGGGAAGTCTACACGCCGGCGCCGGTGGGGAAGCAGCAGGTGCTCCTCACCGACGGGAAGATCGGCAAAGTGGGCGCGGTGGATCGCAAGGCCGTGGAGTCCGTCGGCGTGGAGTGCGAGGTGATCGACGCCACGGGATGCCTGGTGGTCCCCGGCTTCATCGACCCCCACATGCACCTCCTGGGCGGGAGCGGCGAGGAAGGATTCGCCACGCAGACCCCCGAGTTCTTCATCGGCGAGATCGTGCCGTACGGCATCACCACGGCGGTGGGCGCGCTGGGGGTGGACACCACCATGAAGACGATGGCGGGGCTCCTGGCCAAGGTGAAGGGCCTCAACGAGCAGGGGCTCAACGCGTACCTCTGGACGGGCGGCTACAACGTTCCGCCCACATCCATCATGAACTCGGTGCGCGACGACATCATGTTCCTGGAGGAGGTGATCGGCACCGGCGAGGTCGCCATCTCCGACCGGCGGGCGATGAACACCAGCGCGGTGGAGCTGGCCCGCGTCGTCAGCGACACCTACATCGGCGGGATGCTGGCCAGGAAGTCGGGGGTGACGCACTTCCACGTGGGCGAGATGGACCGCCGGCTGGAACCGCTGCGCCTGATCCTGGACGAGCACGACATCGACCCCCGCTGCGTCTACCCCACGCACGTGCAGCGCAACGAGAAGCTGATGGCCGAGGCAGTGGAGCTCACCAAGCGCGGGTGCAACGTGGACGTGGACACCATCGCGGAAGACCTGCCGAAGTGGCTCCGCTTCTACCTGGACGCGGGGGGCGACCCGGCGTGCCTCACCGCATCGTCGGACGCCTCCATCAGCAGCCCGCGCGTCCTATCGGAGCAGGTGCGCTCGTGTGTGACGGAGCACGGCTTTCCGCTGGAGCAGGTGCTGTCGCTCGTCACGCGCAACACCGCGCGCATCCTGAAGCTGGAGATGAAGGGGACGCTGGAGAAGGGGAAGTGGGGCGACATCCTCCTCCTGGAAAAGGGCTCGCTGGAGATCGTCCACGTCCTTTCCAAGGGCGTCTTCATGGTGCGCGACGGGAGCACGGTGGTGGAGGAAAAGTTCCTGGAGGACAGCATGCGCGCGATCCACCTGGTGGGGGGGAAGTGCCCCGACCGCGGCACCGAAGGGTCTCGGCAGTGAACGTTCAACCGATTGGAGGAGCGATGAAGACGAACCGGATGATCCCTGCGCTGGCGCTGGCGGCGATGCTGGGCGCGGCGGCGTGCGGCGGCGGCGGAGAGGGCGGGGAAGGCGGCGAGGCGGCCACCACCGACGCGGGCGCGGCGGGCACCACCACGGCGGACCCGGCGATGACCAACGGCACCACGGGGACCACCGATCCCACCGTGACCGGCGGCACCACGGGCGGGGCCACCACCGGCGCGGACACGGCCGGGCAGAGCCCCGCGTTCGACGCGTCCACGGCGGGCGGGCCGGCCGGCACCAACAGCGGCGCATCCACGCCCCCCGCGGGCACGCCTCCGCCCCCCACGCCCTGACGTGCAGCGTAAGATGCGCCAGGTGTGGATGTTGTGAGTTCGCCCGCGACGCGGCCGGGGAGCCGCGGCGGTTCACCAATCGAGTTCTGGAGGACACGATGAAGAGACTTCTTTCGACCCTGGCCCTGGCCGCGATGTTCGGCGCCGCGGCGTGCGGCGGCGGTGAGGGTGGAGAGGGCGGAGCCGCGGGCGAGACAGGCGGCGCGGCCACGACGGATGCGGGCACGGCGGGCGCGACCACGGACCCGGCGATGGGCACCACCGACCCCGCGGCCGCTGGCGGCGCCACCGGCACCACGGGCACCACCGGCACCGGCCTGACCGCGGACACCACCGGCATGGGCGCCGGTGCGGGCACCACCGGCGGCACCACCGGCACCACCGGTACCGGCACCACCCCGTAACCACGCCCCAACGGATCACAACCACGACGGGGTCCGGCAACGGACCCCATCGTGCATTGGAGCCGGAGGCCCGGCGCGCACCTTGCCCCACACGTCCGCGGGGAACCGCGTACCGCGTACGAAGGGGGTGAGGACGTGCAGAACGACGCGCAGAGCAGCGCCGGCAGGCTCAAGCGGCTGGACGGGCTGGCGTACCTGCTGGACAACTCCATTCCCATCCCCGGCACAGGCGCGCGGGTGGGGATCGACGCGCTCATCGGCCTCGTCCCCGGCATCGGTGACGTGGCGGGGACGGCGATGTCCGCCTACATCGTGATGCAGGCGGCGCGGATGGGCGCGCCCGCGTCCGTCGTCTCGCGGATGGTGCTCAACGTGGGCGTCGAGACGGTGGTCGGCACCATCCCTTTCCTGGGCGACCTGTTCGACGCGGGGTGGAAGGCCAACGCGCGCAACATCAAGCTGCTGCGCACGGTGGTGGAGCAGCCCGGCGTCGCGCGCAGGTCGAGCCGCGCGGTGGTGTTCGGCGCGGGGCTGGCGCTGCTGCTCATCCTGGCCGCGATCGGGGTGCTGGCGTTCGCGGTGGTGCGCGCGATGTGGTACTGGCTCACGAGCCCCGGCGGACCCGGACTGGCGTGATGCACAAAGGGCCACGCATCGCTGCGGGGCCCTTCGTTCAAGTGCGTGTGCGGCTCAGAAGTCGCGCGAGCTGGCTTCGGCGGAGGTGCCGGTGGTTCCGCTGGGGTCCTGGCCCAGCACGATGCCGCCGTTCTTGGTGCGCCCGGGCGCCTGCTGCTCGCCCTCGTTGCCGGCGGCCGCGAAGCCGCTGGCGTCGCCGTAGCTGCCATCCTCCGGGTTGGGGGCGGTGCGGGCCTGGCGCTCGCCGCGCTCCACCTCGTTGCCGCTGACGTCCGATCCGGCGCCGGCCATCCCCTCGCGGCTCACCATGTCGTCCTGGTCGGAGAGGCGCTCGCCCTCGCTGCGGCCGCCGGTGGAGTCGTCCATCTGGCGCTCGGCCATGCCGGGGTTGCTGCTTTCGTCGTTGCGGTCCATGTGTCCTCGCTTGCGTGTGCGGGTCCTTCGCTGGCTGGGTGCGTGTGCGGTGGCAATTCGCATTCCGCATAATGGGGGGCTCACGCGGAGGCGCGGAGACGCGGGGGAGAACGGCAACCGCGGGCTCACACAGAGACACAGAGCCACAGAGGAAGAGAGAAGGAGATGAGCGCCATCGAGATACGGGCGGCGGGGGTGGAGGATGTGCCGTTGATCCTGCACTTCAGCCGGCGGCTGGCGGAGTACGAGCGGCTGGCGCACGAGGTGGTCGCGACGGAGGAGGGGCTGCGCGAGGGGCTCTTCGGCGCGAGGCCGGCGGCGGAGGTGGTGATAGCGGAGTGGGAGGGGGCGCCGGCGGGGTTCGCGCTCTTCTTCCACAACTTCTCCACCTTCCTGGGCCGGCCGGGCTTGTACCTGGAGGACCTGTTCGTGGAGCCGGAACACCGCGGTAGGGGGATCGGGAGGGCGCTGCTGGCCCACCTGGCGCGGCTGGCGGTGGAGCGCGGGTGCGGGCGGCTGGAGTGGTGGGTGCTCGACTGGAACGAGGACGCCATCCGCTTCTACCGCTCACTCGGCGCGGTGCCGATGGACGACTGGACGGTGTACCGCGTGACCGGCGATGCACTCGCGACGCTGGCGCGACGGTAGCCGTAAAACACCAGAAGAGCCTCACACAGAGGCCACAGAGGGAACTACAAGCCACAGAGAAAACCTCTTGTTGTTCTCTCTGGTGCCTCTGTGTCTCTGTGTGAGGCCTCGCGGTCAGCCGGCCCACGATTGGCATCCGCGGCCGATTCGGTGTATCTATATAGCCCAGCAACCCGATAGCCGACCCCGAAACGAGCATCGATCCGTGGCAGTGGACACCAGCGAGTGGAAGGCGCGCGCACGAGCCGGATGGCAGCGGCTGCGCGCCGCGTGGCGCAACCGGCAGGAGCGCAAGATCGTCATCGGCCTGGGGCTGGTGACGATGGCGTCGTGCGGCACCGGCGGCGTGGTGGCCGCGTGGACGCGCGCCTGCACCGGCACCTGCCCCAGCGCGGAGCAGGTGGCCGACTTCGCGCCGCGCCAGGCGAGCCAGGTCCTCGACTCGCGCGGCGTATCGCTGGGCACCTTCCACCGCGAGCGGCGCACCGTCGTCAACATCAAGTCGCTCCCGCGCTACGTGCCGCTGGCGTTCGTCTCCATCGAGGACGCGCGCTTCTACCACCACGAGGGGGTCGACCCCATGCGCGTGGTGGGGGCGATCCGCGACAACATCCTGGGCGGCTTCGGGGCCACGGGCGGCAGCACCATCACCATGCAGCTCGCCCGCAACCTCTTCCCCCAGCAGCTCCCGGCCGGGGAGAAGAGCATGCGGCGCAAGATCGCCGAGGCCAAGCTGGCGCTGGAGATGGAGCGGAAGCTTTCCAAGGACCGCATCCTGGAGCTGTACCTCAACCACATCTACCTGGGCGCGGGGGCGTACGGCATAGAGGCGGCGGCGCGCACCTACTTCAACAAGCCGGCTGCGCAGCTCACCCTGCTGGAGGCGGCCACGCTGGCCGGGCTTCCGCAGGCGCCCAGCGCGTACAACCCGCGCGAGCACCCCGAGCGCGCGGAGCGGCGGCGCAACCGCGTGCTGGAGATGATGAGGCAGGAGCGCGTCATCACCGCCGCGCAGGCCGCCGAGCTCCAGCGGCAGCCGGTGACGGTGGCGCCCCCCACCAACGCCCTCCGCTCCCCCTACTTCGTGGAGGCGGTGCGGCGCGAGCTGGAGCCGCGCTTCGGCGAGCTGCTGTACACGGGCGGGCTGCGCATCTACACCGCGCTCGACCCGGTGCTGCAGGAGACGGCGGAGAAGTCGCTGGAGGCCCAACTCAGGGCCATCGAGGGAGGGACGTACGGCGGCTACCGGCACCCCACCTACGAGCGCTTCACGGCGGGGCTCAAGCCGGACCAGGCGGTGCGCCACACGCCGTACCTGCAGGGAGTGGCGGTGGTGATGGACCCCAACACCGGCGCCGTGATGGCGATGGTGGGCGGGCGCGACTTCAAGCAGTCGCAGTTCAACCGCGCCACGCAGGCGCTCCGCCAGCCGGGCTCCGTCTTCAAGCCCTTCGTCTACGCCGCGGACCTGGAGCGGGGGCGCTCGCCCCTCTTCGCCGTGTCGGACGGGCCGCTCACCGTGGGCACCTGGAGCCCCAAGAACTACGACGGGCGCTACGGCGGCTACATGACGCTGCGCTCCGCCCTGCGCAACTCGCGCAACCTGGCCACCATCCGCGTGGGGCGCGACGCGGGGTTCGAGCGGGTCAAGGACCTGGCGCGGCGAGCGGGGATCAGCACGCCCATCCCCGGCTTTCCGTCGGTGTACATCGGCGCGGCGGCGGTGTACCCCGTCGACCTGATTTCCGCGTACGCCACATTCGGCAACGGCGGCTACCGGGTGGAGCCGCGCTACGTCACCCGCGTCGAGGACCACCAGGGGAAGCTCCTCTGGCAGCCCCCCGCGCCCACGCGCCGCACGGTGGACCCGGCGGTGGGGTGGATCATCACCGACATGATGCGCGAGGTGGTGGACCGCGGCACGGGCTACGGGGTTCGCGACCCCGGCATCGGGGGGATCTCGTACGACATCCCCATCGCCGGAAAGACGGGGACGACCAACTCCGCAACAGACGTGTGGTTCGTGGGGTACACCCCCGAGCTGCTGACCGGCGTCTGGCTGGGGCTGGACAATCCGCAGACGATACTGGGCGGCGCCACGGGGGGAACGCTGGCGGTGCCGGTGTGGGCGCGGATTATGCGAAAAGCGTACGAAACACGCCGCCCGCCTCCCGCATGGCCCCGCCCGCGCAGCGTGGTGGCGCGCCGGGTGAGCGGCGGGCGCGTGCTGACGGAGGACTGCCCGTACGGCGGCGGAACGACGGACTACTTCGCGGCCCGGTACGCACCCGCGGCCAGCTGCGAGGCGCCCGCGGTGCGCACGCCGACCTTTGTCGATCCGACGCCGGAGCTTCCCGGCCGTCCCGTCTTCCCCGGGCAGCCACGCGTGCCCCAGCCGGAAGACTTCATCAAGCCCCAGCCCGCGCAGCCGGAGAAGCGTCCATGAGCTGAGCCGCGGCGGGCGGGGAACCGAGACGAAATGAACCCGAAGCTCAAGATCGCGCTCCTCTCCATCCTCGCCCTCTTCGTGGTCGGCTTCGGCTGGCTCTGGTTTGCGCCGTGCGGCATGGGCGGCTGCGCCCCCGTCAGCGAGCTGGAGCAGTACCAGGCCGAGGGCTCCGAGCTGCTGGACGCGGACGGGAAGCCCTTCGGCACCCTCTCCAGCGCCAACCGGCGCGTGGTCCCCATCGACTCGGTTCCCGAGTACCTCCCGCAGGCCTTCGTCGCCATCGAGGACCGGCGCTTCTACGACCACGGCGGCGTGGACTGGAAGCGATTCGGCGGCGCTCTCTTCGCCAACGTCAAGCGAGGCGGCGTTTCGGAGGGCGGCAGCACCATCACCATGCAGCTCGCCCGCAACCTCTTTCCCAAGGCGTTGCCGTACACGGAGCGATCCATCCGCCGCAAGGTGATGGAGATCCGCGTGGCGCGGCAGATCGAGCGGGCGTTCGACAAGAAGAAGATCCTCGAGCTGTACATCAACCACATCTACATGGGCGAGGGGGCGTACGGGGTGGAGGCGGCCTCGCGCACCTACTTCGGCAAGCCCGCGGCGCAGCTCACCCTGGCCGAGGCCGCCACCATCGGCGGGCTGGGGCAGCTCCCCTCGCGGCGCAATCCGCGCGAGGACAGGGACGCGGCCCGCACCCGGCGCAACACGGTGCTGCGCGCGATGGCCAGCGCGGGGTACATCACCGCGGCCGACGCCGAGGCGGCGATCAAGGAGCCGGTGCGGGTGTCGCGCCCCGGCAAGGACACGCGGCAGCGCGGCTCGTACTACGTGGAGCGGGTGAGGCGCGAGCTGGAGGACCGGGTGGGCGAGCGCTTCTACACGGCCGGCCTGCGCGTCTTCACCGCCTACGACCCGGTCGCCCAGGCCGCCGCCGAGAGCGAGGTGGCGCGCCAGGCCACGGCCATCGAGTCGGGCGCATTCGGGAGCTTCAACCACCCGAAGTACACGCGCGGCAAGGAGAGCACCGACGCCTCCGGCACCCCGTACCTGCAGGGCGCCGCGGTGGTGATGGACGCGCGCAACGGCGAGGTGCGGGCGCTGGTGGGCGGGCGCGACTACGAGGACTCCAACTACGACCGCATCTTCCAGGCGCTGCGCCAGCCCGGCTCGGCGTTCAAGCCGTTCGTGTACCTGGCCGCGATCGGCTTCGGAGTGCCCGCCACGCAGAAGTTCGACGACGCCCCGCTGCAGGTGCGGATGTCGCGCGGCAGCACGTGGAGCCCGCGCAACTACACCGGCACCTTCGACGGCCCCATCACGGTGCGCGACGCGCTGACCCGCTCCAAGAACGTGGTCACCGTCAAGCTGGCGCAGGAGGTGGGGATGGGGCGCGTGGCGGACCAGGCGCGCTCGCTGGGGATCAGCACCCCCGTACCCGAGAACCCGGCCGTCGCGCTGGGCTCGGCGGAGGTGAGGCCGATCGAGCTGGTGGGCGCGTACGCCGCCTTCGCCAACATGGGCGAGCGCGTGGTGCCCCACCTGGTTCGCCGCGTGGAGACCACCGACGGCGACGTGCTGTGGGAGGCGGAGGAGGAGCGCGAACAGGTGCTGGAGGCGGCGGACGCCTTCGTACTCACCAGCATGCTGCGCGATGTGGTGGACCGCGGCACCGGCACCCCCGTGCGCGCCGCCGGCTTCCGCGGCGTCGCGGCGGGGAAGACGGGCACCACCAACGCCGCCACCGACGTGTGGTTCGTGGGCTACACGCCCGACCTGGTGGCCGCGGTCTGGTTCGGGTTCGACAAGCCGCAGACCATCGTGCGCGGCGCGTCCGGCGGCACGCTGGCGGCGCCCGTGTGGGGGCGCATCATGCAGCGCGTCTACGCCCGCCGCCGCGCCCCGCTGGAGTGGGCCCCGCCGCGCGGCGTCGTCACCGAGACGGTGGACCGCGCCACGGGGCTGGCGGTGATGGAGGGATGCCCCGCGCGCGGGCCCACCTACACCGAGTACTTCGTCAACAGCCGCCCCGCCGCGGAGCCGTGCAACCTGGCCGGCGGCGTCTACCCGCCCCTGGCGATCGACACCGCCTGGCGCGACGAGGAGTGGGGCTCCACCGACATCCAGCTCGCCCCCGTGGAAGGGTACGACCCGGACACGGTAGGGATGACGGACCTGGAGCGCCGCGGCGTGAACTGGCCCGAGCTGGAGGCGCAGCGCCGTGCCGGCGAGCGCCCGCGCACCCCCGAGGCCGGGCGCGTGGAGACGTACCCCGATCCCGTGCCGCCCGCCACGCCGCGCACGCGCCGGACCCCGACGCGCACGGAGGAGACACCGCCCGCCGAGCGCCGGCCGCGCGTCCTTGGCGAAAAGGCGCCGACCCCGCCCGCCCCGGAGCCCACGCCGCCCCCGGCGCCGGCCCCGCCGGACACGTCGGGCGGAGGGTCGCCGCCGGGCGCGCGGTGAAACCTCGAGGCCGCTTCGGGGTTCAAGACCCGCCGCATGTTCCGGCGGAGCGGCCACACGGCGCGGGCCCCGTGCCCGCGCGGACACCAGCAGAGGAGAGCGTGTTGACCAGTCATACCCGGCGGGCGGGAGTGCTCGCCTTCTCACTTATAGCTCTTCCCGCGGCGCTTTCGGCGCAGGCGCGCCCCACGGCCACGCGCGTGGCGGCCCCGGCGGCCACCCCCACCCGCGAGCAGTCGCGGGCGCAGATGGCGGAGCTGCGCACCATCGCGGCGCGCCTGCAGGGGATCCACGCCCGCGCCATGCGCGCCGGCGACCTGACCGCCACGCAGACGACGCTGATGCGCGACATCAAGGCGGCGATGGAGCGCCAGGACCCCGAGCTCCCGCGCCTGGCCACGCGCGTGAAGGCGATGGAGGCCGAGGCGCGCACGGCCGAGGCGCGCAACGACGTGGCGCGCAAGCAGGCCCTGGCGCGCGAGTTCGCCACCATCCAGAGCCGCTTCATGCGCGCCCAGCAGACGGTGATGCGCCAGCCTGACATCGCGCGCCGCGCCCGCGCCTTCGACGACCGCCTGCACCGCCAGATGGTCGCCGCCGATCCGCAGACGGACCAGCTCCTGGCGCGCAGCCGCCAGCTCCAGGCGAGCCTTCAGCGCGCCCTTGCCGGCCAGGCTCCCCCCACCTCCTCCGCCGTCACCCGTCGCACGCCCTAACGCGCGGGTCGTCACGAACCAGAACCGGGCCGCCGATAGCGAAGATCGGCGGCCCGGTTTTATTTGTCCCCTGGCGAGTAAACTCGCGGCAACAACAGCACAAAGTCCGCCTTCGCGGACTCGGGGCCGCATGCCGTGCTTCCCGAGCCGGCTTCAGCCGCCTTCGCGTAGTTCCAGCCGGGGGCTTCAGCCCCCGGCGTCGCGGGCGCGGGTGCCCGCAATCACACCAACCGCCGCCCCCGGAGCCTGCGAAGGCAGGCTTCCCGTGGTTGTTGCAGCGGTTTCAACCGCCGGTACCATGAATAACCCACCCACTCCCTGCCACCCGCCCAGCCACCCACCTCCCTGCTTCCCTCCCGGCGCACCCCTTGCCCGACCCCACCCGCGCACATCCAACCCAAACCAGGAGGCACCCATTCAGCAGTTCGCAACCTACATCGGCTACGTCGCGGGAGCGCTCACGGTGATCTCGTTCCTTCCGCAGGTCGTGCGCGTGTGGAAGACGAAGAGGACCAACGATCTGTCGCTTGGGATGTTCGTCATCCTCATCACCGCGGGCGGGCTGTGGATCGTCTACGGCGCCATCACCAGCGACTGGCCCGTGATCGCCACCAACGGCGGGATGGTGGCGCTGAACGTCGCCATCCTGGTGGCCAAGCTCCGCTTCAAGTAGCCAGCGCCACCACCGCCTCGCGCACCCCCTCCACCACCATCGCCATGCGCGCGTAGTCCAGCGTGTCCGCCGTGTCGTGGGCGGTGTGGTAGTGCGGGTTCCGGTAGAAA
>DASWNZ010000245.1:0-2409 GCA_036398975.1 Longimicrobium sp.
AGTTTGGGGGAGGGGCAGCGAGGAACGAGCGGGGAGGGGGCCGCCCTGTGTCCACTCCGTGGGGCCAGGATCACCAATCCGCGCGCCAGCGGCCGTTGAACACTACCCCGCTCTGTCGGAACGTGACGGTCCCGTTCTGCACGGCGGTACCGGTGGGAGCTCCGCGGTAGGTGGCGGTCGTGAACGGGGCGGCCCCGGGGATGTCCGTGCGCTCGATGATGATGCTGTCGGCGTCGAACCGGGTCACGACCAGGTTCGCTTCGGTGCCTTGCTCGTACCGCGCGTAGTAGCCGTCGCGGGTCCGTGTCCAGGTACTGCAAACCTCGGCGTTGTGCGTCTCACACGCCGCGATCGACTGCGGCAGTGGATCGACCGTGTCCGTTGTACCGTTCACGCACCCGGCACCGGCAAGGGCCAGCGCCGCGGCGGTCAGTGAACGCATAGCTACAGAAGTCAAAGACTACGCTCCTGTTTCCGAGGAGTACGAGAGTTCGAAAAGCGTTGTGGACCAAAGAAGCAACAAACCCGCCACGGCCATCTGCCGGACCGCCCCGCTCGACTGCTGATTCCAAACGAGCGTGGTTAGGGCGCCACGTCGTGGAAGGTCAGCGACTTCTCGCGCTCGACGGTGGTGCGCAGCGTCCACTCGCTGTCGAAGAGGACGAGGGGGGCCTCCTTGGCATCGTACACCAGGGTGCGCCCGTGGCCGCCCGAGAGCGCGTGGATGGCGTCCGCGGGGCCCAGCACCCAGCGGGCGAAGCGGTACGACATCGGCTCCAGGCGCGCCCGCACGCCATACTCGTGCTCCAGACGGTGCAGAAGGACGTCGAACTGCAGCTGGCCGACGGCCCCCACGATAGGCGTGGTGCCCGCGTACGTCTCGCTGTAGAACACCTGCGCGGCGCCCTCCTCGGAGAGCTGCTGCAGGCCCGTGTCGAGCTGCTTGCGCTTCATCGGGTCGCCGATGAGGATGCGCGAGAAGTGCTGCGGCGAGAAGCGCGGAATTCCCGCGAACTCCAGGTCTCCGTTGGCCGAGAGCGTGTCGCCGATGCGCAGGTTGCCGCGGTCGTGGATGCCGATCACGTCCCCGGGCCACGCTTCCTCGATGTGCGTGCGCTCGCGCGCCAGGAACTGCGTGGGCGCGGCGAGGCGCATCGGCTTGCCGGTGCGCACGTGCTTCACCTGCATCCCCGCCTCGAAGTGCCCGCTGCACACGCGCACGAAGGCGATGCGGTCGCGGTGCTTCGGGTCCATGTTCGCCTGGATCTTGAAGACGAAGCCGGTGAAGTGCGGGTCCTCCGGCTCCACCGTCCCCGTGCTGGCCTCGCGGGCGGTGGGCGGGGGGGCGAGCTCCAGGAACTTCGCCAGGAACGGCTCCACGCCGAAGTTGGTGAGCGCGCTTCCGAAGAAGGTGGGCGACACCTCGCCGCGCAGGAAAGCGCCGGGGTCGAACTCCTCGCCCGCCATGTCCAGCAGCTCCACGTCGTTCATCAGCTGCTCGTACGCGGAGTCGCCGATGCGCTCGTGCACGTCCGGATCGTCCAGCGTCACCACGTCCGTCTCCACGCGGCTCGACCCGTGGTCCTCCCCCTTTTCGAAGAGGTGGATGCGGCGCGTGTCACGGTTGTAGACACCAACGAAACGGTCGCCGGAGGTGATGGGCCAGGTGACGGGGTAGCACTTGAGCCCCAGGTCGCGCTCCACGTCGTCCAACAGCTGGAGCGGGTCGGCGCCGGGGCGGTCGCACTTGTTGACGAAGGTGAAGATGGGGGTGCGCCGGCGATGGCAGACTTCGAAGAGCTGCCGCGTGCGCTCCTCCACGCCCTTCCGGTTGTCCAGCAGCATCACCGCGCTGTCGGCCGCGATCAGGGTGCGGTACGTGTCTTCGGAGAAGTCGGCGTGCCCCGGCGTGTCCAGCAGGTTGACCGCGCGCCCCAGGTACTCGAACTGGAGGACGGAGGAGGTCACGGAGATGCCGCGCTCCTGCTCCATCTTCATCCAGTCGGAGGTCGCATGCCGCTCCGCGCGACGAGCCTTGACGCTTCCGGCGAGATGGATCGCGCCACCGTACAGGAGAAGCTTCTCGGTGAGAGTGGTCTTCCCCGCGTCCGGGTGCGAAATAATGGCAAAGGTCCGCCGGCGGCGGACCTGTTGGGAGAGCTCGTTCATCGTCGCGCAGGAAAAGGCCGGGCGAGCGAGCGCCCGTTCACGCGGCTACCGGCCGCGCGTTGAGTACCCTGCGAAAGGTAACGGGATCCCGGCGGCGGCTCAATCCGCCTGGACGGCTCGCGGCATCGGCGCCTCGAGCTGCTTTCGGAAGTCGTTGTCCTCCACCAGCCGCGACTGCTCGCGCTCCATCGCGTGCAGCTGCTCCTCCAGAAGGTTGATGCGCTGCTCCAGGAAAGCGAC
>DASWNZ010000246.1:0-56505 GCA_036398975.1 Longimicrobium sp.
GTTATCGGGAGAGGGGGCAGTCGAGTGTAACGAGACGGGGGTGAGGGTATCATGGAAGGACGCTTCGCCGTGGGGGTGGAGGAGGGCGCGGATGGGGGGTTCCTGGCGCACGGGCTGAACCTGCCGGGGTGCGCGGCGCCGGGGAGCTCGGCGGAGGAGGCGGTGCAGAACTTCGCGGCGGCGCTCCAGCAGTGGCTGCAGTTCCTGGCCTTCATCGGCGAGCCGGTGCCTGCGGACGATGCGGAGCTGGAGGTGGCCGTGGACGAGTGGCTGGTGACCGAGGCGCGCGTGGGCCAGGGCGAGACCGTTGCGTGCTTCGCGGCGGACCTGCCGGCGCTGGGCGAGGCGGAGCTGCAGTCCGGCGTGCACCGGCTGGGCGAGTTGCGGGGGCTGCTGCTGGCGCGCATCCGCCGGCGGCCGGACGCGGAGCTGGAGGTGCTCGCGGAGGGCGGGTGGACGGTGCGGCAGATCCTGGACGAGCTCGCCCGCGCGCAGTGGTGGCTCCTCAGCCGCCTCGGCGCCACGCCGATGGCCGAGACGCCCGAGCTGACCGTCGCGCGGCTGGACACGGCGATGGCGCTGGTCGTACAGCACCTGGGGCACCTGCCGGCGGAGCGGCGCGGCACCCGCCTGATGCTGGAAGGCGAGGAATGGACTCCGCGCAAGGTGCTGCGGCGCCTGCTGTGGCTTGAATGGAGCCTGGGGCGCGCCGCGCTCTGGGCCCTCGAACCGGCTCGATCCCCATGACGCTCAAGATCTACACGAGGACCGGCGACCGCGGCGAGACGGGGCTCTTCGGCGGGATGCGCGTCGCCAAGGACGACGCCCGCGTGGAGGCCTACGGCGACGTGGACGAGCTCAACTCCGTTCTGGGGATGGCGCTTGCCGCCCTGGACGATGCGGAGTTCGTAGCGGGACTGCGGCTGGTGCAGGCGGACCTCTTTACCCTCGGCGCGCGGCTGGCGACGCCGGCGGCGGAGGATGGCGGGCGCGAGAACCCGTGGATTCCCCAGCTCGACACCACGCGGGTGGCGGAGATGGAGGCGTGGATCGACCGCGCGGAGGAGGAGCTGGAGCCGCTCAAGAGCTTCGTACTTCCCGGCGGATCGCCCGCGGCCGCGGCTCTGCACCTGGCGCGCACCGTCTGCCGGCGGGCGGAGCGGCGCGTCGTCTCGCTCTCGCGCACGGCCACCATTGAGGAGGGCGTCGTCGTCTATCTCAACCGCCTCTCCGACCTCCTCTTCACCCTCGCCCGCCTCGCCAACCACCGTGCGAGCGTCGAGGACGTGCCGTGGGTGCCGAACGCGCGCTGATTTTGTCATCCTGAGGGAGCCGCCCGACGGATGCCTGCCGTGCGCCCTACTCCTGCGGCGACCGAAGGATCTAGCCTGCGAGGCGCGAAGCCCGCTGTGAACGACGAGGCCCGCGCAGTAGATCCTTCGCTCCGCGCCAGAGGGTGGAGCACGGGCAGGGGCAGTGAGGCGCGGGGCTCAGGATGACAGAAGGGGTGACGGTGCCACTCCAGCCCCTGGCGCATTCTGCCCGGCCGCGTCATATTCGTACAGCAGTGAACCATCTGTCCAACGAGGAGTCAAAACGATGCCATATCCCGAGATGCTGGTCGCGCCGATGCGCGCGGAGCTGACACGGCTGGGGGTGCAGGAGTTGAAGACGAAGCAGGACGTCGAGCAGACGCTGGGCGATACGCAGGAGGCGACGCTGCTGGTGGTGAACTCGGTGTGCGGATGCGCGGCGCGCAACGCCCGTCCCGCCGTCGCGATGGCGCTGCAGGGCGACAAGAAGCCGGCCAAGCTCGCTACCGTGTTCGCCGGGCAGGACACTGAGGCGACCCAGGTGGCCCGCGGCTACCTGCACGGCTACGCGCCGTCGTCGCCCTCCATCGCGCTGCTCAAGGACGGCGACGTGGCCTTCATGCTGGAGCGCCACCAGATCGAGGGGCGCAGCGCCGACCAGATCGCGGCCGACCTCAAGAACGCGTTCGAGCAGTACTGCTGAAAAGAGCCTCACGTTGAGGCACTGAGGGTACGGAACGAGAGGGGGTGCAGCCGGGCTGCACCCCCTTCGACAGCTTCGGACGCACAACAAGAGCGGGCCGGCCTCGCTGGGAGGCCGGCCCGCTCGTGCGGTCCTGATAGGGACGGCTTACTGCTTGGGCGCGGGGGCCGCGGGCGCCGGAGTGCCCGTCGCCGGGGTGGCCGGGGCAGGGAGGCCGGCGGCCGGAGCCGGAGTGCCGCCCGCGGGGCCCGTCGTGGACGGAGCCTGCGCGCCGGTGGCCGGTGCCGGGGTCGCCGGGCGCGCGCCGGGGAGCGTGGCGGGCGCGGAGGCGGGGGCCGCCGGGGCCGTGCCCTGCAGCTCGCGGCGCAGCACCGAGCCGCCCCGCTCCGGACGCGACGAAAGGATCGCCAGCGCGAACGCCAGCCCCACGAAGAGCCCGCCCGTCCACCACGTCATCTTGGTGAGGAGCGTGGCCGCCTGCCGCCCGCCAAAGAGCGTGTCGGAGCCGCCGGCGCCGCCCCCCATCGAAGCGAGCCCGCCGCCCTTCCCCGACTGGAGCAGCACCGTGGGGATCAGGACGAACGAATCCAGGATTAGAAGGATCAACAGGAACGTGAACACGGAGAGCTCAGGAAGGGGTGACGTGGCTGGTGGTAAACGGTGTAAGTTAGCCACGCAGGCGCGGTTGTCAACCCGCCGCGCAGATCGCCGCGAAGCCGGCGGGGTCCAGCGACGCCCCTCCCACCAGCACTCCGTCCACCTCCGGCTGGGCCAGCAGCTCCGCCGCGTTCTCCGGCTTCACGCTGCCGCCGTAGAGGATGGGGATCGCGCGTGCGCCCTCCGGACCGCAGGCCGCGGCGAGGCGCGCCCTCACGGCGCGGTGCATCGAGTCCGCATCGGCGGGGCTCGCCGTCTCGCCGGTGCCGATGGCCCACACCGGCTCGTACGCCACCACCAGGCGCGCCGTCTCGTCGCGTGTCAGGGTGGCCAGGACGGGCACGAGCTGTCCATCGACCACCGCTTCGGCGCGGCCGGAGCGGCGCTCGTCCAGCGTCTCGCCCACGCAGAGCAGGGGGACGAGGCCGCCGTCGAGCACCGCGCGCACCTTGCGAACCGTCTGCGTCACCGTCTCGCCGAAGACGTGGCGGCGCTCGCTGTGGCCGATCAGCACGTACTCCGCGCCGGCCTCCGCGGCCATCGGCACGGACAGCTCGCCGGTGAAGGCGCCGCCCTCCTCCCAGTACACGTTCTGCACCCCCAGCCGCACGTCCGGCCGCCCCCGCAGCGCCTCGCGCGCGGCGGTGAACGAGATGGCGGGGGGGAAGAAGAGCACCGTTGCGTCCTCGCGCGGGGCGTGCCGCGCGAGGAAGTCGTCGAAGAAGCCGGCCGCCGCCGCGGGGCCCAGGTTCATCTTCCAGTTGCCGGCCAGCACCGGCGTACGCGGCGCCGTCACCTGGCCCCGCGCGGCGAGAGGGCGGCCACCCCCGGAAGGACGCGCCCCTCCAGGAACTCGAGCGAAGCGCCGCCCCCGGTGGAGACGTGCGAGATGCGCGACTCCAGCCCCATTCCCGACACCGCCGCCGCCGAGTCGCCGCCGCCGACCACGGTGGTGGCGCCGCCGTCGGTCGCGTCGGCCACGGCCAGCGCGACGCCGCGCGTCCCTTCGGCGAAGGCGGGGATCTCGAAGACCCCCATCGGCCCGTTCCACAGCACCGTCTTCGCGGCGCGAATCACGCGCCCGTAGGCATCCACCGTCGCCGGGCCCACGTCCGCCACCATGCGGCCGGCCGGGATCGCCTCGCGTGCGACGGTAGCGGCATCCGCCCCCTCCTCCAGCCGGTCCGTCACCACGCAGTCGGTCGGCAGGAGGAGCTTCTCCCCCGCCTCCGCGATCAGCTCGCGGGCGAGATCCACGCGGTCCTCCTCCACCAGAGAGGTGCCGGTGCCGAGCCCCATCGCGCGGAAGAAGGTGTTCGCCATCGCCCCGCCGATCACCAGGTGGTCCACCTTGGGGAGGAGGGAGCGGATGACGTCGATCTTCCCCGAGATCTTGGCGCCGCCGATGATGGCCACGAAGGGGCGCGCCGGTTCTTCCAGCACGCGCCCCAGGTACTCCAGCTCGCGCGCCATCAGGAGCCCCGCCACGGCAAGCTTGCCGTGCGCCCGCATCACGTCCGCGATTCCCGCGGTGGAGGCGTGCGCCCGGTGCGCGGCTCCGAAAGCGTCGTTCACGTACACGTCGCCGAGCGCCGCCAGCTCCTCCGCCAGCGCGGGGTCGTTCTTCTCCTCGCCGGCGAAGTAGCGGGTGTTCTCCAGGAGGACGGCCTCGCCGGGGAGGAGCATGGAGACGGCGCCGTGCGCCTCGCGCCCGACCGTGTCCGGCACGAACCGGACGGTGCGCCCCTCAAGAAGCTCGGCCAGCCGCTCCCCCGCCGGGCGCAGCGACATCTCCGGCACCGGCTTCCCCTTGGGGCGCCCGAAGTGCGCCAGCAGCACCACCTTGGCCCCCTGCTGCAGGAGCGCGTCGAGCGTCGGCAGGGTGGCCCGGATGCGCGAATCGTCCGTGATCCGCCCCTCGTCGAGCGGCACGTTGTAATCGACGCGAACGACCACGCGGCGCCCCTGGATCTCGTCGGCGCGCAGGTCGGCGATGGTTTTCTTGTTCATGCTTCCCGTGATGAAGTGCGTGAGTGCGTTAGTGCGTCAGTGCGTTTTTGGATGCAGCGCACTCACGCACTAACGCACTCACGCACCTTTTCACCGATGCAAGCGGCCACCTCGAGCTTACAGCCGCTCCCCCATGAACCGCGCCAGGTCCACGCAGCGGTTCGAGTAGCCCCACTCGTTGTCGTACCAAGCCACGACCTTCACCAGCCCGGCCGTCACGCTGGTGGAGGGCGCGTCCACGATGGAGGAGTGCGGGTTGCCGATGTAGTCCACCGACACCAGCTCCGACTCCTCGAAGCCCAGGATCCCCTTCATGGGGCCCTGCGACGCGGCGCGCAGCGCGTCGTTCACGGCCGCGGCGTCCACCTCCTGCTCCAGCTCGCAGGTGAGGTCCACCAGCGACACGTTGGGCGTGGGGACGCGGATCGCGAAGCCGTCGATCTTCCCCTTCACCTCGGGGATCACCAGCCCGGTCGCCTTGGCGGCGCCGGTGGTGGTTGGGATCATCGAGACGGCGGCGGCGCGGGCCCGGCGCAGGTCCTTGTGCGGCAGGTCAAGGATGTTCTGGTCGTTGGTGTACGAGTGGATCGTCGTCATCACCCCGCGCTTGAAGCCGAACGAGTCGCGCAGCACCTTGACCACCGGCACCAGGCAGTTGGTGGTGCACGATGCGTTGGAGACGACGTGGTGGTTCGCCGGGTCGTACTTGTCGCCGTTCACCCCCAGCACGATGGTGATGTCCTCGCCCTTGGCCGGGGCTGAGATGATCACCTTCTTGGCGCCGCCCTGGATGTGCTTCGCCGCGTCCTCGCGGTTGGTGAAGCGGCCGGTGGACTCGATGACGATGTCCACCCCCAGGTCGCCCCAGGGGAGCGCGGCCGGATCCTTTTCGGCGAAGACGCGCAGCTCGTCCCCGTCCACCAGGAGCGAGTTCTCGCGCGCCTCCACGGTGCCGGGGTAGCGGCCGTGGACGGAGTCGTACTTCAGGAGGTGCGCAAGCGTAGCGGTGTCCGTCAGGTCGTTGACGGCCACGAAGTCGATGTCGGTGGCGCCGGCCTGCTTGGCGGCACGAAGGACGTTGCGGCCGATGCGGCCGAATCCGTTGATGGCGACGCGAATTGCCATGGCCTCTCTCTCGGGTGCGTTGGGGCGGCGCGTCAGCTTCGCTCCAGCTCGGGAACGACGCGGGCGAAGGTTGCCACGCTCACCGCTCGGGTGCCGGCTTCCACGAGCGCCTCCACGCAGCTCAGCGCGGTGGCTCCCGTGGTCCACACGTCGTCCACCAGGATGACGTGCTCGCCGCGCAGCTCCGCCGCCCGGCTGTCCGGCACGGCGAAAGCGCGCGCTACGTTAGCCCGCCGCTCCCCCGGATGCAAGGCCGTTTGGGTGGCCGTGGCCCGCACCCGCAAGAGCAAGTCCTCGCGTGTCACCCGCGCCGTGCGCTCCGCGAATCCGCGCGCCAGGAGCGCCGCCTGGTTGTACCCGCGCTCCCGGGTGCGGGCCGCGCTGGTGGGCACGGGCACCACCACCCGCGCCTCCTCCATCGTCTCGCGCGGCCACTCCATCGCGGCCATCTTCGCCGCCATCGGCTCCGCCGCCGCGGACCAGCCGCCGTACTTCAGCGCGTGCACCAGCGTCCGCGGCACCTCGCCCATGGCGAACGGCGAGCGGATGGCGCGCACCCCCGCCGGCCACGCGTCGCAGGTGCGGCACACCGGCGACGGCTCGCGGTGCGGGTCCACGGGGCTCCAGCACCGGGCGCAGCGCGGCACGGGAAGCGGCCTGCACTTCATCCAGCAGAGCCGGCATACGATCCGCTGCGAGTCCGCCGTGGGCACCGCCTCGCGGCACCCCACGCACACCGGCGCGAACACCAGGTCCAGCGCTCCGGCCCACGTGTCGCGGATCAGGGTTGGGATTGGCATCATCGTGGGAAGGCTGAATGGGAGCGCGGAGGGCCCCCTCCCCCCGGCCCCTCCCCCGCCTGCGGGGGCGCAGGGCGGGTGAGGGGGAGAGAACACCGTGTGATCTGCGCCGTCCTGTAGGGGCGCGATTCATCGCGCCCGTGCCCGCCGCCGCTCCGCCGCCCGCTGTTAAACCCGATACCCGTAGGGGCCGACCTGCGTGTCTGCCCTCCCCCGCCGCACCGCGGCCTTCGCTTCGCAAACCGAACCCTGTAGGGGCCGCCCCACGTGGCTGCCCGTGCCCTGCCCCGCACCGCCCTCGCCGTCTGACACCTACCTGACAGCGGCTCCCACACGCAGCTCCGTCACCCCGCACCCAGCGCCGCGCGCATCGCACCGACCGGCGGCTCCGCGCCCCACCAGCGACGGAAGGCGGCGGCGCCCTGCTGCAGCAGCATCTCCTTGCCGTCGGCGGCGGGGATGCCGTGGGCGCGCACGTGGTGCACCCAGGCCGTGCCGCCGGGCGAATAGACGACGTCCAGCGCGGCGGCGAACCGCGCACCGCCCGTGGGCGGGAGTGGATCGGCTGCACGCAGGCCGAGCGAAGTGGAATTGATCGCCAGGCCGAAGCTCCGGTCCGACAGGTCGGCGTCCAGTGGAAGGACGTCGATCTCCAGCGACTCCGATGCGAAGCGCGCGGCAAGCTCGTGCGGGCGTCCGATGTCGCGGTTCAGGAGCGTGACGTGCCGCGCGGACTCCTCCAGCGCGCAGAGCACCGCCCTCGCTGCTCCCCCAGCGCCGATTACGAGGACGGATTCGGGCGCGTCATCCCCGGCCACTGCGGAGATGGCGGCGCGGGCGCCGGCAACGTCCGTGTTGTCGCCCCACACCTCACCGTCTTCCAGCCAGAAGGTGTTGCACGCGCCCGTGCGCTCCACCGTCGCGGTCCGGCGGTCGACGGCAGCGGCGGCGGCCTCCTTGTGGGGCACGGTGACGTTGCCGCCGCCGCCCGCGTGCGCGATCCCGCGGATCAGCCCCTCGACCTCGGGCGGCGAGCAGCGGAGGGCGACGTACACGCCATCCAGCCCGGCGGCGCGCAGGGCGGCATTCTGGAACGCGGGGGAGAGCGAGTGCGACACAGGGTCCCCCAGAAGCGCAAAGAGCCGCGTGGACGCGCTGGGGACGAAGCTCACGGGTGGAGGATCGGCGCCAGCCGGTCCAGCGCCCCGCCGATCAGCCGACGCAGCTCCGCGTAGGTGTTCTCGTACGCCTGCACCGGTCCGCCGAAGGGATCGCGGACGCCGCGCGCGTGCGGGTCGTCTCCGGCGGCGAAGGAGGAGAGGAGCGCCGCCTTGTCGCCCGCGCCGAAGTGGCGCACCGCGTCCAGGTGCCCCGGGCTCATCGCGAGCACCAGGTCCGCGCGCTCCAGCAGGCCGGGCGTCAGCGATCGGGTGCGGTGCACGCCCAGATCCACACCGTGCCTCTGCGCCACGGCAACGGCGTTCCCGGCCGCGCTGTCCCCATCCCGCGCCGAAATCCCCGCCGAGGCGACGCGCACGTGGCGCCACCCGCGCTCCTCCAGCTCGCGCCGGGCGATCCCCTCCGCCATCGCCGAGCGGCAGGTGTTGCCGGTGCAGACGAAGAGGATGTTGAACGTGGCGGTGGTCGGCGCATCGCCGGCCGGATCGGTCATGGTGCGACGGAGTTCAGGCGCGCGGCTCACCCGCGAGGTTGCGGTGCGGCCGGGGGCGCATCAGCGACGTCTTTCATCATTCACCCGCCTCCGCGTCCGGAGCAAGGGCAATCGCCTCCGCCACCCGCAGATCGGTCGGCCGGGTGACCTTGATGTTACGCTCCGAGCCCGCCACCACGCGCACGGGCCCCTCGTACCGCTCAAAGATCGCCGCGTCGTCCGTGGCGGCGACACCCTCGGCGCGGGCGCGCTGGTAGGCACGGACCAGGGCGGCGCGCGGAAAGCCCTGCGGCGTCTGCGCCCGCCAGAGACGCTCGCGGTCGGGTGTGCCGCGGATGACCCCGTCCGGCCCGACTTCCTTGACCGTGTCCGTCATCTGGACCGCCGCGATCGCGCCGGTTTCGGAGCAAGCATCGAGCACGCGATTGATGATCGCGGCGGAGACGAACGGCCGCGCGCCATCGTGCACCAGCACCGCGGGCGCGTCCTCCGGCGTGGCGAGCAGCCCGTTCCACACCGAGTCGCCCCGCTCCGCGCCGCCGGCCACGACCACCACCGGCAGCGCGGCGAGCCAGCTCGGCGGCGCGTCCACGTCCTCTGGCGGCAGCACGACCACGACGCGGCCGATGCCGAGATGGTCCACGAACGGCATCACCGCGCGCAGGAGGACGGGGGTGCCGCCGACCTCCATGTACTGCTTGCGGACCGCGCCGCCCATGCGCCGCCCCGAGCCCCCCGCCACGATCACCGCGGCGGCGCGGGGCGCGTCAGCCGAAGATGCGCTCGACAAGGGCCTTCACGTCCTCGGTTTCCACGATGCGAATTCCCGCGGGAGTCTGCCGCGGCTTCGCGCGCGGCGAGAGATACGCGGTCTTGAACCCCATACGCGCCGCCTCCGCCAGCCGGCGCTCCATCTGCCCCACGGGGCGAAGCTCGCCACCCAGCCCGAGCTCGCCGATGAACACCGCGTCCGCGGGCACCGGCCGGTCGAAGACGCTGGACGCGAGCGCGACCGCCACGGCCACGTCACCTGCTGTCTCCGCGAGCCGCAGCCCGCCGACCACGTTGAGGAAGACGTCGAGCTGCCCGAACGGAATCCCCGCGCGCTTCTCCATCACGGCCAGAAGGAGCGCCAGCCGCTTGTGGTCGAGGCCCGTGCTGACGCGCTGCGGCGCGCCGTACGAGGCCTTTGCGGCAAGCGCCTGCACCTCCACCAGGAGCGGACGCGTCCCCTCCATGGTTGCCACGACGGCGGAGCCGGAGGTGCCGTGCGTGCGCTCGCCCAGGAAGAGCTCGGACGGGTTGCCGACGGGGACGAGTCCCTCGGCCGTCATCCGGAAGACGCCGATCTCGTCCACGCCGCCGAAGCGGTTCTTGGTGGCGCGGAGCACGCGGTTGTCCAGCCCGCCCGCGCTCTCGAAGTAGAGCACCGTGTCCACGATGTGCTCCAGCGTCTTGGGCCCCGCGATCCCGCCGCCCTTCGT
This sequence comes from Longimicrobium sp., assembly GCA_036398975.1. Classification (GTDB taxonomy): domain Bacteria; phylum Gemmatimonadota; class Gemmatimonadetes; order Longimicrobiales; family Longimicrobiaceae; genus Longimicrobium. Next base: position 9,765 of record DASWNZ010000246.1, read on the forward strand.
GACGTGACCCACCAGGAACACCGCCGTCCCGGTCTGCTTGGCGTAGCGCTGCAGCCGCGCGGCGCACTCGCGCACCTGCCCCACGTTCCCCGGCGCCCCCTCCAGCTCCGGCGTGTAGACGGTCTGAATGGAGTCCACGAGGAGCACGTCGGGCGCGGCTTCGGCGGCGCGCAGGAGGATGGTGTCCAGCTCCGTTTCGGCCAGCAGCGTGACGGACCCGGCGGGCGTGTCCATGCGGTCCGCGCGCAGCTTCACCTGGTGCGCGGACTCCTCGCCGGACACGTACAGCGTCTTGTGCTGTCCACCCTCCAGCCGTGCCGCGACCTGCAGGAGAATGGTCGACTTGCCGATCCCCGGCTCACCGCCGATGAGGATCACCGAGCCGGGGACGATCCCGCCGCCCAGCACGAAGTCGAACTCCGCGAGGCCGGTGGTCCAGCGGCGCCGCTCCGTCCCCTCCACGTCGCGCAGGCGCACGGGCGCGGCCCCGCTCGCGACGCGCGCCTCGGCCGCCCCCGCGCTGCGCGAGCGCTTGGGCGCGGTGGGCTCCTCCACCAGGGTGTTCCACTCGCGGCAGCCGGGGCACTGCCCCTGCCACCGGGCTGTCTCCGTGCCGCAGTCGCGGCAGAAAAACGCGGTCTTCGTCTTCGCCATCGCTCCCGTGTCTCCGCTGGGGCCTCGTCTGAATAATACCCCGCTCGCCCCCGCGGGTGCGGGCTTTCAGGCCCGCCGCCACACCTTCGCCACCGCCCGAACAGTGGTGTTCGCCTCCGGCTTCCTAACGGCTGGTCTCACGCGGAGGCGCGGAGACGCAGAGAGAGTTTTCCGTCACTCGCCTGGCGAGAAGCTGCTCCCGCCGTCGCGCGGACTGAAGCTCTCGAAGCGCGTGAACTCCTTCCGAAACATCAGGTTGATCTTCCCGGTCGCGCCGTTACGCTGCTTGCCGATGATCAGCTCGGCGAGCCCTTCCAGCGAGTTCCCTTCCTTGTCCGTCGGCCCGAAGTAGTACTCGGGGCGGTACAGGAACATGATGACGTCCGCGTCCTGCTCGATTGCGCCCGAGTTGTGGCTGACGATGCCGTCCGCGAGCCAGCACGCCGGGCCGGGCACGGTGAGGTCGAACACCTCCTCCTCACCATCCGGCGCGACCTCGACAACGCGGTCCCAGAAGAGGTCGTTCGCGGCCTGGGTGCGCAGCGCGTCGTCGTCCAGCAGCTCGGCGTACTCGGCGACCACCGCGCGCGAGGGGGCGAAGTCGAAGTGCGCAGTCCCGCCGTAGCTGGTGCCGCGCGCGGCGGCCATGGCGCGCTGCGAGATCCCCTGCTCCGCCATCGCCGCCTTCACGCGCCCGAACACCTCGTGCGGCAGCGTGTCGACGTTGGTGTTCGGCGCCACGCCCGCGAGATGCTCGGCCAGGCGCGCCGCCGGCTCCGCACGAGGGCCGAAGCCGCCGATCAAGTCGAGGAAGCGGCGCTGATCGGCCGCTCCAGACACTGCGACCGTGAAGACGGGACGCGCGGTGGCGTGCGGCACCTCGCGGATGCGCGCGATGATCCCCAGCCGGAGAAGGAGCGCGGCTACGTCGCCCGCGAGGCCGGGGCTGCAGGTGGAGAAGTACACGGACGACGATCCGCGCATCTCCGCCGGGCGCGCGTAGATGGAGCCGTCCGTCGCCCACAGGTGGCGCAAGAGGACGGCGATCTGCTCGTCGCGCAGCCGGAATACGCCAGCCGGGAGCCGCTTCTGGTGCGAGCGCTGGCCAAAGATCCCCAGCTCGCGAAGCCACAGGTTGACCCCCGCCGGATGCCACCGGTTGCCGTTCCCGCTGATGACGAGCTGATGCCAGTTGCCGCGTCCCGCATGGCGGTTGACCACGACGCCGAACTCCGACTCCGCAGACTCTGTGACGATCCGGCTATTCTCTTCGGACGCCGTGGTGTAGCGCAGCGGCTGCCCGGAAAGGTAGCTGCCATCGCCCACCAGGTGCCCCAGCAGCGCCAGCCGCGCCTCGCTCCACGTCTCCGGCTCGATCGGCTCGGGAAGTCGGCGCGCCAGCGCGACGCGATCGCCCGGCGCGAGCTCGCCCGCGTGCACCCACCCCGCGCCGCCGAGCACGCGATGCTGCGCAGTGCAGCGCAACGTGCGCCCGCTGGCCAGCCGCACCCGCAGCACCGGCTTGCGCCCAACCGACCAGACGAGGTCCGACTGCGCATGCACCAGCTCGCCATGCTCCGACACCGCGACCACGCGCGGCTTCGTGCCGACGAGCTCGCGGATGGGAACGCGCCGGCCATCGCTCAGCACCACCAGCGTCTCGCCCGGCACGCACTCGCGGAGGTCGGACATCATCGGGCGCTTGTCCGGGCGGGACTCCACGGCGCGGCTGAGCTGCGAAAGCGCCACCACCGGCACGTTCAGCTCCTTGGCGAGCGCCTTCAGGCCTCGGGAGATCTCGGAGACTTCCTGCTGGCGGTTCTCCGTCTTCCCCTTGCCCACCATGAGCTGGAGGTAGTCGACGATGATCATCGCCAGGTCCGGGCGGTCGGACTTGAGGCGGCGCGCCTTGGCTCGCATCTCCAGCACCGAGATGCCGGCCGTGTCGTCGATGTAGATCGGCGCGGTGTTCAGGTAGCCGGCGGCGGTTGCGAGGCGGGCGTACTCGTCGTCCATCAACCGCCCGCGGCGCAGCCGGCTGGCGTCCACGCGCGCTTCGGCACACAGCACGCGCTGCACGAGCGACTCCTTGCTCATTTCGAGCGAGAAGAATGCGACAGGCGCCTTCGCGGAGATGGCCGCGTGCTGGGCGATGTTGAGCGTGAACGCCGTGTTGTGCACGCAGACGTCGTTGGCGACGAAGTTGTGCGTGTCCGGGATGGTGAGGTCGTACACCTGGCGCATCCCGAGCGGCTCGACGGAGACAACCTCGTCCCAGTACACGTCGCTGTCCGCAAGTGCGCGCAACTCTGCGTCATCGAGCGCGTCCGCGAACGCGCGCAGCCGCCGGCGCGAAACCGACCGTTTGCCCGCGTGGACGTTGGTCCACCCTTTGATCCCGGCGCGGCGCGCGAGTGAGGCCCACGACTCCTCGCCCTTGGCTGCTTCGATGCGCGCCCATACGCCCCGCGGAATCAGGTCGCGGTTCGTCTGGTAGCGCTTCACTCCCACCGCCGCCACTGCGCGGCCAAGCGCGTCCTCCTTGCCGAAGATGCCGATCTCGCGCGCAAAGGTGCGGATCGACTCCGCGTCCGTGATGTCGAGCTGCCACGCAGTGCGGCGGTCGTCGCGATACTTCACCTCGCGGCGCCGCAGCTGCGCGGTCACGCCGAAGCGCAGGAGCAGGTGCTGGACTTGGCGCGCAAGGCGCTCGCTGACCGTCGCGTAGCCGAGCTGCGCCTGCCCTGAGGCGAGCACCGTCGCCCAACCGTCCGTCGCGAAGAGGCGGTTGAGAAAGAGCGCGACCTGCGGGCGCACAAGCGTGAACACCGGCGCGGGTACGAACTTCCCGGCCGCGTTCTTCCCCATAAGGCCGAGCCCATCCAGCCACGTCGTGAGCGCGTTGCGCTCGTCAAGCACCAACGCTTGCACGCCATGGGACGCGAGGAGCGATGCCGTGTAGGCCGTCTTGCCCATTCCCCATGAGCCGTCAATCGTCAGCGCTCTCCTCGGCGCCTCAGCAGCCCAACCTTCGGCGCGCACGTAGGCGGGATCGCGGCGCACGCGCAGGGTCGTGGTCCGCGTCTCTCGCGCATCTTCCGTCGCGATCACGCCGCCGAACTCGGCGACCGAGACGGTGAACTCGTCGCGGAGGCGCGAGTCGGCGTTGGTGAAGCGCGGGGTGGCGCCGGTCAGGTTGCCGTCGCCGATCAGGTAGGCGAGGAGCTTGACCTCGCAGTCGGGCATCTCTTCGCCGCCGAACACCTCCAGCCGGCGCGGCACGGCGACGTGGTCACCGACGGCGACCTCGGAGAGCGGCTTCCATCCCTCGATGGTCAGGAAGGGGTGCGTGAGCGTCGTCTGGACGGTGCGGCCCAGGCGCGTGGTGACGCGGAAGACGGGCTTTTCGCCGTCGTCCACGAACGCGCTCGGTTCCGTGATGGCGAACTTCCAGCGCTCGTCCAGGGTCAGCAGCCGTGCGGAGCGTGCGCGGTAGATCTCCTCGATGGTGGTGACGCTCCCGTCTTCCAGGAGGATCTCCGCGTCGTGGGCCAGGCACTTCCCCATGGACGGTCTTGCCGCCACGATGATCAGGTCGCCGGGCTGGAAGCCGGCGGTGATCTCGTCGAGGTCGTTGAAGCCTGTGGCGACGCCGGTGACGGAGGAGGAGTTGTTCTGGAGCTGCTCGATCTTTTCAAAGGTGGGCCAGAGGATCTCCTTGATCCAGACGAAGCCCTTGCGGTCGTGCGTCTGCGCGATTTGGAAGATCCGCTGCTCGGCGTCGTCCAGCAGGTCCTCAACGTCGGACTGGCCGGCGTAGGTGTCCTGGATGATCCCCGTGGCCGCCTCGATCAGCCGCCGAAGGAGCGCCTTCTCGCGGACGATCTTGGCGTGGTACTCGATGTTGGCCGCGGTGGGGACCGCGTCCACCAGTGTCGAGAGGAAGGTGAGGCCGCCGGCGGAGTCCAGGTCGCCGGTGGTGCGCAGCTCTTCGGGGAGGGTGACGAAGTCGATGACGTCGCCGCGCTCGAAGATGCGCACCATCGCGCGGAAGATGCGGCGGTTCCCCTCGCGGTGGAACATGGTGTCGTCGACGACCTCGATGGCTTTCGAGAGGGCGTCGGCGTCCATCATCATCCCCCCGAGCACGGCCAGCTCGGCCTCGGGGGAGTACGGGGGGGTCCGCTCGGAGAAGATCTCGGGCGGCGGCGCGGTGAAGCGCGCGACGGGCGAAGGGATCGACATGCGTCCTGCTCCCTGCGGGTAATGCTATGGAAATCCGCCGGTGTGGCGGCTCGAAAGCTGGCTCAGGCGTCCAGAACGGAGCGGACGCGCTGGAGGTCGTCCCACACCGCGCGCACCCACCCCGGATTGCGCAGGAGCGCGGCGGGATGGTAGGTGGGCACCAGGGGAATCCCCTGGTGCTCCGGCGCGGGCCGGTACCGGTGGTCGCGCCCGCGCAGCTTGCCGATGGTGATGTCGGTGCCCAGCAGCGTCTGCGAAGCGAACGCTCCGAAGGCGACGATCACGCGCGGCTTCACCAGCTCCACCTGGCGCAGAAGGTACGGGCTGCACGCCTCGACCTCGTCCGGCTGCGGGTTGCGGTTCCCCGGTGGACGGCACTTGAGCACGTTGCAGATGTAGACGCGCTCGCGCTCGAAGCCGGCCGTGGCCAGCAGGAGGTCCAGCAGCTTCCCCGCCCTGCCGACGAAGGGGCGCCCGGTGCGGTCCTCCTCCTCGCCGGGAGCCTCGCCCACCACCAGGATGTCGGCGTTGTGCGCCCCCTCGCCGAAGACGACGTGGCGGCGCGTCTCGGCCAGGCGGCAGCGCGGGCAGCCGAGCGACACGTCCCGCACCGCGTCCAGCGTGGGGAGCAGGCGTATGGCGTCCGCGCCGATCCCGCGCGCCGGCGAGTCGGGCGACTGCGGCATCGGCGTGCTGCCAGGGACGGGCGCGCCGGCGCGGCGGTGCAGCGGACGCTCGGGTGCTTCGCCCGGATCCGGTCCGGGAGGAGGCGGCGCCGTACGCGCGGCGGGCGCGTGGGTGCGCTCCGCATGCGCCAGCGCGGCGCGCACGTCGCCCGTCGTGTGGCCGTCCAGTACCAGCTCCGCGTCGCCCAGGTCCCGGCGCTGGCGGAGGTAGCTCCGGAGGAGATCCTTTGCGTCGGCGCTCACACGGGCACCGCGGCGCGCGCGAGGAGGCCCTCCACCCGGTCGAGGATGTGGTCGGCGACCTCGGACTTGGGCATCAGCGGGAGCGCTTCGTCCGGCGCGTCGGGGCTGAGGAGGACGACGCGGTTGGTGTCGACCTCGAACCCGGCGCCGGGCTCGGTGGCGTCGTTCACCACCAGCAGGTCGAGCGCCTTCCCCAGCAGCTTGCGGCGCCCGTTCTCCACCGCGTCCGCCGTCTCCAGCGCGAAGCCGACGATGACGCTTCCGGCGCGGCGCGCGTAGCGGGTGGCGCGCAGCACGTCGTCGGTCGCTTCCAGGCGCAGCTCGGGGACTCCGGACGCTTCCTTTTTCAGCTTCTGCGCGGCGGGCTCGGCGGGGCGGAAGTCCGCGACGGCGGCCGCCATCACCAGCGCATCGGCGTCTGGGAGGGCGGCCTCGACGGCGGCGCGCACCTCCTCGGCCGTCTCGATACGGCGCAGCTCCACGCCGACCGGGACCGGGAGGGGTGAGGGGCCGGAGACGAGGAGGACGTCGGCGCCGCGGCGCCAGGCGGCGGCGGCGAGCTCGTACCCCATCCGCCCCGACGAGCGGTTGCCGATGTAGCGCACGGGGTCGATCGGCTCGCGCGTGCCGCCGGCCGTCACCACCACGCGTCGCCCGGCGAGCGAGCTTGAGCCCTCCAGCGCGCGGCCGGCGTGCGCGACGATCTCGTCCGGCTCGATCATGCGGCCCGGACCTTCGCCCTCCCCCCACGCCAGCGCGCCCACGGCGGGGCCGGCCAGCCGGTAGCCGAACTCCGCCAGGCATCGCAGGTTCGCCTGCGTGGCGGGGTGCGCGTACATCCGGTCGTTCATCGCCGGGCAGAGGACGACCGGCGCCTCCGTCGCTAGGAGGACGGCGGCGAGGAGGTCGTCGGCCATGCCGAACGCGGCGCGCGCCAGGAAGTTGGCCGTAGCCGGGGCGACCACGACGGCGTGCGCGTCGCGGGCCAGGCGGATGTGGAGGTTGGGATCGCCCTGCGGGTAGAGCGAGGTGTGGACCGGGCGCCCTGTGAGCGCCTCGAACGAGAGGGGGCGCACGAACTCCAGCGCCCCCCCGGTAAGGACCACGTCCACCGCGGCGCCCGCCAGCGTAAGCTCGCGCGCCACGGCGATGGCCTTGTACGCCGCGATCCCCCCGGTGACCCCCAGGACGACGCGGCGCCCGCGGAACGGGCGCCGCGGTGCGCGCGGCGCGGCCACGTGCTTACTGGCCCGAGGGGCGCAGGCGCTTCGACAGGTAGAACTCGGCCCGGCCGTCCGCCACCTCTTCCAGCGCGGTGGTGGTGAGCTTCTCGCGCGGCTCGTCGTTGCCGCCGCTCACGGTGGGGTCTTCCATCATCTCGCCGCGGCGCAGCTCGTTGAGGTTGCGCGCCATCTTGGCGGCTACCAGAACGCCGAGGTATTTGCTGCCGGTGTGGCGGGCGGCCTGGCCCGGAGTGACGACTCGCATTGCTCTCTCCCTTGCTTCTGAACGGCGCCGGGGACCTGCCCCGGCGTCCGGTGTGGACTGCTGCTACCCCTGAGCGGCACCCAGGTACCCTTCGATGTCGCCGCACATCCGCGCGATCTCCGCCTGCAGGGCCGGAATGCGGCTCACCCGCCGCGTTTCCGCGAGCAGGATGCGCTCCACCTCGTCGACCGCGTGGGCCAGATCGTCGTTGACCACCGCGAAGTCGAAGTGCGCCGCCTCGCGGATCTCGTCGCGCGCGTTGGCGAGCCGGCGGCGGCGCACCTCCGCGTCTTCGCTTCCCCGCCCCGCCAGCCGCTCCACGAGCGCCTGCCCCGAGGGCGGCAGCACGAAGACGAACACCGCCTCCGCGAGCTTGCGGCGGATCTGCCGCGCGCCCTGGACGTCGATGTCCAGGAGGAGGTACTCGCGCCTGGCGACGGCGTCGGCCACGTTGCGGAGCGGGGTGCCGTACAGGTTGCCGTGCACCTCGGCCCACTCGATCAGCTCGCCCGCGTCGATCATCCGGCGGAACTCGGCGTGGTCCACGAAGTGGTAGTCCACGCCGTCGCGCTCGCCGGGCCGCGGGGGGCGCGTGGTGGCCGAGACGGAGAAGACCACGTCCCGCCGCCGCTCGCGCAGCGCCCTCGCGATGGTCGTCTTGCCGGCGCCGGAGGGGGCGGCCAGGACCAGCGGAAAGGTGCGTCCCGCCAGCCCATCCGTCACTCGACGTTCTCCACCTGTTCGCGCAGCCGCTCGATCTCTTCCTTGATGGCGACCACGCGGTGCGAGATCGCCGCGTCGTTGGCCTTGGAGCCGATCGTGTTGGCCTCGCGGTTCATCTCCTGGACTAGAAAGGAGAGACGCTTCCCCACCGGCTCCGCGGCCTCCGCCGCCAGCAGCTCGCGAAAGAGCTCGTTGTGCGAGCGGAAGCGCACCAGCTCCTCGTTGACGTCCCAGCGCTCGGCCAGGTACGCCACCTCCTGCGCCAGCCGGTCCGGATCCACCGCGACCCCGCCGGCCAGCTCCGCGATGGCCGTCCGAAGCCGATCCCGTTCCGCCACCAGCCGCGCCGGAGCCCGCTCCTCCACCACCCGCAGCGCCGCGTCGATGGCGCGGAGCCGTCCTTCCAGGTCGTCGTGCAGGCGGCGCCCCTCGTCCTCGCGCATCCCCAGGTTCTGGCGCGCGGCGTCATCGAGCGCGGCGCGCAGATCCTCGGGCGTCACCTCCAGCTGCTCCGCCTCGCTATCGTCGCGGACGATGACGTCGTTGAAGCGGGTGATCAGCGCCAGGTCCGGCTCGCCCGGCACCCCCAGCCGGGTGCCCATGTCGCGGAAGAGAGCCAGGTACGCCTGCACCCGCTCCTCGTCGATGCGCAGGCCGCGTGCGGCGGCGCTCCCGGCGGGGGGCTCCAGGCGGACAGAGCAGTTGACGTGGCCGCGCGCGAAGTGGACGCGCAGCCACTCGCGAAGCTCCCCTTCCCACCGCGCGAGGGCGTTCGGAAGGCGGAAGTTCACGTTGAGATGACGGTGGTTTACCGTCCGCACCTCCACCCGAAGGGTACCCGCCGCGGTCTCCCGCTCGGCCTCCCCGTACCCCGTCATGCTTCGAATCATAGACGGCGGAAGTTACCCGGAATGCGGTGCGGGAGCAACCCCGAAGAGCGGAACTGCATGTCTCACGCGGAGGCGCGGAGACGCGGAGAGAACAACAGCAAAAGCCTCACACAGAGGGCACAGAGGGAACTGCAAGCCACAGAGAATTCCCTTTTAGCTGTTCTCTCTGTGGCTCTGTGGCTCTGTGTGAGCCCGCTGTTGCGGTTCTCCGCGACTCCGCCTCTTCGCTTCGGGTTCAGCGTCGTCAGTTCCTGAAGAACCAGCGCACCCCGTACAGCGCGCGCGAGCCGGCGATGCGGGTGCCGGGGACGTCGAGGCCGGGCGCGTTGAAGGCGTTGTCCAGGCGGTAGAAGACGCGCACGTCCACGATGCGGACCTGCACGAAGAGGTTGAAGACGGTGTAGCGGGGGGTGAGGACCGTCGTCTCCTCGGTGGCGCCGGGGAGAGTGCTGCGGCCGCGGCCCACCGCCTCTATCCGGAACAGCGGCTCCAGGTTGCCGTCGCGGTAGACGTTGCGGAACTCCAGCGCGCCCCGGCCGAAGTAGGTCGGGAGGTAGCGCCGCGTCACGGTGTCCAGGCGGCGGACGAACCAGCCGTCGAAGCGCAGGGTCTCCCAGAAGACCGGCGCGGAGGCGTACCCCTCCAGTGCCGTGACCGCGCCGCCGTCCGCGGTGCCGGCGTTCCGATCGAACGACAGGCCGTACGGCGCGACCGACTCCACGTCGTGCGCGACGAAGGCGGCGCCGAGCTGATACGGACCGCGCGCCAGCTCGGCCCCCGCGCGGAGGCCGGCGAGCGTGGGCTCGAGGAGGCGGATGATGCCGACGGTATCGGGCACCTCGAGCGGGGGGCGGCCCACAAATCCGCCAAAGGTGCGCAACGAGAGCGCGGTGTCAGCCAGGAAGGGGATGGCGCGCACGCCGGCGCCGATCTGGCCGAAGACGGTGACACCGGCGAAGGGTCCGGCTCGCACCATCGCGTCCGTCTCGGTGCCCGCCTGGCCGCCGAGCGTGCGCAGGCGCACCTCGCCGCGCGCGGTCAGCCAGGGGAGCGGCGTAACGACGGCGCGGGCGGAGAGCTCGCTGGCGTTGGGCGCGTACGAGCCCTCGTCGCCGCGGTGCAGGCGGAACGCGCCAGAGACGTTGCCGATGCCGATGTCCATCGTCGCGCGGCCGAACCCCTGCACGGAGTTGACGTCCGCGTTGATGGAGTCGGCCGCGGCGGGCGACTCGCGGCTCTGCCCGATCCCCGCGTCCACCCAGAGGCGGTTGAGGAAGCGCCCGCGCCCGCGCAGAACGATCTCGTTGCGGTCGAGACTCTCCTGCATGAAGATCGCGCTCCCGACCTCCTGCTCCGTGTCGATGGCGGAGCGGCGGTAGTCGAGCTGGAGGCCCAGGTCGGGGCGGAACTGGTAGCTCAGGCGGCCCATCAGCGTGTTGATGCTGAACGGGTCCAGCCGGCGGAAGCCCTGGCTCTGCGACAGGTCGAGCCCCGCCTGCATCATGAACCGCCGCCCCAGAGGCCGCGAGAAGTAGCCGCGCAGGATCCGCGAGTTGAAGTCGCCGTCCGCGCCCTCGATCATGGCGAAGGCGCGCGCGTCGGGGAGGCGGAAGGTGGAGATCTCCACCCGCACCTCGTTCAAGTCGCGCTCCACCCGCAGCCCGGTGACGTCCACCAGCGGGATGCGCTGCAGGTCGAAGGAGGCGCCGTTCAACGCGCGCATCTCCCAGCCGTCCAGGAAGATGCGGAAGCGCCCGCCGCCGCCGCCCAGGAGCGCCACCCCCGCGGGCCGACCGAAGTTGCCCGAGCGGGTGATCAGGATCCCGGGAATGCGGTCGAGCAGCTCCAGCAGCGTGAGGCTGTGGTAGCGGCCCAGCTCCTCGCGCGTGAACTCCCACACAGCCGCGCCGAAGCCCGGCGCCCCCGCCGCCACAGGGAACTCGGGGAAGTTGGGCGCAGGCGTGAGCGTGTCCGCCGCCACCGAGTCGCGCGCCGTGCTGTCGGAGCGCGGACGGTCCGGCAGGGTGTCGGCGCGCAGCGCTTCGGGCGGCACCGTCACCTGTATGGTGTCGCGGCGCGGGGGACGCACGGTGTCGCGCGGAGCCGGTCGCGGCACGGTGTCGCGCGGGACCTGCGCGCACAGCGGAGACGCGCCCGCGAGGAGCACGCCGAGCGCCGCCGCGATGATGGCGGCGGCCCCGAGCGGGGCGCGGGGGCGGAGGATGCGCGTCAACCCGTCACCCCGCGCGCGCCAGCACCCAGTCCACGAAGAGGCGCGTGGGCACCCCTGTAGCGCCCTTCACCTGGTACGACAGCTTCCCCTCGCCCCACGCGGTGCCCGCTACGTCCAGGTGGGCCCACGGGTACGACACGAACTCGCGCAGGAACCAGCCGGCGGTGATGGCGCCGGCCGGGCGCCCGCCGCTGTTCTTGATGTCCGCGTAGTCGCTGCGGATCTGCTCGCGGTACTCATCGAACATGGGGAGCTGCCAGCAGCGCTCGCCCGTGCGGTCGCCCGCGGCGCGAACCTCGGCGATCAGCGCCTCGTCGTTGCCCATGACGCCGGTGGCCTGGTGCCCCAGCGCGATGACGCAGGCGCCGGTCAGCGTCGCCGCGTCCAGCACGGCGGCGGGGTCGAAGCGGCGCGCGTAGGAGAGCGCGTCGGCCAGGATCAGCCGCCCCTCCGCGTCCGTGTTCACCACCTCGAACGTCTTGCCGGAGTGGGCGCGGAAGATGTCGCCCGGTTTCATGGCGCGCCCGCCCAGCAGGTTCTCGCTGGAGGGGACGATCCCGATCACGTTCGCGCGCACCTTGAGCTCGCCGATCGCCTGCATGGCCGCGAGGACGCCCGCCCCGCCGCACATGTCGAACTTCATCTCCTCCATCCCCTGCCCCGGCTTGATGGAGATGCCGCCCGCGTCGAAGGTGAGCCCCTTCCCCACCAGCACCAGCGGCCGGTCGCCCTCGGCACCGCCGCGGTGCTCCAGCACGATGAAGCGCGGCTCCTCGTCGGTGCCGCGCGCCACGGCCAGGAGCGCGCCCATTCCCTCCGCTTCCATCTCGGCGGGGCCCAAAATGGTGACCTTCATCCCGTGCTCCTGGCCGATCCGCTCGGCCACGCCCGCCAGGTAGGTCGGCGTGGCGATGTTGCCGGGAAGATTCCCAAGGTTCCGCGCCAGGTTCTCCGCGCGCGCCGCGATCTCGCCGATGCGCGCGCCCTCGGCCGCGGCGCCTTCATCCGCGTCTTCAGGGAGGAGGATGGTGACGGAGGCGAGCTCGACCGGCGCGGGCTGGCCCTCGGGGAGCGCCTTCAGCTCGGTGAAGGTGTAGGCGCCCAGCACCAAGCCCTCGGCAACGGCGCGGGTGGCCTCGTGCGCCCCTAGCGCGCTCGCGGGGAGGAGGACGGTGGCCTCGGCGGCGCGCGCCTTTGCAGCCTGCTTGGCGGCGGTCCCACCCAGGCGGCGCAGCTTCTCCGCGGTCAGCGCGTCCGCCTTCCCCGCGCCGGCCAGCAGGAGGCGCTCGGGACCGGTGGTGGGGTACAGGAGGACGCTCTCCCCGTCCTTGCCGGTGAAGTCGCCGCGCGCGTGCGCGGCGGCGGCCTCCGCGCCGAGGGACGCATCGGGAGCGGCCCCCTCGAAGACGGGGGCCACGAGCAGCGGGGTCCGCAGCCCGGCCGGGCCGGCGCGGCGAACGGAGATCTTCATCAGGATGCTTTGCTTGCCATGGGAAAAACGAACCGCCCGGCGCGCACATGCGGCCGGGCGGCACGTACACCCTACATGTGGGCGATGATCCGGCGGCCGAACTCGGAGCACGACACCTTGGTGGCGCCCTCCATCAGCCGTTCGAAGTCATAAGTAACGGTCTTCGCCCTGATCGCGCCTTCCAGCCCCTTGATGATCAGGTCCGCCGCCTCGCTCCAACCCATGTAGCGGAGCATCATTTCGCCCGAGAGGATCACCGAGCCCGGGTTGACCTGGTCCTTGCCGGCGTACTTGGGCGCGGTGCCGTGCGTCGCCTCGAATATAGCGTGACCGGTAACGTAGTTGATGTTCGCTCCGGGCGCGATCCCGATGCCGCCCACCTGTGCCGCGAGCGCGTCAGAGACGTAGTCGCCGTTCAGGTTGAGCGTGGCGATTACGTCGTAGTCCTTGCCGCGCGTAAGGATCTGCTGCAGGAAGGCGTCGGCGATGGAGTCCTTGATGATGATGCGCCCATTGCCCTCGGCCGTCTTCTGAGCCGCGTTGGCGGCGTCCTCACCCTGCGCGTCCTTGATGCGGTCGTACTCGGCCCAGGTGAAGACGCGGTCGCCGAACTCGCGCTCGGCCAGCTCGTAGCCCCACGTCTTGAAGGCGCCCTCGGTGAACTTCATGATGTTCCCCTTGTGCACCAGCGTCACCGAGCGCCGCCCGTTGGCGATGGCGTACTCGATGGCCGCGCGCACCAGGCGCTCCGTCCCCTCGCGCGAGACCGGCTTGATGCCGAAGCCGCTGGTCTCAGGGAAGCGCACCTTCTTGAACCGGTCGCCGAAGTTCTCGGCCAGCAGCTGGCTGAAGCGGGCCGCGTCGGCGGTGCCTTCCTCGAACTCGATGCCGGCGTAGATGTCCTCGGTGTTCTCGCGGTAGATCACCATGTCCACGTCGCCCGGGCGCTTCACGGGCGAGGGAACCCCTTCGAACCAGCGCACCGGCCGCACGCATGCGTACAGGTCCAGCACCTGGCGCAGCGCCACGTTCAGCGAGCGGATGCCGCCGCCCACCGGCGTGGTCAGCGGCCCCTTGATCCCCACCAGGTAGCCGCGGAAGGCGTCCAGCGTGGCGTCTGGGAGCCAGCTCCCGGTCTGGTTGAACGACTTCTCGCCGGCGAGCACCTCCATCCAGTGGATGCGCCGCTTGCCGCCGTACGCCTGCTCCACGGCGGCGTCGAAGACCGGCTGCGAAGCCGCCCAGATGTCGGGCCCGGTGCCGTCGCCCTCGATGAAGGGGAGGATGGGCTGGTCGGGGACCTGGAGCGCGCCGTCGCGGATCTCGATGCGCTCGCCGCCCGCGGGGGGAGTGGGCTGCCAGTCGGACATGGGGTTCGGCTCGTGGTAAGGTTTGGAGTGGACGGAAGTGCTGGGTGCTAAGTGCCTAGTGCCTAGTGCCTAGTGCTCAGTAGCAAGTGCCCGGTCCGCACGCGGAGCCACTGAGCACTTGGCACTGAGCACTTGGCACTGCTGTTAAAAGAGGCGCGGCGGGCACTCCGCCGCGCCCCCGAAGGCGGTGGTCCGCCGTTGTCGCTACCGCTCCGCGATGGGCTTGACCTTGAGGTCGCGCGGGCCCACGTACTCCGCCTCCGGGCGGATCAGGCGGTTGTTGGCGTACTGCTCAAAGAGGTGCGCCGTCCACCCCGGCGTCCGCGCCATCGCGAACACCGCCGTGAACAGGTCCATCTCGATGCCCAGCGTCGTGTAGACGGAGGCCGAGAAGAAGTCGACGTTGGGGTAGATCTTCTTCCCCTTGGCCTCCATCTCCTCGCCCATCACGCTGCGGATCTGGTCCGACAGGTCGAGCCACTTGGTCTCGCCCGCCTCGGCCATGATCTTGTCGGCCAGCTCGCGAAGCACGGTGGCGCGCGGGTCGGTGGCCTTGTACACGCGGTGGCCGAAGCCCATCACCCGCCGCCCGCCGGCGAGCGCGTCCCGCACCCACTCCTTGGGCGTGGTGCCGCTCTCGTCGATCTCGCGGAGCATGTTCATCACCTCCACGTTCGCCCCGCCGTGCGACGGACCCTTGAGGGTGCCGATGGCCGAGGTGATCGCGGAGTAGACGTCCGACAGCGTCCCCGCCGTGACGCGCGCGGCGAAGGTGGAGGCGTTCATCCCGTGTTCGGCGTGCAGAACCAGCGCCACGTCCATGGTGCGGATGCGCGTCTCGTTGGCCTCTTCGCCGTTGAGCATGTAGAGGAAGTTGGCCGCCGTCCCCAGCTCGTCCTTGGGCTCCACCGGCTCCAGCCCGCGGCGGATGCGGTCGTACGCCGCCGTGACCGTGGGGAGCTGCGCGGTGAGCAGGATCGCCTTGCGGCGCAGCTCCGGCTCCGAGTTGTCGTCCGAGTCGGGATCGTACATCCCCAGCGCGGAGGTCACCGTCCGCAGCACGGCCATCGGGTCCGCGTCCTTGGGGAAGGCGCGGATCATGTCCATGATCTCGGGGCGAACGCGGCGCTGCGCGGCGATCTGCCCGTTCAGCTCGGCCAACTGCTGCTGGGTGGGGAGCGAGCCGTTCCAGAGGAGGTAGCAGACCTCCTCGAAGGTGGTGTTCCGCGCGAGGTCGTCGATGTCGTACCCCCCGTAGATCAGCTCCCCGTTAGCCCCGTCGATCCAGCTCAGCCTGGACTGGCCGACGACCACCCCTTCGAGACCCTTGGCGGCCATTTCCGCTTCCTCAAGCGCTTGTGCGAACGTAAGTTTGGCGATTCCCCGCCGGTGTACCGCGGTGCCCCGGTGGGCGCCCCGCGGCGGTGCAGCATCCGGGCCAGCGGAGGCGGGCCAACATAGCAACGCCCCCACCGCCTCGCAAGGTGAAACGGGGCATCGTGTAACGGCGTGCGCGGGGCGGCGCGGTCGGCGCGGCCCCGTTTTTCCATGTGCCTCGCCGCGTGCACGATTCCACTGACTCGGAGCTGATCCAGCGCATCCTCGACGGCGAGGGCGAGCGCTACGCGATCCTGGTGGAGCGCTACCAGGACCCGCTCTTCCGTCATGCGCTCGGCATGGTGGGCGACGCGGACGCGGCGGCGGACCTGGTGCAGGACTCGCTGGTGAAGGCGTACACGCGCCTGCACACCTGCAACGACCCGTCGCGCTTCGCCGCCTGGATCTTTCGCATCCTCCGCAACCGCTGCCGCGACTGGCTCAAGAACCGCCGCCAGCACACCGTCGAGCTCAAGGACGACACCGCCTCCACCTCCGACGACGAGGACCCCGCCACCGTCCTGGAGCGCAGCGAGCTGGGCCGCGTCGTCGAAGCCGCCCTCGCCCGCCTCCCCGAGGCCCAGCGCGAGGCCTTCCTCCTGAAGCACGTGGAGGGCTTGTCGTACGAGGAGATGGCCGACCGCCTGGAAACGGGGATCAGCGCCCTCAAGATGCGGGTGATGCGCGCGCGGGAGGCGCTGCAGCTGCTGCTGCGGGACGTGGTGTGAGGGCCCCCTCCCCCCGACCCCCTCCCCCGCCAGCGGGGGCGCAGGGCGGGTGAGGGGGAGAACAGCACAGATCCGGCACGGGCGCGATTCATCGCGCCCGTGCCGCCGCCGCTCCGATGCCCGTGCGGTCGCACCGATCCGGTAGGGGCAGACCTGCGTGTCTGCCCACCCTTGCCGCCGCCCTAACCCCCGCCCTTCGCACCCCAAACCCGTAGGGGCCGCCCCACGTGGCTGCCCGTGCCCGCCGCTGCACCGTCACCCGCAAATCCGCACCCGCCCCACCTCCCTCTCCCTCGGCTGCGAGGAAGAGGGGTGCCGCGGGCGCTCCTACTCCCCCGCCCGCGACGCCTCCCTCGGATCCGCCGCGTCCGCGTCGCCGGTCTCCTCGTCGAGCACACGCGCATGCTCGGCGCACAGAGTCGTCTCGGGGATCACCTCCAGGCGCTCCCACTCGATGTCCTTGTCGCAGCGGGCGCACCTGCCAAAGGACTCGGGATCGTCGTAGAGCCGCCGGAGCGCGTCGTCGATGGCGTAAAGACGCTCGCCCTCCATGCTCGTGATCATGAAGTCCTTTTCCTTCTCCTGGCTCTCCGTCGCGAGGTCGGCGGGGTGGACGCGGTACTGGCTCAGCTCGCCCGCCCGGTCGCGCAGGTCCTGCACCTCGGCGTCGTGATGCCCGATCGCGTCCAGTACCTGCTCGCGCTCGCGGATGAGGAGGCGCTCCACGGTCGTGCGCTGTTCTTCGGTCAGCATGCGTGCTCCTGTCAGTCGTCGTGAGCGGCGCCATGCGGGCCGCGTGACGCGGTCGTCTACAATGTCCGTGCCGGATAACGGCAAAGGGCTCACGCGGAGACGCGGAGGCACGGAGAGAAATCCTCTCTGCGCCTCCGCGTCTCCGCGTGAGCCTATTCCGTTCCAGCCGGGCTACACCGCGGGCGGAAGGAGCGTGGCGGTGAGCCAGGCGCTCAGCAGGGGAAGCAGGTGCTCGTCCTTGTGCAGCGACGCCTGCGCCCCGACCTCGCGCGCGCGCTCCGCCAGCCGATCCGGCGCGATGCCGCTCACGAACACCGTGGGCGTTGCGGAGAAGTCGGTGATGCGGCGCAGCTCCTGGTGGACCTGGAAGCCGTCACGGCCGGGCATCTCGACGTCCAGGAGGAGGGCGTCCGGGCGGGTGGCGGGGCCGCCCTGCGCCCAGGCCAGCAGCTCATCGCCGGTGCCGAACCGCACGACCTCGAAGCCGTGCCGGTCCAGCCACATGGAGACCACCTCGGCGTGGATCTCGTCGTCGTCCGCCAGGGCGACCAGGGGGCGCTTCGCGTTGGGGAGTGCCATCAGAATGTGCCTTGGTTCTTATCGGTCGCGTGCGATGCGCTCGCGCCAGAAGTCCGCCGCGCTGGTCAGCGCGCTCTCCGTGAAGCGCACGCCCAGAGTGGCATAGAAGCCGCGCCCGCCCTGCTGCGCGAAGTCGGGGTCGATCAGGTTGCCGAAGCGGTAGCCGCCCTCCACCTCCACCCGCGGCCCCAGCGCGGCCACCAGCGCCGGCGCCAGGTTCCACCGCGAGGCCCGCCCGGTCGCGTCCAGCAGCACGCGGCCGTCCATCCGCATCGAGAGCGGGCCGCGGATCTCCTGCTGGAGGCGCGCGCCGCCGAAGTGCGCCAGGTTCGACACGGCGCCCAGCGCCGTGCTGCTGTCCTGGCGCGAAGCCCAGCGCACCGCGTAGCGCGCGCCGATCTCGGTGCCCTGGCGCACGGCCCAGAGCGCGTCCGTGGCGCCGATCACCCGCCGCTCCGAAAGGGCCGGCGAGCCCACGCCACCGGCGAGGAGCGGGTTGACCGTGTTCCGCCACTCCAGCTTGGCGAGCACGTTCAGGTCGTTGTGCTGTGCCGGACGCATCGCCAGGCCGAGCACGGAGCGGTCGCGGCGGGCGAGCTGCATGCCGTTGCCCACGTTGCGGTTGTCCTGCCACCAGTCGTGCCGCGTGAGGAGCGCCGCGGACGAGCCGATGGGAAGGTCGCCGGCCACGTCGATGCGGTAGCCCTGGGCCTCCGCGCCGCCGTGCAGCTCCGCCCGCGCCGAGAAGCGCAGCGCGCTGTCGGTGGGGAGGTACTCGACCCCGGCGCCCGTCGACCAGCGGTCGCGCTCCGTCTGCGCGAAGGGAAGGGCGCGCGTCGGATCCAGAAGCGAGGCGCGGTTCAGGCCGAAGTGGCGCTCGGCCAGCACGTTGAGCGCCCAGCCGCCGTTCAGGCTCAGCCGCTGGTTCCACCCCAGCACCGCGGAGTGCGAAGCGCGCTCGGCGTCGGCGCGCTCCAGGCCGCCCCACATCTGCCCGCCCAGGATGGCGCCGGTCCGCACGTTCACGGAGCTGAGGCCGTAGCTGCCGGCGGAGTCGCCATGCGTCGTCACCCAGCGGTGCGTGCCCTCGATGCGCGTGCTGCCGAAGACGCGGTACGACGCGCCCAGGCCCATCTGGTCCGGCCGCGAGGGAAGCGTCGCGCTCCCCAGCGCCGGGCGGCGGTCGGAGAGGACGTGCGCACCCTCCAGCCACACATCGGCGCGCGGGGTCAGCGACAGCGTCATCTTGCCCAGCGCGGAGGAGGCGGTGCCGCTCCCGTCGTGGTCGCTCGTCATCCCCGCCTCGGTCACCAGCGGGCGGCCGGCCACCATGTTGCGGCTGCGCAGCATGGTGCTGGCACGCTCCATCCCGAAGCCGTCGAAGCGCTGGCGGTCGTGCGTGATGCTGAAGCTGTTGGCCGGGGAAAGCCGGAGCTCGCCGATGGCGCGGATCTCCTGCACGCCGGCGCTGAGGCGCGGGTCGGTGCCCGGCGCGAAGCCGGCTCCCACCTTGAGCCACTCGGCCCCGATCCGCGCGCGGTCCTTGAAGAGCGACACGGAAGCTTCCGCGCGGCCGGCGAAGGCCGTCGAGTCGGGACGCTGCGAGCGGAGCATCTCGCCGCGCAGCGAGAGGGAGCCGCGGCGCAGCCGCACCCCGGTGCCCAGCAGGTCCTGCCCGCCGAAGCCGGAGGTCGGCTCGCCGCCGTCGCGCACGCCCATTACCGAGAAGGCCAGCGAGTCGCCGGTGGCGCCCATGCGCAGGATGCGGGCGGCATCGACCTCCATCCGCACGCCGCCCACGAAGCGGGCCTCGCCGCCCGAGCGGCTCTCCAGCATCGCCACCACGAACACCGGGTTGCCGGCGAGGTCGTTGGTGGGCACCGGGTGCTGCAGGAGCACCTCGCCCGTGGCGTAGTCGATCTGGTAGTCGGACCAGCGGACCAGCTCCTGGCGCGAGATCACGCGGGCCGCGTTCTCACGGGCGCGCACCTCTACGGCCACCCGGTCGGTGCCCGGGCGCACGGAAGTTCCGAAGCGGTACGGGCCGGAGGTGCCGTTGCCGCGCACCTGGCGCTGGGCGAGCACCTGGTCGGTCATGCTGCCGAAGCCGCGCCACGTCACCGCGCCGGTCGCCACGCGGCCGGTCACGCCGGTCAGCGAGCGGCCGTACGTGCCCAGCCGCGGGTCGCCGCCGAAGTCGCCCGTCTCCACGTCGCCCATCGCCACCCAGTCGTAGCCGCGCTCCACACGCGCCGAGACCTTTTGCGTCGAAGAGGAGAGGACGCGGCGCTCGCTGCCGTCGCCGAAGGTGGGGTAGCGCGACTCGTCGTTGGGATCGTAGCCGCGGGCGAAGAAGTCGTCCGCCTGGCTGCCGCGGCGCGAGTCGTAGGAAACGCTCACCGTGGTCTCGCGGCCGACCGCGCCGCGCACCGTCACCGCGCCGAACGCGTCCGGCGCGGCGCCCACGCCGATCTGCCCCACGCCGGTCGCGATCAGCGGGCGGGTGGAGGGAAGGACGCGCAGCGGGATGCGGCCGGTGGCCTTGCCGCTGGCCAGGCGAAGCTCGCCCGGACCGACGATGTGGCCGGGGCGCACCGGCACGAAGAGCATACCCGCGCTGTCGGCGCGCAGCTGCTGGCCCGGGGAGGCGGGTTCGCGGTCCACGCCCAGCGGCTCGGCGCCGGAGCCTTCCACCGTCACGGCGATGCCGCCGGCCAGCGGCACGCCCCACGTGTCCAGCACCCGCACCCGCACCGTGTCGGCGCGCGGGGCGCCGGCGTGCAGCGCGGCCACGGTGCCGTCCACTTCGAAGCGGCCGGCCTCGCCGGAGACGTGCAGGGCGAGGCTGTCCGCGCGCTGCTGGCCCCACGAGTTCTTCATCTCCACGCGCAGGCGGTGCGGACCGGCGCCCACCTGCACGCCGATGAAGTCCGCCACGCCGTCGGGGCGCAGGGTGGCCTCGGCGATCGCGGAGTCGCCGTCGAAGAGGCGCACCGTGGCGCCCGGCTCGCCGCGCACGCCCACGAAGACGCGGTTGGTGGCGATCACCGCGCCGTCCGCCGGGGCGAAGAAGCGCACGGCCGGCCCCGTCGCGAAGCTGCTGGCGGCGTCCGCCTGGCGGGCTTCCTCGGTACGCGCGGGGGCGACACGCGGCGCGGCGGGGAGCGAGTCCTTTTTCACCGGCGCGTCGGCGGAGGGCGAGGCCGGCGCGGCGGGGCCGCCGCCGACGGTGCGCTCGGCCGGGGCGTTGGGGCCCGTGACCGTCACGGTCGCTGCGCCGCCGCGCGGCACCAGGCGGAAGTCCACGCGCGGCGTCGTCCACCCTTCCATCCGCACGCGCACCACCGCATCGGAGGGGCGGGCGAAGCCGAAGCCGGCCGGCACGCCCACCGTGTCCACGCGCAGGGCGTGCGTGCCGATGCGCACGTCGCGGAAGGAGAAGCGGCCCTCGCGGTCGGTGGTCACCACCTCGCCGTCGGCGCTCCACACGTCCACGCCCGCCACGCCGCGCTCGCCTGCTTCCTGGCGGCCGTTGGCGTTGGCGTCCATCCACACCTTGCCCACCAGGGTGCGCACCTGCACCGCGAAGCCGCCGCGCATCCGCACCCAGGCGCTGGCGGTGTCGCTGCGCAGCGTGCCGCCCTCGGCCGTGGCCGTGGCGCGGTTCTGCAGCGCCCGCGCGTCGCCCGGCGAGACCACCGTCGCCACGTACGAGACGGTGCGCGTGGCCAGCGCCGGCAGCTCGCCGATCCAGAAGCGCACTGTGTTCCCTTCCACGCGCGCGCTGTCGGCGCCGGTGAGGCGGCCTTCGACGTAGCGCAGCCCCGCGGGAAGGATGTCGACCACCTCGACGTTGCGCAGCGCCACGCTCGCCTTGTTCTGCACGGCGACGGTGTACGGGATCGCCTCGCCCATGGCGGCTTCCAGCACGCCGGCCGTCTTGGTGACGACCAGCTCGTCGCCGTTGAAGCCGAGCGCCTTCAGCCCGCCCGCCTCGGCCGTCACCGGTGACGCGTTGGCGGCGCGGAGGGTGGCGCGGTTTACGATGGCCGCATCCTGGGGACGCGCCACGACGCGCACCGTCAGCACGGCGCTGCCCGTCTCGCCGGGGCGCAGCGAGCCGAGGCTCCAGCGCACCACGCGGCCGGCCACTTCGGCGCCGCGCTCGGCGCGGATGAACTCGAGCCCGGCGGGCAGGGTGTCTTCCAGCACCACCTGGCGGGCAGTGACGGCGGAGCTGTTGGTCCAGGTCAGCCGGAACTCGGCCGTCTCCCCCACGCGAACCGTGTCCGACCCAACCAGCTCCTTGGCCAGCGCGAGCTGCGCGCGGACGAGCTGCGTCTCCACCACGGGCGAGCTGGCGCCCATCGGCGGAGTGTCGGGGAGGCGCTCCACGTTCATCGCGGCGGAGTTGCGGACCGGCTCGGAGCCCGCGTCCGCGCCCACCACCGCGCGGAAGGAGATGCCGCCCGCCGCGCCGGCCGGGATGGCGCCCACACGGACGCGCACCAGCTGGCGTCCGCCGGCGATGCGCTCCACCGAGCCCGCGTCGCCATCGGCGGCGTCGGTCAGCGCCGCGCCGTTCAGCGTCAGGGAGCCGGGGACCGCGGTGAGGACGGAGGCGAGGGTGTCGGTCACCTCGGCCGCGCCGGAAGCGGCGTCGCCCGCGTTGGCGTAGGTAAGGGTGTAGCGGAGGGTGTCGCCCGGCGTCGCGTCGGAGCGGTCCACCGACTTGCCCAGCGACAGCGCGGCGAGCGGGCGGCGCACCGTCACGGTGTCGCGCACGGAGTCGGTGACGGTCGGGTCGGCCGTGCTGGTCGCCTTCACGTCGATCGCCGTGGAGCCCATGTCGGGCGCATTGTTCGGTACTTCAACCACGAGCAGGAGCGCCGCGGACTCGCGCGCCCCCAGGGGGACGGGACCCGAGACGGGGAGATCCCCCGCCCCGAGCACCCCATTTCCATCGGTGTCCAGGTACAGGCGGATGGTCCACCCCGACGGCCCGCTGGCCGCCAGGGTGTACCGGTCCGCCCCATTGCCCACGTTCTCCAGCCGGTGCGCGAAGACACGCCGCTCGCCCGGGACGAGCGCCGCCGACTGGGGCGCGGTGATCCGCACCCCGGCCGTGATCTTCACCACCACCGTCGCCGTCGCCTCCGCCGTGCCCACGAACCCTTCCTGGGTGCCGAAGGTGGCGGAAACGCGGTTGACCACGAGGACCGTGTCCCCGGCCTGGGCCGTGGCGGCGCTGGGCGCCCCCACGGTTGCCAGGCCGGCCACCCATGCGGCGGCCAGGACCCGACGGACCCAGCGGGTCCGGCTCGGGTCGCGGGCGACCATGCGGGTGAGAGTGCCAGTGAAGGACATTCGGATCGGTTCCTGTTTACGTGATCTGATCGTCGGTTTCGACTACTTGACGCGTACGCGAATCCAGAAGAACCGGCTCGCGCCCGGCGCCAGCGTACCGGTGAGCGCCGCGCTCACGGTGCCGCTGCTCTCGCTGATCGTCCACCCCGCCGCGTCCGAAGACGTGGAGACGTACGTCACCTGGCTGGGCAGCGCGTCGGTGATCCCGAAGCCCGTGCCCGTGAGGGTCGCCGCGGCGCCGCCGGTGTTCGTGACGGTCACCTTGTACTGGATGTACTGCCCCGGAATCACGCGGTCAGCGGAAAGCGGCCCGCCGATCGCCGTGGTCTGGTCATCCATGTACGCTTCTTTGGTCATGCTGATCGCCGCGCGGACCACGCGGATCACCCGGTTGCCCGGATCGCTCTTGGTGGCGTCGTTGGCGGAGGTCGCCGTCAGCACCAGGCTCTCCGTGGCGCCGGCGACGGCGCTGTTGGAGACGGTGTAGACCACGTCCACCGTGGTGGAGCCGCCCGCGGCCAGCGTGACGGAACCGCCGGTCCCGGCCGCGCCGTTCACCGAGACGATGCTCAGGATGCTGCCGGCCGAGGCCGAGAGCGTGAACGTGTCGCCGGTGTTGCCGGTGTTCTGGACGGTGAAGGTCTCCGTGTACGTCGTCGGCCCCGTGCCGCTGGGCAGCCGGTCCACCGTGCCGCCGTCCGGCGTTACAACTACCGCCGCGGCGACCGCCGGAATCACGTTGGTGGTGGAGCTGTCGGTGGCACCGGTAACGGCCGGCGTGCGGCGCGACGTCGCGGTAAGCGACACGGGGATCGTCTGGCCACCCTGGCCCGGAGCGACCGTGTAGACCACCGTCACCACGATGCTGGTCCCCGCCGAGATCGGCGTGCTGGCCAGCGCCGCGTTCAGCGCCGCGAGCGTCGCGTAGGTGGTGCTGCCGATCTTGTAGCCGGTGATCGTCACGCCCGCGGCCGCCGTGGTGGAGGCCGTCACGCTGTCGATACCGTTACCAGTGTTGAGGATGGTGAACCCGATCTCGTTGCCCGTGCTGGGCGACGCGGGGGTCACCGACACCGGCGACTGCACGTCGGGGCCGGCCTTGAAGCCGACCATGACGCTGACGCTGGCCGTGGCCGGCGAGTACGTGTTGCCGTTCGCGTCGGTCCAGGTCGCGCTCGCCGTGTTGGTGATCGTCGTCCCTTCCGGGGTCGGCGTCACCTGGGCGTGAGCGGGCCTGGCCGCGAACGGGGCGAGCAGCAGCCCCGCAAGGGCTACCCGCCGTAGAGTCTTGTTCATCTCCTGTGACCTTGGACTGGGGAGTGGGGATGGGATGGGGTGGGGTTACCGGCCCCGCTCGGGGGTCGAGCCCCCGAAGCGGGTATCGAACTCCGCGACGACCGTGGCCCCGGGAGCCACGAAGCCGCCGACGGTCCAGCGCACGTGCGTGTACTTCTCCGGCGCGGCGGCGCGGCGCACCTGCCGCCCGTCCACGACTACGGTCTCCATCGGCTGCACGGAGAAGGTCTTCCCCCCGTCGATGGAGTACTCGGCCCGCGCATCCGTGCGGGCGGTCCGCGCCGAGCCGGCCACGAAGGCCATCCCGGGCGCGATGGGGTTGGCGAGCACCGGACGCACCGGCGTACGCTGCGGGTTGGTGAAGGCGATGCGGTAGCGCACCACGTCGCCCGGACGGACGCGGTCGTCGCCGCGCGGCGTGCCGCGGGCGGCCAGCTCGGCCGCCGTGCGGTTCTGCGCGGTGACGCGAAGCGGGCCGGGCGCGGCGGGCTGCTGCGCCGCCGCGGGGGCGGCGGCAAGGGCAAGCAGCACCAGGAGGCGTGCGATCGACTTCATGGGAACCTCGCCTTTAGGGATGAGATCGGTCCGGGTGGACCGGTGAATTGTGCTCGTCTGGCGGTTCTGGCGGGGCCCCATGAAGCGTGTCGTCCATGGTCCGGCCCGGCGTGCGAATGGGACTCCGCACGCGTACTGCTAATACAAGCAGCGGGCCGTGGCGCCCGCCGCCGTAAATCATTGCTGGTCAGTCACTTAGGGGAGAACGGAGGAGATTCCGGCAAGGAACGCGTGCCCAAACGGGAACGGGGGACGTTCCCATTTGGGCACAACTCGGCTGGAGGGGCTACCCGCGGACCGCGCCTACCTTGACTTCGAGCTGGTACGGCTGGAGCTCGCATCCCGAGCCCGTGGGGAGGTAGATGACCTCCGTCCGCCGCACGTTGGGCTCGGCGAATACGCCCACCCCGCGGAACTCGCCCACCCTGATCACGTCGCCGGCGCGAAGCAGCCGCGGCAGGCCGAACTTCACGAAGCGACGCCCTTGGAAGACCACCGGCTCGTCCGTGACGAACCAGGGTGGGGAGGCCGCGGACTGGCTCCGCGGGAGACCCGCATACGGCTGCCCGAAAGTCGTGTCCCCCGTCACGAGGTCGCGCTGCGCGAATACGTCCACCAGCGCACCGTCACTGATCACGCACACCTGGATCTGCTCGAGCTGCGGCGTCACGGGCTCGGGCGCCGGCGGCTCGGGTGCGGGCGGCTGCGGCGCGGGGAGCGGGGGCGGCGGAGCGATCGGCTTCGGGGCACGCGTCGCACGACGGCCCAGGCCAACCTTGAGGCCGATCACGGCACGCGGGGTGAACGTTAGGCGGTCCTCACCCGCGGCGCCCTCCGCCACCTGCGCGGGCGAGTCGTACGCGTGCACCGCGATCTCGCCGAACGCTTCGACGTCATCAGTAACGCGGGCAAGGCTGATCCCCGCCCCCGCCACCGCCATCCCAGTCGTCGAGTAATCCGGGTCGGTGGAGACGCAGACGCCCGACGGCGTCCACGCCTCGTGGGGGATGCACGACTGATCCTCGCCCGGCGCCATGAAGTCGCCGATGTCGGCCGTGTAGCCGCCGCCGCCCACGAAGAGGTAGACCGTCTGCAGGAGCCGGTTTGGCGTGGAGAGGATGAACGGCCGCAGCACCAGGTCCACGTCGTACAGGTAGCTGTTGACCACGCGCGTGCTCTGGTCGAGCCCGCCCTGCTCGGGAAGGTTCTGCGGGAGGTACACGCCGTGGACCCTCACCCCGAACCGCGGGTCCACCCAGAGCTGTGCGAAGCCGCCAAAGGTGGGCGCGTACCCCGGGTCCCATCCCTCATCGCCTTCCACGCCGGGGGTGGTGACCCAGTCCGTGGTGTACGACCCGCCGGTGTGGATCCCCACGTCCACCAGTGCGGTGTGCCCCGGCCCCATCCCCTCCTGCGCAGCCGCCTCCCCCACCCCGCCCGCCGCCAGCGCGAAGGCGAGCGCCACCCGCAGCCACCTGCCTCGCGGACGCACGGAGACGCAGAGCGCGCGCGGGGAGCTCTCGCTCGCGCCGCTGCACGTCTGCGTCACGTCCGTGGCCTGGGGCACGCGCACGGGTGGGGATGGGTTCATTTTATTCGCGCAATGAAGGCGAACTGCCCGTCCGAGAGTGAGGCGCCCGCGGGGAGGTCGCCGGACAGGGTCCACACGATCCGCCGCACGCAACTGTCATAACCTCCCGCCACCATGCACGCAACGTTCCCGCCCGGCGTGATCGCCGCCCCGGTGCTGTCCCGGTAGGCTACGGCGGCCGTCAGCCCCGACGGAAGCGACTGCGAAACGCTTCCCACTTTGAACATCACCTGCGTGGGCACCGAGTCCGTTACGGTCACGGAGCGCGCCGCGTACTCGCCCACGTTGGCGATCTTGAGCGTGTAGGTGAGGTCCGTTCCCGAAGCCAGGGTGCCGGTGGGCGAAACCGTCTTGCTGAGGGTCAGCACCGGCCGCACGCGCCGAACCTCGGCGTAGCCGTCGTCGCGCAGCAGCGTGTCGCTCACGGCGCGCGCGGCAAGGAACTGCGTGTTCACCGCCGTGTCGCCCGCAAGCACGCGGTACCACACCGTGTAGACCGTCGTCGTGCGCCCGCCCAGCGGCACCGTGGCGGTGGCGTACGAGGCCGGCGTCGCGATCCCCGGGCCGGTCACGCTGTCTACCGCGATGAACACGGATGCCGCGCCGGACGCCGTGGTGCGCAGCGAAAGTGCGTACGTCCCCGGCGCCGGCGAAAGGTTCTGCACGTTGAACGCCTGCCCGTACGCGCCGCCCGGCAGCCGCGGCGTCGGCGACGCGAGCCCGTCCGGCGTCACGGAGATCGAGGACTTCATCGTCGTCGTCGCCCGCGATGCCGACGAGGTGCCGTTGTTGTTCGTCGCGTCGTTGTCGTAGCTGCTGGATGAAGCGGCGCCCACGTTCACCACCGACCCCAGCGTCGCCGGCGCCACTACCACCACCGTGTCCGTCCGCACCGCACCCGAGTCCAGCGTCGCGAGCGAAGGCCAGGTCAGCACCCGTCCCACCAGCGTGGGGGTGCGCGTGGCGCGCACGAAGGTAACCCCTACCGGCAGGGTGTCGCTCAGCACGACGCCGTATCCTCGCTCCGGCCCCAGGTTGCGGACGGTGAGAACGTACTTGATGGTGTCGCTCACCACCACCGAGTCGGGCCCCGTCTTCGTCACCGACAGGTTTGCGGTTCCCACCGTGACGGTGGCCGAAGCGGTCTGGCCGAGCTGCGTGTTGCCCGTGACCGCCTTGACGCTGTTCGTGTACTGGCCCGCGGCGGCGATGGTGGCGGTGTACTTGAGCGTCAGCGATCCCTGCGCGGGGATGGCGTACGGCGTCGGCTGGCTCCCGCGGAACACGATCGTTCCCGTGCTCCCGGAGGCCGGGAGCGAGCCCGTCGTCACCTGGCTCCCCGCCGCGATCCCGCCGTAGACCACCCCCGCGGGGAGCACGTCCACGATGGAGTCGACTTCAGACGCGTAGGAAGACGGATTGGAGATGACGACGGTGTACGTCACGGTGCTGCCGGACGCGACCGCCGTCGGCGCCACGGACTTCGTGACGGTGAACGGGTTGGTGGCGCCCGGATAGCTGATGCCGATCCCCCCCGCGAAGTTCTGGTAGTTCGACGAGTACTTGAGCTGCGTGCCGCTGGTCTGGTTGGAGTACGGCCTCGCCAGCGTGGTGACCCCCGCGCACAGGTACTTGAAGTAGTACCGTATGACGATGGTGTAGCCGTTCCCCGAGGCGTTGGCCGTGGCCGTGAAGTACTGCTGGTTCTCCCTTCCCACCGGCACCGCGGGGACGTTGGACGACACGATCGTGGTGCGGATCAGCCGGAAGCACCCGCCGCTGAAGGCGCTGTTGCCCGCCGGCTGCAGGTTGTACGTGTCGCCCGCGCTGGCGCCGCCGAAGTCGTACGACACGTCCATCGTGATCGTCTGCCCCACCACCGCGCCCGCGCCCAGCGTGGCGGTGTTCACGATGCCGCCCGCCTGGGCGCTGATCATGCTGCTGGTGGTGACCGTGCCGATGCCGGTGGTGGCGCCCACGGTGTTGTCGCTCACCGACACCACCAGCGCGTTGCTGATCCCGAAGGTGCACGGGTAGCTGACGAACCACCACAGCGTCCTCGACGCGCCCGGCGCCAGCGTCCCGATCCACTGCTCGGCCGCCTGCCCGCCCGCCAGCGCGATTCCGCCCGCGAAGCCCGAGATCGTGCTGCGCAGGTTCGTCTGCGTCGTCCCAGAGGTGTTGGTCACCTGGAAGGAGACGTAGGCGGCCTGGGGTCCGGTGCAGGGGCTGTTGCTGTCCAGCGTGAGCCGTGGGCTGCTCACCATGGTCACCGACACGCCCGGCGCGGCCCACGCGCCGGGCGCGACGGCCAGCAGCGCGAACGCCACGGTGAACAGGATGGTTCGGAGTCTCGCAGACATAGGCAGAGGCTTACTCAGTACCGAGGGGCCGGGCGGAAGGATGTGCGGGCCGCGGGTGGGACCGGCGCGGAAGAGTCATACAAGATGCGCACCGTTTGGCCCACGTTGCGCAACGTGTTGGGGCGCAGCCGTTTGCGCATTCCCGCCGCGCCGGGAACCGGGTCGCGCGTTCCCGTCAGGGAACATGCTTCCGTTCCCGAACCGGAACGAGCGCCCCACGGCAGTCGTCACTTATTACGCAACCGAGAGCGTTCCCCTTGCCACGAACGCACCCAATCGCTTAACTATTGGGCGCCTGGCATAACTTGTAACCGAGCACTCCTGGAGTGACGATGTCGAGCGATCCGACGGACGTGGAAGCGGCAAGGCGCGCCGCGCAACGGGCAGCCGCACGCAAGCGCCAGGCGAACTTCCGGGCCCGTGAGCGAGCCCGCGGCCTGGAGATGATCACGCTCAAGATACCGGCTCCCATGCGAGGCGCGTTCGCCCGTCTCGCCGCCGTGGTGCAGTCCGACGACGACGCACTGGACGACTCGTTCAACGAGATCCGCGAGGCGCTCGCGAAGTGGCGCGCCCAGCCCACTGCGGCGCCGGTGCAGCCAGCCGATGACGCTCCTCCCGAACCAGTCGCGGAGATTCCTGAAGAGGAGACCGCTCCAGTACCATATGAAGAGTGGGTGGACCTGGCGGGGCTCTGGTCTTCCTCCGCCATCGTCGGCTCGCTGACCGACTTCACGGTTGTCGTCGCCGACCTGGAGGGCTCCCTCTATACCCGCTGGACCGCGCAGCAGCGGCGCCCGAGCGGCTACGTGACCGTCGACGCCTACGTCCGCGGAGCCCGCAGCGGCCCCCAGGACGCCGTCGTGAGCACCGGCCGCATGATCCTTGGCGGCCGCGACCTCGAGCTGCGCGCCGTCGTCACCTCCCCCGTGCTCATGCAGGCGACCCTCATCGAGCACACGGCCGACGGCACCCAGACCATCCACGATGCGGACTTCACCCGCGCCGGCTGATCTGGGAACGCCCGCGAAGCGCGCCTCCCGCGCCCCCCCTTTGTCATCCTGAGCGACGCGCCGCACCGCCCTCTCCTCGGCTCCAATCTCCGGCGCGGAGCGAAGGATCTACTGCGCGCTCCGAGGTGCCCGGCATTACCCGCGAGCCTCTCGCCTCGCCGGCTAGATTCTTCGGTCGCCGCAGAAGTTCGGAGCGCCGCGGAGGTTGTGCGGGCGGCTCCCTCAGAATGACAAGAAGTCTTGGAGGGTCGAAATCTTGAAGGGCACCTCTCCGAGGTGCCCTTCGTTGCCTACCCTGCTGCTTCTGCGTCCGCTCGGCGCTGCTTTGCTCGCTCGTATTCAGCTCTTCGCATCACCGGCGTCCGCTTGTCTTTGCGATTGCGGCGATAAACTGCCTGCATCGTATCTCGGCGGCGTGGTCTCTTGAAGAGAAGGGCCTTGTTACGTCCCGCAAAGGTAGGCTGAAGCGAGTTGCAGTTCGGACACAGCAACCGAAGGTTCTCCAGTCGGTGGTCTCGATTATCACCGTTGACGTGGTCGAGGACCAGCGACAGCTTTTCACCCTGCCAGTGGGTCAGGGCGCAGAGAGCGCACTTCTCCTCGATAACGCCCTCTTTGAGAAGGCGCCTCTTGAGGTGCGAAGTGCTCCCGTACGTGCTGTTTGGGACGCATATCTCCGCCAGGGGGATTCGCGTGCTGTAGTTGTGGCTTTTGCCCCGTAGATGCCCCTGACCGGTCCAGTGGCTGGTGTCCAGGCGGAGGCGAGCAACGGCATCGTGGACAGACCGGTAGTTCGCGCCGGTGGAATTGAGCCCGAGCGCGATGAGGACCTGCCGAATGGACGCCGATGCTTGTACGGCGTCGATCATCTGCTGGTCGGTCCACCTCCGGGAACGAGGCACAGGGACCGGACGCTCCGGTTGAGGAACTAAGTAGTGGAGGGAATGCTGCGGGTGGGACTCGAACCCACACGGGATTACTCCCGATCGCTTTTGAGGCGATTGCGGCTACCATTACGCCACCGCAGCCAACTGCTCACGCCCACCGCCATCCGGGCGGCAAGCCCACCAATGTAACCGGCGGCGGGTGCGGATTCAACGTCCGCGTGCGCCGCCCTCCTGCTCGATGAGCTGCAGGGCGTAGGTGGCGCGCTGCAGCGCACGCATGGGCTCGCCCATCGCCACGCCCTCGCGCGCGCCGCGCAGGAGATGCCGTGCGCGCAGGAGGTTGGCGGAGGGACTGGGAGTTGCGTCGATACGCCGCTCGGCGTCGCGCACGGCGCGGAGAGCGACGGCCAGCGGAGCCCACGCGCGCGCCGTTTCGGCCAGCAGCACGATCTCGCGCACGGCGCCCGCCGTATCGCCCGCGGCCATCAGGGTGCGGGCCTGGGCGCTCCCCTCGCGCATCGCCAGCTCGGCGCGCGCGAGCTCGGGAAAGCGGCCCCCCTCGGTGCGCAGCGCGGCGCGTTCGACCCATTCGTCCGCAGCGGCGAGCGCGACCAGCAGGAGGCGCGCATCAGGGTGCCGCAGGGCGGCGGACGCCTCGCGGGCGGCGCGCTCCTCCAGCAGGAGCGCGCCCTCGATCTCCCCCGTCCTGCGCACGCGTGAGGCATCGGCCAGCAGCGTGCGCGCGGCCGCCCCGTCCGGCGCGCTGCCGGGTAGCGAGCCCAGCCAGGTGCGCGCCGTGGGGAACCCCGCCGGCTCCACCACCGCCACCCACACCGAGCCCCCCGCCTCCCGCACGAACGACTCGGGGGCGGTTGGAAGGTCGGCGCAGGCGGACGCGGCGCACGCGAGCGCGGCGGCGAGCGCCTGGCGCGGACGGCGGAAGCGATGCGGCATACGGATCGCCATCGGGAAACGGGTCCTGCCGGGGGAGAAAGTCCAAGCTAAACAGGGGTTTGCCCCCCGTCAAGCAAGGGGCGGGCCGTGGCTTGACACCCCTTCTCGGCGCGGGCTAGGTTGTTCGGACGTTCGATACATCCGCCCACTCAACCCGGGAACATGACGGACGAGCGCAGCGCATACGACGAGAAGCTGGAGAGCATCCTGCGGACGGCCGCGGCGATCTTCGCCGAGAAGGGCTATCACCAGGCGAGCATCCGCGACATCGCGCGCGCCACGGGCGTATCGCTGTCTGGACTGTACTACTACTTCAACAGCAAGGAAGAGCTCCTCTTCCTCATCCAGGACCACGCCTTCGGCACGCTGCTGGACAACCTGGAGCGGCTGGTGGCGGACGAGGCGGACCCGCAGCGCCGCCTGCGCCTGCTGATGGAGAACCACCTGCGTTACTTCATCGCCAACACGCCGGAGATGAAGGTGCTGTCGCACGAGGGCGAGTCGCTCACGGGCGACTTCCGGCGGCGGGTGAACGCGAAGAAGAGGCGGCTGACGGAGCTCGCCATGGAGATCCTCCGCGAAGTGCGGCCGGAGGGCGGGGTGGACCTGCGGGTGGCCACCTTTTCGCTGTTCGGGATGATGAACTGGCTGTACAACTGGCACCGCCCGGAGGTGGACGTCCCCATCGACCAGCTGGTGGACGACATGCACCGGATCTTCGTGGAGGGCTTCCTCCCCCCGGGCGCCGCCATGTCCGACGCCGCCCGCGCAGCCGCGCCGGGCGACGCGCACCCCGCGATGTGGCGCTCCGAGCTGAACTGACCGGCGCGCACACCGTTACTTATTACAACACCCGGAGCAAAGATGGCGAACGCGACCACCGAAACGCAGGGCGACACCAAGACGCTGGTTCACTACGAGGTGCAGGACGGCGTCGCGATCTTTACGCTGGACGATCCGCCGGCGAACACGTACACGCACGAGATGATGGTGCAGATCGACGCCGCCATCCTCCGCGCGCGCTTCGACCCGACGGTCGACGTGATCGTGATCGTGGGCAAGGGGGAGAAGTTCTTCTGCGCCGGGGCCAACATCAACATGCTCCAGCAGGCGGACCCCACCTGGAAGTACTACTTCTGCCTGCACGCCAACGAGACGCTGCTGCGGCTGGAGCACACGCCCAAGCTGGTGATCGCGGCGCTCAACGGCCACACGGTGGGCGGCGGGCTGGAGATCGCCATGGCGGCCGACCTGCGCATCGCGCGGCGCGGAGCGGGCAAGGTGGGGCTCCCCGAAGTGGCACTGGGCGTGCTCCCAGGCACGGGTGGCACGCAGCGCCTCACCAAGCTGGTGGGCACCTCCAAGGCGATCCAGCTCATGGTGGAGGGGACCAACTTCGACTTCGAAGAGGCCGAGTCGCTGGGGATCGTCAACAAGGTGCTGGACGCCGGCTCGCGCGACGAGTTCCTGGGCCAGGTGCTGGAGTACGCGCGCCAGTTCACGCGTCCCGGCAAGGCGACCTTCGCGGTGGGCAACATCAAGCGCTCCTGCCAGAGCGGCGCCGAGCTCCCGCTGGAGCAGGGCCTCGCGCTGGAGCGCGAGCTGCAGGCGCTCCTCTTCAACTCGCAGGACGCCAAGGAAGGGCTGAACGCGTACGTGCAGAAGCGGACGGCGCAGTTCACCGGCAAGTAACGACCGTGGGAAATGGTGAACGGGGAATGGGGAACGGCCAGGAGCACGCCGTCGCCGTTCCCCGTTCCACGTTCCCCCGCTGTTTCCAGTAACGGAGTCTCAGGACAAATGGCAGACCACATGATGGACATCCAGCCCGGGCAGCTCTACATCGGCGGCGAGTGGCAGGCCGCGGAGTCCGGAGACACCTTTGACACGATGAACCCGTCCACGGCCGAGCCGCTCACGCAGGTGGCGTCGGCGGCGGAGGCGGACGTGGACCGCGCCGTACGCGCCGCGCGCGAGGCGTTCGAGAACGGCCCCTGGCCCGGGATGGACGCCCGCGCCCGCGGCCGCGTCCTGTACGCCATCGCGGACGGGCTGGAGGCGCGCGCGGACGAGCTGGCGCGCATGGAGGCGATGGACAACGGCAAGCCCGTGCGCGAGGCGCGCATGATCGACGTGAAGGAGTCGATCGACTGCTTCCGCTACTACGCGGGGTGGGCGGACAAGATCGAGGGCGACGTCATCCCCGTGCCCGGCCCGTACCTCAACTACACGCGCCGCGAGCCGATGGGGGTGTGCGGGGCCATCATCCCGTGGAACTATCCGCTGCAGATGGCGGCGTGGAAGGTGGCGCCCGCAATCGCCTGCGGGAACACGATGGTGCTGAAGCCCGCCGAGCAGACCCCGCTCACCGCGTTGGAGCTGGCGCGCGTGGCGTCCGAGGCGGGGCTCCCGGCGGGGGTGCTCAACGTGCTCACCGGTTTCGGCGAGTCGGCGGGGGCGGCGCTGGTGCGGCACCCCGACGTGGACAAGATCGCCTTCACCGGCTCCACCGAGGTCGGCAAGATCATCCAGCGCGAGGCCGCGGGGTCGCTGAAGCGCGTGTCGCTGGAGCTGGGCGGCAAGAGCCCCAACATCGTCCTGGCCGACGCCGATCTGGACGCCGCGGTCAAGGGCGCCGCGATGGCGATCTTCTACAACGCCGGCCAGGCGTGCACCGCCGGATCCCGGCTGCTGGTGGAGGAGTCGATCCGCGACGAGTTCGTGGAGAAGCTGCTGAAGCGCGTGGGCGGGATGAAGGCGGGCGACCCGCTCGACCCCAAGACGCGCCTGGGGCCGCTGGTGTCGCAGGAGCAGATGGACCGCGTGCTCGGCTACGTTGAAAAGGGGAAGGCGGAGGGCGCCGAGCTGCTGACGGGCGGCGAGCGGGTGGAGGTCAACGGGATGCGCGGCTACTTCCTGAACCCCACCATCTTCGACCGCGTGACGCCGGACATGACCATCGCGCGCGAGGAGATCTTTGGCCCCGTGCTCGGCATCACGACGTTCAAGGACATGGACGAGGCGATCCACATCGCCAACTCCAGCATCTACGGCCTGGCCGCCGCCGTGTGGACGCGCGACATCGGCAAGGCGCACCGCGCCGCGCACCGCCTTCGCGCCGGCACCGTCTGGATCAACACCTACCACAACCTGGACACCGCTTCCCCCTTTGGCGGCTACAAGCAGAGCGGCTACGGCCGCGAGCTGGGGAAGCACGCGCTGGACCTGTATACGCAGGTGAAGAGCGTGTGGGTGAGTCTGGGATGAACTGAAAGTGCCCAGTGCCTAGTGCCGAGTGCCCAGTAGCTTCGGGCGCCGTCACTGGGCACTGAGCACCAGGCACTAGGCACTTTTTCCATGACCGACGCATTCATCCTCGACGCCGTCCGCACGCCGGTGGGGCGCTACGGCGGCTCGCTCGCTTCCGTGCGGCCGGACGACCTGGCGGCGCACGTTATCCGCGCGCTGGTGGAGCGCACCGGGGTGGACGCGGCGCGCATCGACGACGTGATCTTTGGGTGCGCCAACCAGGCGGGCGAGGACAACCGCAACGTCGCGCGCATGGCCGGGCTCCTGGCCGGGTTACCAGTAACGGTGCCGGGGCAGACGGTGAACCGGCTCTGCGGGTCGGGGCTGCAGGCCGTCCGCTCCGCCGCGCACGCCATCCGCGCCGGCGAGGGAGAGCTGTTCGTGGCCGGCGGGGTGGAGAGCATGACCCGCGCGCCATGGGTGATGCTCAAGCCGCAGGAAGGCTATGCGCGCGGTGTCCCCGAGATGGCGGACTCGCTCCTGGGGTGGCGCTTCGTGAATCCGAAGATGCCCAGGGAGTGGACGGTGTCGCTGGGCGAGACGGCGGAGATCGTGGCGGAGGAGTTCGGCGTGTCGCGCGCGGACCAGGACGCGTTCGCGCTTGCCAGCCAGCAGCGCGCCGCCGCCGCCATCGCCGCAGGCCACTTCGCGGGCGAGATCGTCCCCATCGATATTCCGCAGCGCAAAGGGCCGCCGAAGGTAGTGGACACCGACGAGCACCCGCGCGCCGACACCACGCTGGACTCGCTGACAGCCCTCCGCGCCGCCTTCCGCACGGACCGCGGCACCGTAACCGCGGGGAACGCGTCCGGCCTCAACGATGGCGCCTCCGCCCTCCTCGTCGCCTCCGCCGCCGTGGCGGAGGAGATGGGGTTGAGGCCGATGGCGCGCGTGGTGGCGAGCGACGTGGCCGGCGTGGAGCCGCAGCGCATGGGGATCGGCCCCGTGCCGGCGACGCGCAAGGCGCTGGCGCGCGCGGGGCTGCGCATTGAGGACATCGGCCTGGCGGAGATCAATGAGGCCTTCGCCGCGCAGTCCGTCGCCTGCGTCCGCGAGCTGGGGCTGGATCCGGAGATCGTCAACGTCTCCGGCGGAGCGGTCGCGACGGGCCACCCGCTGGGCTCCTCCGGCGCGCGCATCCTCACCACGCTGGTGCACGAGATGCGGCGCCGCGGCGTGCGCTACGGACTCGCCACCATGTGCATCGGCGTGGGCCAGGGGATCTCGATGATCGTGGAGCGCGCCGAGTGAGCGACACCGTCCTGCTGCGCGTCGAGGACGGCGTCGCCTGGATCACCCTCAACCGCCCCGAGCGCCTCAACGCCTTCGCCGGCACGATGCGCGACGACCTGCACGACGCCATCGCCCGCGCCGCGGAAGACGCGGCCGTGCGCGTTCTCGTCGTCACTGGTAACGGCCGCGCGTTCGGCACCGGTGCGGACCTGGAGGTCACCGGCGATCTCGTGGGCCGCGGCGACAGCGAGGCGTTCGAGCGGCTGGTGGAGTCCGGGATGCGCGCGGTCCGCCGCCTGCGCGCGGTGCGCCAGCCGGTGATCGCGGCGGTGAACGGCCCCGCGGCGGGCGCCGGTGCGTCGCTGGCGCTGGCGTGCGACATCCGCATCGCATCGGAGAAGGCGTCGTTCGGGATGACATTCAACCGCATCGGCCTGCACCCGGACTGGGGCGGCAGCTGGTTCCTCCCGCGCCTGGTGGGTGCCGGGCGCGCCGCGGAGCTGATCCTCTCCGCCCGCATGGTCCCCGCCGACGAGGCGCTGCGCATCGGACTCTTCGAGCGCGTCGTCCCCGCGGAGCGTTTCGAGGACGAGGTGCGCGCCTTCGCGGCGGAGCTCGCGGCCAAGCCGCCGCTCGCCCTCGCAGCCGCCAAGCGCACCCTGGCCCGCTCGCTGGACGCCACGCTGGACGAGATCCTCGCCGCCGAGCGCGACGAGCAGATGGCGTGCTTCCGCTCCGCCGATGCGCGCGAAGGAATCGCCGCCTTCAACGAAAAGCGCACTCCCGTCTTCCGCGGCGAGTGACCGCCTCCCTGCCCCGATGAAACGACACCATCTTCCGGCACTCGCCGCGCTGGTCTGCTCCACCGCGTGCGGATCCGGGCTCCCCGATCCGCCCGCCCCCTGGGTCGCTTTCCACGACGGAGGCGGCGCGCTCGCATCGGTGGACACCTCGCGCCTCACGGTGCGCGATGGCGTCGCGGACGTGTGGCTCCGCTTCGACTACGTGGAGCCCGATTCGATGGAGGGCGGCGAGCCGTTCCACCGCGTCGACGTGCACCAGCGGATCACCTGCGCCGCCGAGCGCGTGGACGACCTTGTAATGGAGACGCGGGACACCACCGGGCGGATGATCGATCAGGCTCCCGGCTCACGCTGGCACACCTTTGGTGAGCACCCGTTCGGGGAGTACATCTTCCCCGCCCTCTGCAAGCGTCTCCCCGAACTGGCACGATGAAGAAACACACTCTCGGCGCGGCGTTACTGCTGACGCTGGCCGCATGCAAGGCGCCCGACGTGCCGCGCTCGCCCGCGCCCTGGATCACGCTGGGCGCCAGCAACAACATCGTCACCTCGCTCGACACCTCGCGCATCGTCATGGAGACGGGGACGCGCGTCGTCTGGATCCGCCAGACCGAGGGGGTCCGCACCACGCCAGACGCCCCGGCGACCTCCACCATCAAGTCCGAATCGCGCCACCGCGTCAACTGCGGTACGCGGACGGTGAGCGATCTGGAGCCGGCGGGGGCCACACGGCCATTCGACCAGCATCCCTACGGCAAGCGGGTCTTCGGCACGGTATGCAACGCGCTGGGCAACCTCTCGGCGCGCAAATCCAGGGGCTGAAATGAGCGAGCAATCGATCTCCCGCGTCGCCGTGATCGGCGCCGGCACCATGGGTCACGGGATCGCGCAGGTGTGCGCGATGGCCGGCTACGGCGTGGCGCTCTTCGATCCCATGCCCGGCGCCGTGGACCGCGCCCTCACCCGCATCGGCGAGAACCTCGACAAGGGCGTGGAGCGCGGAAAGGTCGCCGCCGCCGATGCCGCCGCCGCGCGCGGCCGCTTGCGCGCCGCCGAGACCCTGCGCGACGCCGTCTCGGACGCGGGGCTGATGATCGAGGCCGTACCCGAGGCGATGGAGCTCAAGGAGAGCATCTTCCGTGAGGCCGACGAAGCCGCCCCGGCGGACGCGATCCTGGCGAGCAACACGTCGTCGCTGAGCGTGTCGCGGATCGCGGCGGCCACGGGGCGGCCGGAGCGTGTGGTGGGGCTGCACTTCTTCAACCCCGTCCACATCATGAAGCTGCTGGAGGTGGTGCGCGGCCGCGAAACGTCACAGGTGACGGTCGACGCGTCGCTCGCCTTCGCCGCGCGCATCGGCAAGGAGCCGATCGTGGTGACGGACACACCGGGGTTCGCCTCGTCGCGCCTGGGCGTCGTGCTGGGGCTGGAGGCGATGCGGATGGTGGAGGAGGGGGTCGCGTCGCCGCAGGACATCGACCGCGCCATGGAGCTGGGCTACAACCACCCCATGGGCCCGCTGAAGCTGACCGACGTCGTGGGGCTGGACGTGCGCCTGGGGATCGCCGAGTACCTGCACGGCGAGCTGGGCGGCGAGCAGTACCGCCCGCCGGAGATCCTGCGCCGCATGGTGGCCGAGGGGCGGCTGGGGAAGAAGAGCGGGCGCGGCTTCTACGACTGGGAGGGGAAGTGATGGAGACCGTCCGCATCGAGCGCGACGGCGCCGTCGCCATCCTGACCGTCGACCGCCCCGAGAAGCGCAACGCCCTCAACGCCGCCGTGCGCCGCGAGCTGATCGCGGCCCTCGACGAGCTGCGCGACGACGCCGAGGTGCGCGTACTGGTGCTCACCGGCGCGGGCGAGAAGGCGTTCGTGGCCGGCGCGGACATCGGCGAGTTCGCGGAGCGCACGCCGCTGGAGCAGCGCGCCGTGATGACCGGCCGCCGCGTCTTCGACGAGATCGCCGCGTACCCCAAGCCGGTGATCGCCATGATCAACGGCTTCGCGCTGGGCGGCGGGTGCGAGCTGGCGCTGGCCTGCGACCTTCGCATCGCCGCCGACACGGCGAAGCTGGGGCAGCCGGAAATCAACCTGGGGATCATCCCGGGCGGCGGCGGCACGCAGCGCCTTCCGCGCGTGGTGGGCACCGGCCAGGCCATGCGCCTCGTCCTCACCGGCGAGATCATCGACGCCGCCGAGGCGCTGCGCATCGGCCTGGTGGACCTGGTGCACCCCGCCGCCGAGCTGCGCGAGCGCACGCTGGAGCTGGCGCACGGCATGGCGGCGAAGTCCCCCGTCGCGCTGCAGATGGCCAAGTCCGCCGTCCGTGCCGCCGCCGAGATGCCGCTGGCCGCGGGGCTCGCCTACGAGACCGAGCTCTTCGCCACCTGCTTCGCCAGCGACGACAAGCGCGAGGGGGTGGCCGCATTCCTGGAGAAGCGCCCGGCGAGCTTTACGGGGCGGTAACGGGTACGGGGTGCTGCGACGAAGGCCCGGAGTGCACGTTTCGGCGCATCCGGGGCCAAGGCTGGCCGTGCCCGCGCGGGGGGTGCATGTTCACCACGCAGCCCACCTCTCTCCATCCCTCCAGGAGCCACACCCCATGTACACCCTGAACGTCACGAACCACTTCTGGCGCCCGGTCGTCGTGGCCAACAGCGCCGGCGCCAGCTTCACCGTTCAGCCGGGGTCGAGCGGGCACCCTGCGGGGGCGCTCGGCAACGCGACCATCACCGTGCCGGGGCTCGGGGAGATGATGGTGCACGACATCGCGGACCGGCAGATCGGCGGGTACAGCAAGGCCACCTGGGGCGTGCTCCTGTCGTACCAGGGCGAGGAGATGGTCTTCCGGTACGAAGGCGGCGGGCAGCTCAGCATCTCCTTCAACGACCTCGGGCAGGCGGAGCTGCAGTCCAACGGCGGCATCTCGCAGATCAATCTGGGCGCGTTCGTGCTTCCCGGCTAACCCACCAGCGCAGATCCATGCTCGATACCTTCACCGCCGAGACCTTCCAGCCTCACGTGGGCAAGACCTTCCGCGTGATCGTGGATGAGCGCCAGTACATGCCCGCGGAGCTCATCTCCGTCACCCCCTGGGGCGACACGAGCGACGGCAGGCGCCAGCCCTTCACCCTGCTCTTCCGCGCCGACCGCGGCCACATGATCCCGCAAGCCACGTACACGGTCGACACGGAGGGGATGGAGCCATTCCCGCTCTTCCTGGTCCCAATCCAGCCCGAGAGCGACGGGACGCGCTACGAGGCGGTCTTCGCCTGAACAGCGCGTCACACAGAGCCACAGAGGGGCACTGAAAGAACGGAAGATCATTCTCCGCGTCTTTCAGTGCCCCTCCGTGCTCTCTGTGTGATGGTTCTTCCTACGCGCCGCCCGCGGACGGCCGCTCCATCAGCAGGTACACGCCCTTGTCCTCCACGAGCTGGAAGCCGAGCCGCTGGTACAGGCGCAGCGCGGGGTTCATGCGCTCCACGTGGATGCTGACCGGCTTCCCCGCCGCGTCGCCTCGCGCCAGGACGCCGCGAAGGAGCTGCGTACCGTACCCGCGCCCGCGGTGCTCCGTGAGCAGCGCAATGTCCACGATGCGGATCTCGCGCGCCCACTCGTCCACGTACAGGCGCCCGGCGGGGCGCCCGCCCACCAGCACGAGATCGAACGACGCGCCGGTGTAGTGCTCCCTCCACCACGCGTGCTGCGCCTCGAACTGCTGCCGCAGGAACGCCTCCTTCTGCTCCGCCGTCCAGGGCACCTGCGCGAGCTCCTCCTCGCGCGACTCCGCGTACACGCGCAGGAGAAACGGAAGGTCGTCATCCCCCGCCGGACGGAGCGTCACCTCCTCCACCAGTCGCCCCACGATCATCGCTCACACATCGGTTCGAGGTGGACCGAAACGGGTGCGGCCGCGCAAGGACACGCGGCCGCACCCCTCACTTTTCACGCTTACATGTTCTCACGCTGGCGCCAAGCGCGCGGCAAACCGGCCGCGTCCCGGCCTCGGCGGCCGCCGCTCAACCGCGCGGCGGGAACACGCCCTGGAGGGCGATGTTGAAGTAGAACGTGAGGTACGGCATCATGTTGTTGTGCGGGGCATCGCCGCCGGCGGGCGGGAGCGACTCCACCGCCATCGCCGTCAGGTTGGCGCTGCTGTTCTGCTGGTACGTATTCGACGTGCCGGTTCGCGCCAGCGAGTTGCCGCCCGGGCTGGGCGTGTCCCCGTTGGTGTTGTTGGCGCGCAGCGTGTGGGCGTGCGAGGGAATCTCGCTCTCCAGCAGCGTCACGGTCTCGCTGCCACCGGTTTCGCCCAGGTCGTGCAGCGACAGCCCCGGGCCCTGCCCCGGGTGCATCGGCGCCCTTCCCTGCAGGTCCGGGAGCGCGAAGTTGCTCTTTCCGTTCCCACCATAGGTGGTGCCAAGTAGCGAGAAAAGCGCGGTGTTCTGCGAGAGCGGCAGGAGCTGCCCGTCGCACCACGCCCACCCCTTGGGGGCGAAGTTGAACGGGAAGATGCGGATCTCTGCGACGAACGGATCGGCCATGGTCGTATTCCGTCAGGTGGGGGAGGGGAAGATGCCGTAGAGCGAGAGGATGAAGTCGACGCACAGGTACGGCTGGAAGTTCGTGTGCGGCTGGCTCCCTCCCACCGGGCCGATGGCCGTGGGGGCCATGTTGACGGTGGCGACGTCCTCGATGTAGTAGTCAATCCCGACCACGTTGTCCTGCGCCACCACCTGGTTCCCCGGGTTCAGGTTGCTCGCCACGGCCGACGAGCCCAGCATCGGATGCGTGTGCGCCGGGATCTGGTTCACGGTGAGCGTGATCTCCTCCGCCCCGCCGCTCTGGGCGAGGAGAAATTCGCCGCTCTGGTGAATCGGGATGCGCCCGCGCAGGTCAGGAAGCGCAAAGGTGCTCTCGCCGTCGCCGCCGTAAGTGGTGCCGATGAGCTGGAAGAGCGTCTCGTTTTCGCTGATGGGAAGCAGCTGTCCCTCGCAGAACATCCATCCGGCTGGGGCGAAATTCCCCGCGAACATGCGGATCTCACCCACGTAGGGTTGCGCCATTTGCAGTCTCCGGCCGGCTTAGTTGGGGGAGGGGAAGATGCCCTGAAGCGCGATGCAGAACGACAGCGTCAGGTACGGCTGCATGTTCAGGTGCGACTGGCTGCCCCCGGTGTTGGTGACCGTACCGGCTCTCAGGGCCACCAGGTTGTTGGGGGGACCGTAGATGGGATTCGTGGACTGCGCCAGGATGTTGCCGGTGGGGCCGAAGGGGACCGGGGCGTTGGCGGCGACCGACGAGGCGTTGAGCACGTGGACGTGCGTCGGCAGCTCGCTGATGCTGACGGTGTGGGCCTGTTCCCCGCCCTTCTCGCCCAGCGTGTGGCCGCTGCCGACGTGGATGGGCGTCCTGCCCCGGAGGTCGGGCAGCGCGAAGGTCGTCTGGCCATTTCCCCCGAAGGTGGTGCCAAGCAACGAGAACAGCGGCTGGTTCTGGTTGATGGGGAGGAACTGCCCGTTGCAGAGCGCCCAGCCTTTCGGGGCAAAGACGAAGCTCATGATGCGGATCTCGGATAGGAACGGTTCCGCCATGCTGCTCCTTTCGACGCGCGCGTCGTCGGGGTGAGGAAGGCCCCCACCGGAAGCCTTGCGGCGTCCGGTGGGGGAGGAGCCGGCCGTGGGATCACGGCCGGCCAGAGGGGTGGGTGCAGGCGCTCAGGGAGCCGTGCGGCAGGTGCCGTTCGCGACGCCGGTAAAGCCCGTCGCGCTCTCGTGGGTCGCGGCCGCCGTTACGCCCGCGTAGGGGTTCTGAGCCTTGACGAAGTTCGCCACCGCGGTGTCGTCGGTCCCGGAGCCGCTGTAGCGCTCCAGCTTGAACACCGAGGTGGTGTTGCGCTGGCGCAGCTGGAAGTGTCCGACGGCACCCACGTCCGACGAGGTGTTGTTCGCCAGATCGAGGCAGACCGTGGTGTTGTGCCTGGACTCCACCCTGACGCCGTAGACGGTGAAGAAGGGGAAGGCGGTGTTGTCGTCCGGAGTGCCAACCGTGTTCCCCGTCACCGTGAAGTCCGCGACTGCCGTCGCCGCATCGCCGTCGCCGGTGTTGGGGTCACGCGCCTGGATGAAGATCCCGTCCTGGTCGGTGTGCTTGATGTTGTTGCCCGTGACGTCGATCACGGCGTCCGCATCGTCGTTCACCTCCAGCGCGATTCCGATCCCGTCACGGGCGCCCGAGTCCACCGTGTTGTCACCGATCACGTTGTTGCGGATCTTCCCGCGGATCTGCGACTGGCTGGTGGAAGTCGCTCCCGCCAGCACCTGGATGGCGTTGGTCTTGGAGCGCAGGATGCTCGGGTTGTTGGCGATGTCGAACGTCACGTCGGCGTTCAGCGTCGTGGCCAGCCCGATCGCCATATTGTTGTCCGTGAACGCCGCCCCGCTGACGTTGACGGTGTGGGCCGAGTTGTCGGTGAAGCTCGTCCCGATGGCGAAGCTCTTGTTCTGCGTGAACGTGCCGCCGGTCACGTTTAGCGTGGCGTTGGCCGTGTTGGTGCCGATGATGTTCACGCCGGTGTTGCCGTTGGTAGGATCGGTCGGCCCAACGGTGACGTTGGTGAGGTTCAGCGTCTGCGCCCCCGAGGACGGCGTCCACCGGATGTTGTCCTCGAACGAATTACGGACCGTGCTCGCGCTGATCAGGTTCGTACCGGACATGTTCAGCAGCAGGATGCCGGCTTCGGTTCCGCCGTTGACGTCGGCGTTGTTGTCGATCATGGAGTTGCTGAGCGACAGACCCGACACGGCGCTCGCGCGGATGCCGCTGCCGCCGTTGTTCTGCACGGTCATGTAGCTGAACGTCGGGTTGATCGTGCTGGTCAGTGTGATCGCGTCGCCCGTGGTGTTCTGGATGACTCCGCCGGTTGAGGCCGATCCAGTCCCGCTCACCGTCAGCCCCGCGGTGCTCCCCGTGTTGCTCAGCACGATCCCGTTCGCGCCTCCGTTGGAGGAGATGCGGGTGAAGTTGAGCGCGCCGGCCGCGATCGTCGTGCCGGACACGCTGAGCGCGACCGCCGCGTTGCTGCCGGTGGTCAGGTCGATCGTGTTGGTGCTCCCCTGCACCGTCACGCTGCCGCCGCCCGAGGCGGTGAAGCCTGTGGCGTTGCTGCCGCTCACGTCGATGTCCAGCCCGCCGCCCGTGAAGAGGATCGTCGCGCCGTTGCCGGTGATGTTGACCGCGGCGGACGTCCCCGTGCTGAACACCTTGCTGGTGCCGCTGAAGG
The DNA here is from genome assembly GCA_036398975.1 of Longimicrobium sp. Lineage (GTDB taxonomy): Bacteria > Gemmatimonadota > Gemmatimonadetes > Longimicrobiales > Longimicrobiaceae > Longimicrobium. The sequence goes on from DASWNZ010000246.1 coordinate 53,861, forward strand.
TGATGGTTCCGCCCGTGTTGGAGCTCAGCGTGATGCCGCTGCCGGAGTTGTTGGTCTTGCTCAGCGTGCCCGCGTAGGTGAAGGTCGGCGCGCTGTTGCTGATGGCCACCGTCTCCGCCGTCGGGTTGGTGATGCTCGCCGTGCTGGGGAAGGTGAAGGTGCCCGACGACCCGTTGCTCACGTCGATCCCGGCGTTGCCGCCGTTGAGCGTCGTGGTGCCGCTGAAGGCGTAGGTGCCGTCCGCGTTGTTGAACTGCAGGCCGGTGCCGCTGGTGGCGCTCACCGTCCCCGTCTGGAAGGTCAGCGTGCCGCTGTGGCCGCCGCTCACGTTCACCGTCGCGGCGTTGCTCGCCTGCGTCACGTTGCCGGAGTAGATGAACGACCCCGTTCCGCCGGCGACCACGAAGGCATCGCCCGTGGCGCCGGAGAGCACGTCACCCGCGGCGCCCAGGGTGGAGGTGCCGGTGGTCGCCACTCCCGAGAGGAACACGTTGTTCGTGCCGCCCGTGGAGCGAAGCTGCGTGAAGCTGCCGTTGAGCGTGCCCGTGGTCAGGCTCAGCGCCTGGCCCGTGGTGTTGATCCCCACGTTGGTCACCACCACCGTGCCGAAGCTGCTGCCGATCAGCGCCGCCCCGGTCGTGTTCCCCAGGTTGAAGCCGCGCAGCGTGTTGCCGCTCCCCAGCGTGACACCCGTCGTCGCGGAGGTGATGGACGGCGAGGTGCCGTTGATGGCGGGCTCCGCGCCGGAGTCCGCCGGCCAGGTCACGCCCAGCAGGGAGCTGAACGTGCTCCCGGTGGCCCCCTGGCCGATGAACTGCTGCCCGTTCAGCAGCGTCACGGGGCCGCTGTACGCGCCCGTGTAGAGGAAGACGCGGTCGTTGGCGGCCGGGTTGTTCCCCGTGCCGTTGTTGATCGCGGCGAAGCTGGAAAGCGCGTTGAACGGTGTGTCGTAGCGGCCGTCACCGCCCGCGGCGGCCCCGGAGTTCAGGAACCACACCGGGTTGGCGACCGTCATCGAGACCGTGGCCGGAGCCGACGTCCCGAAGCCGTTGGTCACCGTGTACGTGAACGACGCCGACCCCTCGAAGCCCGGGTTCGGGCGGAAGGTGAAGGTGCTGTCCGCGTTCAGCGTCGCGGTGCCGTTGCTCTGGCCCGTGATCGCGAGCACCTTGCCGTCGCCCGCGTCGTTGGTCGTGACGCGGAACTGCGTGCTGGTGGCGGTGTTGATCGGCACGTTGCCCACCAGCACCGGCGAGTACGTGTCGTTTACCGCGCTCGGGCGCGCGCCCACAGCGATCGTCACCGTCCCATCCGCGGTGCCGCGCACGTTGGTCAGCCGGTACCGGAAGACGTAGTTGCCGGTGAAGCCGTCCGGCGGGGTGAAGGTGACGCTGCCGTCCGCGCCCACCGAGAGCGAGCCCGTGGTGCGGCCCGTCCCCGGGAGCGGGTTGACGGTGGTCCCCGCGGCGTAGGTGGTCACCGACCCGCCCAGGCTGTCCGCGCCGAACGAGGTGATCGTCGCGGCCGGGAAGCCGAGGTTGTCGTTGGCCAGCAGGCCCGGCGCCGCGAGCGTGTACGTCTGCGGGTTGCCTGCCGTGCTGTAGAAGGCGTGGAACGGCTGCCCCGGCGCGCTGCCCGCCGCCGGACCCTCGTTCACCGCCGTCGGCGGCGCCTGCACCTCGAAGGAGTTGCTGGTGCCGGCCTGCGCGCCCGCCGTGTTCGTGGCCGTGAGCGTGAAGCTGCCCGGCGTCCCGAAGGTGATGGCGTGCGAGGTCAGGACCCCGGCCGTGAAGGCGCCGGAGGTGCCGCCCGCCGTGATCCCGCCGCTGGGCGTGGAGGTGAAGCCCACCGTGCCGGTGAAGTTGGTGACCGTGTTGTTGAACTCGTCCTGCGCGGTCACCCGCACGTTGAACGGCGTGCCGGCGAGCTGGGCGCCGATCGGGCCGCCGCCGGCCGCTTCCACCAGGAAGTGGTGCAGCGGGCCGTGCGTCACGTCGAACAGCGTGCTCGTGGTGCCCGTCAGCGAGCCGGAGGTGGCGGCCAGCGTGTAGCCGGTGCCCACCAGGTTGATGCTCAGGTTGGAGAAGGTCGCCACGCCGTTCACCGCCGCCACCGTGGTGGTGCCGGAGAGCGCGCCGCCCGACGGGTTGGTGCCGATGGCGAGCGTCACGTTGTCCGTGGCGGTCGTCACCAGGTTGCCGTTGGCGTCCACGATGGACACCTGCACCGCCGGAGTGATCGGGGCGCTGGCGATCACGTTGGAGGGCTGGACCGTGAAGGCCAGCGCCGCCGGTGCGCCCGGAGTGATGTCGAAGGCGCTGCTCGTGGCGCCGGTCAGGCCCGTCGCGCTGGCGCTCAGCGTGTAGCCCGCGCCCGCCTTGTTGATCGACAGGTCGGGGAAGGTCACGATGCCGTTGACCGGCCCCACCGTCACCGTCCCGCCGAGCGTGCCGCTCCCCGGGTTGGTGCCGATGGCGATCGTCACGCCCTCCGAGGCCGTCGTCACCGTGTTGCCGTTGGCGTCCTGGATGGCCACCGTCACCGCCGGCGTGATCGCCGCGCCGGCGGTCGTGTTCGACGGCTGCTGCACGAAGCCCAGCTTGGCCGCCGCGCCCACCTGCGTGGTGATGGGGCCGCTGGTGCCC
>DASWNZ010000247.1:0-4544 GCA_036398975.1 Longimicrobium sp.
CGCCGCCCAGCAGCGGGGAGGCCCCGATCGAGCCCGATCCGGCCATCGTCGACGAGCTGATCGCGCGCACCCAGGCTTCCATCGCCGCCGCGAAGCGCGACATCCGGGACAGGTCCGGACCGGCGCTGCTCGACTTCATCCTGCAGGACATGCAGGAGCTGAGGCGGGTCCTGCACGATCCGCAAAGCCGCCGGGTGATCATGACGGGGATGGAGGCCACGTGGTGGCTCAACGATCAGCTGGAGGCGTGGCTGGGCGAGAAGAACGCGGCCGACGTGCTCACGCAGTCCGTTCCCCACAACGTCACGTCGGAGATGGGGCTGGCACTCCTCGACGTCGCGGACGTGATCCGCCCGCACTCGGAGGTGGTGGCCTATCTGCAGCGCGTCGAGGACGAGGACTTCCTGGATGAGCTTCCCCGGCTCGCGGGCGGGCGGGAAGCGCGAGACGCGATCCTGGCCTGGCTCGACCGATACGGCATGCGCTGCGTCGGTGAGATCGACATCACGAGGACGCGCTGGAGCGAACGCCCCAGCATGCTCGTCCCCCTGATCCTCGGCAACGTCAGGAACTTCGAGCCGGGCGCCGGCGCACGGCGCTTCGAGCAGGGGCGGCAGGAGGCGTGGGCGAAGGAGCAGGAGTTGCTGGAACGCCTGCGGGCCCTGCCGGACGGAGAGCGGAAGGCCGAAGAGACGCAGCGGATGATCGACCGGGTCCGCACCTTCGCCGGATTCCGAGAATATCCGAAGTACGGGATGGTCAGCCGCTACTTCGTTTACAAGCAGGCCCTGATGAAAGAAGCCGGGCGCCTCGTGCGGGCCCACGTGCTCCGCGAGAAGGAAGACATCTTCTACCTCACCTTCCAGGAGCTCCACGACGTCGTGCGCACGCACCAGGTGGATGACGCGCTCATCCGCCGGCGCAAGGACGCGTTCCGATCATACCAGGCGCTCACGCCGCCCCGGGTGCTCACGTCGGATGGCGAGATGATCACCGGGACGTACCGGCGCGACGATTTTCCGGCCGGCGCACTGGTCGGCCTGCCGGTTTCCGCCGGGACCGTCGAGGGGCGGGCCCGCGTGATCCTGGACATGGCGGAGGCGGATCTCGAACCCGGCGACATCCTGGTCACCGCCTACACGGACCCCAGCTGGACGCCCCTGTTCGTTGCGATCAAGGGCCTGGTGACGGAAGTTGGGGGCCTGATGACCCACGGCGCGGTGATCGCGCGGGAGTACGGCCTGCCCGCCGTCGTGGGGGTGGAGCATGCCACCCGGCTCATCCGGGACGGGCAGCGGATCCGCGTGCACGGGACGGACGGGTACGTCGAGGTTCTGTCATAATCCGGGCAACCTAATAACAGGTAGCGGGGCATAGGGTCGGCCAGCCAGACGCCGTCAGCAGCTTGGCGAGAGGCGTGCGCCGACCGCGTGCATGGCCCGCGAGTCATGGAAGACTCGCCTCAGCAGCTAAATTCCGTACCTTGCTTGAAAATTATGAAAAGCCTTCTGGAGAGCATTTGTGAGACGGCGTACCGCAATCGGTTCGTTCGGAGGTCAAGTGCAGCTTTTTCTGTAGTTTCTCTTCTGGCCTGCTGAGGCTCAGGCGACCTGCCTGAGCTCGGGTGTCTGCTGCGGCGCGTCCGGGATGGCGAAGTAGCGCCGCTCCATCCACTGCTCGTTACGCTCCATCGCCAAGGCCGAGGCGAGGCGCACGAGGCTGGCGTCGTTGGGGAAGATCCTCACCACGCGCGTGCGGCGGCGGATCTCGGCGTGGTCGTGCTCCACGCTGTTGGTGCTGCGCAGCCGGAGCCGGTGCACGCCGGCGGGCAGTTCGTAGCACGTGAGCGTTTGCTCGGCCGTCTCCTCCAGCCATTCGGCGAGCGTGGGCACCTTCGGTCGCAGAGCGTCGATCAGCCGCGTGAGGCGGGCGCGCGCCTCTTCGCGCGTAGGTGCCGCCCAGGCATCGCGCAGTCCGGTGATGAGCTCGGCCCGCACGGCGTCGGTGCTCACGTACGAGAGGGCGTTGCGCATGTAGTGCACTTGGCAGCGCTGATGGGACGCCTCGGGAAAGTACAGCCCCAGCGCCTGCACCAGCCCGGCGTGCTCGTCGCTGACCACGTACTCCACGCCCTCCAGCCCGCGCTGGGTCAGATCCCGGAAGACGCGCACCCAGCTCTCCCGGCTCTCGCTGGGGCCCGTCCACACGCCCAGGTGCTCGCGGTAGCCCGTCTCGCTGATCCCGATCACCCACAGCACCGCGGTCGAGAGCACGCGCCCCTCGCGCCGCACCTTCTCGTAGTGCGCGTCTACCACCAGGTACGGGTACTTCTGGCCGCCCAAGCTCCTCCGCCGCCACGTCTCCAACTCGCCGTCGAGCCCCTTCACCAGCGCGCTCACCTGGCTGGCCGAGACCATCACGCCGCAGAGCTGCTCCACCACCTTCTGCACCTTCCGCGTGGAGACGCCCTGGATGTACATCTCCACCAGCGCGAGCACGAACGCCTTCTCGCTCCGCTGGTAGCGCTCGAACAGGCTCGGCTGAAAGCGACCCTCCCGGTCCTTCGGGATCCGCAGCTCGATGGTGCCCACCCGCGTATGCAAGCGCCTCCTCTTGCTCCCGTTGCGCCACCCGCGCCGCTCGCCGTTGCGCTCCCACGGCCCCGCGCCCAGGAAGCGGTCGAACTCCGCCTGCACGGCCGCCTGCATCATCTGCGCGAGCATCGCGCGCATCAGGTCCGGCGGCGCTTGTTCACCTGCGGCCGCGCTCGTACCTTTCATCTTGAAGGCCATCGTCTCTCCTCTGTGCTGTGGCGGGGTGCAACCCGCCGTGATTCAGCGTGGACCAGAAGAGATTCGGTGGCCTTCTGCTTTCGCGCTACCCCCCGTAGGGCTACCGTCGCGGCTTCGCCGCTCTGGTCTCCCCGCTGGATGGAACGCTTTCAAAAGCGCCTCTCCCGAAACTACAGAAAACTACGCACACTCCCGTACCCCCGGAGCGAGCAATGCGAATTCCCGCACATGCGTAAACGCTCGCTCCGCTCGCACGCATGTGCGGGAATTCGCCGCTCGGTTTCGCTTCGCTCAACACGGCAACAACCGCAACAAACCACAGACGCACCATGCCCCGCAGGACCCGCCGCACTATCCGTAAACTGACCTGCTGGCGACCGGACGAGTGGGCCCGCATTGAGGACGCGATCTCAACCGCCGGCGTGCCCGCCCTGCGCTTCGTGCGCGAGGCCGCGCTAGAGAAGGCGGACGCCCTGCGGGGCGGCTCGCCTCCCACGGAGCCCACGCCGCCGCCTGCGCCGGACACGCCACCCCAACGGAAGCGGCGCGCGGGTGAGGAGCTGGTGCACCAGCTCGCCCGCGTGCTGAACAACCTCCACCAGCTCCACCGTGTGGCCGAGATCGACGGGGACTACGACAGCGCCAGCCTGATCGTGGCGGTGATAGACACGGCTGAGGCCGCTACCGCCGCCGCGCCTGACGGCGCGGCCGAGGCCAACGCGCTGCTGGCCGAGCTTGGCCCCGTGGGGACGGCCCTGAACGACGTGGCGCGCAGCGCAAACGGTGCCGACTACCTTCCGCCGGATGCGGGGGAGGTGCTTGTGCGCGTGTTCACCACGCTTAGCCGGGTCGCCCTGAGATGATCGGGGAGGCGGGGGTAGGGAACGGCTTCATGGGGCTCGCCAACTACTTCGAGCACGGGTACCGCGACTCCTTGGTGGAGCCGGACCTGGTGGATTGGGTAGAATCGCGCAACCTGCCGACCAGCCACCCACAGGCCGCCGCTCGGATCATGCGGGCCACCGCGCGCGATTCCACACGCACGCGAAAACCCGTCTATCACCTGTCCATCTCGTTCGACCCGAGCGACCCCGTAGACCGTGCGACCATGCGCCAAGTCGCGGACCGCACGCTGCGCGACCTGGGGCTACAGGAGCACCAAGCCCTAATCGTCGCCCACAAGGACCGCGCCCACGCACACCTTCACATCATGGTCAACCGCGTGCACCCGGAGCGCTGCACCGCATGGTCCAAGTCGTGGGACTACGCGCGCATCGAGCGGAGCTTGCGCGAGCAGGAGAAGGCGCACCGCCTGCGCGTGGTGCCCGGCAGACACTCGCGCGAGCCGGGACGCGACCGTGCGCCCGCACTGGTGCGAGGGGATGCCAAGTTCCTTGCAGCCGTGCAGCGAGATGCCGGACCACACCTCGCGCAGGCGCGCTCGTGGGCCGAGCTGGAGCGTGGCTTGGCCGGGCACGGGCTGTCGATCCGCGTGCACAACGGCGGATTCGTATTCACCGACGGTGTGCGGAAGGTCAGGGCGAGCGAGGTGGACCGTGCTGCCTCGCGTAACCATCTGGAGCGCCGCTTGGGCTCGCTAGGCGCGTACCGCGCCCGTCAGGCGCTCGGGGCGCGCACGCTGGAGCGCGCCGGGCGCGTGGAGCACGGGCCGAAGACGCCCGAGCAGGCCCCGACCGTGGCGCCCGCACCCGCCGCCGAGGTTCCGCAGCGGGAAGCGGAAGCAGCCATCCC